>NZ_VOSK01000230.1 GCF_009296175.1 Microvirga tunisiensis | reverse complement strand
CATTGGTCTGCGGTGTATACGGCTTGGTCCTGCGGTGCTCCAGCTTCAGCTGGCGGCAGGCCTCTTCAAAGCCATCGGCGGTAAAGCAGGATCCTCTGTCGGTGAGCACGTGCGTGATCTTGAAGGGGAAGGCGCGCACCGCCTCTTTCAGGAAGGCGACCGCGCTGGTGGCCAGCTCATCGTCCTTGACGGCCAGGTGCACCCAGCGCGAGCAGCGGTCGATGGCCACATACAAATAGCGTTTGCGGCGCTCCCCGTCGGCGGTCTGCAGCTTGGGCAGGTGCTTGATGTCGATGTGCACGAAGCCGAGATCATAGTCCTTGAACGTGCCGCTCCGGCGCTGGCGCTGCTGCGCCGGGGGCAATCGTCCCAGACCCTCGGCCTTGAGGATGCGGTAGACGGCATCGCGGTTGAGATGCGGCAGGAAATGCGTGACGATGAAGGTCAGATCGTCGAGCGGAAAGCCGGTGGCCTGGCGCAGGACGCAGACGATGGCGCGCTCCTCGTCCGTGGCTTTCCAGGGCAGCTTGTGCGGCCGGCTGGAATGGTCCTGGCAGTCCTGGGCTCCGCGCTTGCGCCACTTGCGGATGGTCTCGGTGCTCACGCTGAAGCGCTGGGCCAACACGCCGGTGGGCTCGGCCGAGCGGGCGATCTCCTGGCGGACAGCGGGGGTGGTACGGGCTTGCGGGTGGATCGACAGCTTCACGTCCTCCTGCGGTGAGAAGCTCGGCGTCGCAGGCCGTCAAAGCGCCAAGTGTACTCCTCAATGGCGTAACGCACCCGATCCCAACAACGTTCCGCCACCAAACACCTAGGACGTCGTCCCCGTCGGCACCAAGAAGCGCGTCGACTCCGGGGCCGCCCAGCAGGACGTCGTTCCCTGCGCCGCCGTGGAGCTCATCCGCTCCGGCGCCGCCCTTCAGGCTGCCGTTCCCATTCCCGCCCGTCTTAACGTTCCTAACGGGTTCAGGCTCCGGGAGATGAAATTCAGGGTCCCCGGGATCAAGTTCAGGGTCCAAGGGACCAACTTCAGGCTCCCAGGGATCAGGGTCGCCTCCCGCGACCCGCTGGGGGGACGGCGGCATCGCCACCGGCATGAGGGTCGAGAGCGTCATTGCCGAAGATCACGTCCGATCCAAACGTCGCGCGCAGGATCTCGCTGAAGTCTGCGTCATTAATCGTAGCCATGCTATCTCCTTGTTAGGTCCACCAGCCGAGAGGCTCCACTGTTTGCGTCCAGTCCCCGAGGGGCAGACGGATCAACCATTGAGGGCGCTGTGAGCGCGCTGGGGTGGGAGCCATCACGAGCTTGGTGAATGCGCATTGAGGGGTTTGCGCAAGGGCGGTTTGAAACCCTTCGCGTACAATCCTGCAGAAGCTCCCATGCACCCCTGATGCAGCATTCCGGAGGAGTGGTAAAATTGATTTTCTCGATGGTCCCCATTCGCGCTATGGATGGAGCTTTAGCGGAATGAAGACGGGGCGGTAAAAGTCGATTCATTTCGAGGGCTGGAGCACCTATACTTGCGCATGATTACATTGCGTGACAGACGAACCGGGATTTGCTGGGTCGCTAGTCGGAATTGGGCGAGAAGCGGCGTCAGCTGTTGGATCGTTCCTGGGCTGAGGTCTTCCGCTATTATCTTCTTGATGACCTTCCGATTGATGAGTTGGTCCCTCATTTCGATGAGCGCATGGGCCGCCCATCGAAGGATTTCCACATCGTCATCGGCGTTCTGCTTTTGCGGCAATCGCACGACCTGAGCCAATCTCCCGCTTTCAATACACGCCAGCACGGGCAGACAACCAAGAACGACGCCATTACGAGAGCAGCGATGCATCCCATGAAACCTATCGTTGGCGCGCCGGGATCGAAGCGACGATGTCGCGCCCGAAGCATCAGATGAACCTGGCGCACCTGCGCATTCGTGGCATGCCGACCATGCGCTATCCGGTTAATCTGCGCGGTCTTGGCCTGAAGATCCGCAGATGTGCCGCGGTTCGGTTCTGATGGGTCGTCTTGTTTTATGACCTTTCCGCTGGTTTTCGACATTAAGAGATGCCCGATCCGAGGTGGCCACCCCGGATCGGGAGGAAGGGGATGGATCGAAGTCGTCTCGGTCGTAGAGGACCGTCGATTAGTGTGATCACCCCTTTCTTTTCCACCAGACCTGGACGGAAACCAGGGCTTCGGGCCCGGATGACAAGAGTAGGACAGCGGAAGAGATGGATAATCTTCTACCCCAAACGGTCGGCATCGACATCTCAAAAGCGACCCTTGATGTATATGCCCATCCTGTAGGCTGCGAGCGGCAATTCCCCAATACCGACAAGGGCCAAAGGGAGCTGATAGATTGGCTTGCACAATGGCAGATCGATCGGATCGCCTATGAAGCTACTGGCGCTTACCATCGGCGGTTAGAGCAGGCTCTGACGGATCTGCCATGCGTCAACCTCAACCCGGCTCGAGCACGGCGGTTCGCACAAGCAGCAGGCACTCTCGCCAAGACGGATAAAATTGATGCGGTCATTCTGGCCCGCATGGCGACGACGCTCCAGCCTCCTGTGCGCCCCGCAAGTACGCCCCAACAAGCCAAGCTCGCGGAATTAATCAGCGCTCGCGATGGCTTGGTCCGCGATAAGATCGCGCTGCAAAATCAAGCAAAGAACCTGACGCTGCCTCTCCTCAAGCGCCAGCACAAAACGCGCCTGGATCAGATCGAGCGGCATATCGAGCAGATTGACGCCGAGGTTGCGACGATCATCGCGGCTGACCCGGAGTTGGCCCGCCGGCACGAAATCATCTCCAGTATCGCTGGGGTAGGCACACGGACCGCCGACCAGCTGGTCGTGACCATGCCTGAGCTAGGAGCACTCGATCCCAAACAAGCTGCTTCCCTTGCAGGCCTGGCTCCCGTCGCCCGACAATCAGGGCAATGGAAAGGCCGCAGCTTTATTCAAGGAGGAAGGGCCAACGTAAGGCGTGCACTTTACATGCCGGCCCTCGTTGCCGCTCGTTACAACCCAGATCTCAAGGCAAAATATGAAAGTCTCATCGCGTCCGGAAAACCAGCGAAGGTCGCTGTGGTCACGCTTATGCGTAAGCTCATCGTGATGGCCAATGCGCTGATCAAAGCCGACCGCCTATGGGTCGAAAAATGTGCTTGATCACAACGGAAACTAATCGCGAGCCATTTTGCAAGTAGTTTTTACAATACTCACCCGCTCGAGCCTTGGATCAAGGTCGAGAGACTATGTCGGAGAGGCTGATCGCGGTGGATCAGAGACACGCCACATGAGCATCTGCCGGATGCAGGGTCGTCTTCGCGGTCGACAGCTATCGCCGCAGGATGGAGCTTCGCGGGAGGAGCCTTCCTATGTGGACGCCACACTCGGCTGCGTCAGCGGTGCATCCCAACAGGCGGAATGGCTCGGCCCACGTCCCGGCAGGCACGTCTCAGCGCGCTCAGAGACTGAACGCGATCCTCAACCGATCAAGCCGCGGTGCCGATGCTCCGGTCGAAGAAGGCGCCGGTCTTGAGCATCGCGTGCATGAGAACAGCGAGTTTCCTCGCCACAGCAACGGCCGCCCGCTTGAAGCCGACCCGCTCCCGGAGCTTGAGACCCCAGGTCCGCAGGCCGCTCTCGGCCGAGCTGCGGGTCAGGATGACGGTTGCCGCCTCAAACAGAAGCCCCCGCACCTGGCGGTCGCCCCGGCGGGAGATATGGCCATCATAGTCGACCTCGCCGGACTGGTAGCGTCGGGTGGTCAGACCGAGCCAGGCGCCGACGGAACGAGACTTCTTGAAGCTGTCTGGATCCTCAATGGCGGTCGCAAACGATGTCGCGGTGATCGCCCCGACACCGGGGATCGACATGAGAATGCGACAGGCCTGGCTTTGGCGAGCGCCGGCCAAGAGTTGACGGCCGAGTTCCGCCGCCCGGATCCGCAGGCTGCGCCACGCCTCCAGCATCGGCAGCACAATCGCCGCGAGGCCCTCCTGGTCGACCAGGAGACTGCGGACATTCTTCTCGAACGTGCTGCCCTTGCCGGCGGGAACGACCAAGCCGAAGGTCTTCATCAGGCCGCGGATCTGGTTGGACAGCTCGGTTGTGATCCGCACCAGCCGGGTGCGGGCCGCCACCAACGTGCGGATCAGCATGCTGTCGAACCCTTCACCCGCACCTCACGATAGAAGCCGACCTCCGCCAGATGCGCCAGACCATCGGCGTCGTTCGCATCGTCTTGTTCGCCGCCATGTCGAGGGCGGCCTTGGCATGACGAGCATCGATGCAGATCGCCGGCAGCCCCTCGGCCTGGAGCGCATGATAGAACCACACCGACAAAGGCCCGGTCTCGAACACCACCCGCTGAGGCTCGGGTGCGCGCTGGCGGACAACCTCCGCAATCAGGCTCGGATCCGACGGGCATTTGCCGCGCCAGATCCGCTTACCGTCCCGCCGCACCGAGATCGCCGTCTCTTTCAACGACACGTCCAGACCGATATACTGCTCCATGGTTGCTCTCCGTTCGATGCTGGGGCCCGGCGTCAGGTCGTGAGCCCGTTTCTTCATCTTATCGGGGAGCAACCACCTTTCTGATCGGCATTCGCCGCTGGCGTCTGCGTGACCCAGCCCATACAGGCGACTCGCCCCGCGATTACCCCATGTATTCGGCTTGAGCCCCATCTCCGATGGCACCAGTCAGAGGTGCAGCGCTTCGATCTGGTGATAGCGTGAGGGTGTTCCCTCACAAGCATCAGGAAAGGGCGCGCAGCATGAAGCACTACGCCGGACAGGACGTCTCCCCCAAAGAGACCTCGATCTGCATTGTGGACGAGATGGGTTCGATCCGCCGTGAGCTGAAGGTGACCAGCCATCCCGAAGACCTCGCTCGTGCTTTACAGGATCCGACATGGCGGTTGGGCCGGATCGGGCTTGAGGCCGGCCCCCTATCGCAGTGGCTGTTCAGCGGATTGGCGCAAGCAGGCTTGCCGGTGATCTGCATTGAGACGCGGCATACGAAGGCGTTCCTCAAGGCGCAGGTGAACAAGACCGACCGCAAGGATGCCCGCGGCATTGCCCAGATGATGCGGGTGAACCTGTTCCGGCCGGTGCACATCGAAACGCTGACAAGCCAACATCGTCGTGCCTTGCTGACTGCGCGCAAGCTACTGCAGGAGAAGGCGGTCGCGATTGAGAACGACATCCGCGGCTTGCTGCGCAACTTCGGCCTCAAGGTTGGCATGACCGGGGCTGTGGGATTTGACGTCCGGATCCGGGAGCTCGTAGACGGCAGGCCGGAACTGGCGGACATCACCGCCTCCTGCTCGCCGCCAGCAGATGTTGCGGGAGGAACTGTCCCGCCTCCCCCGGAAGGTACTGGAGATCACCCGGGATGACGGGGTCTGCCGGCGCCTGATGACCATTCCGGGCGTCGGGCCAGTTGTCGCCCTAGCGTTCACCAGCACCATCGATGTGCCGGCCCGCTTCCGAAAGTCGACAGCCGTTGGACCTGTCTTGGGATTAACGCCAGTGCTCAGGGAGTCCGGGGAGAGCACGCGTATTGGGCAGGTCTCCCTCTGTGGCGATGGAATGATGCGAGGGCTGCTCTATGAAGCCGCCCAGGTCCTGCTGACGCGGGTGAAGAAGTGGTCGTGGCTGAGGCATGGGCGATGAATGTCGCCAAGCGGCGCGGCGTTCGGAAAGCCATTGTCGCGCTGGCGCGGCGCTTGGCTGTCCACATGCACCGGATCTGGAGCGATGGAACGGAGTTCCGTTGGGCGAAAGATCCTCTTGTGCAGCCATTCCTTTGATCGCCCATTAGGGAGAAGACACCGAAGTTCCGCCTGCCGGTGGAAAGCTGTCCCTCGCGGGACGATGGATGAGGTAAGTTCGTGCTGGCCTTTGCATCGATTGCCACGGTCATCAATGCGCTCATCAGATTGTGCTGCCTCATCCTTCTCATCCCATCATGGGAGGGCAGAATGCCGATCCCGGAGAGAAGCAAGAGCTCGCGAGGAATGCGCTAGACCGACGGGTCGAAAAGACGGTGCTTGACGTGGAGGTGCCGAATAGAGAAGGGCCAGCGGTCAAACGAGCCGCATCAGTAGGCCGAACATATGAGTGCACCCGACCGCCTCGCAGACACGTCAACAAATCCCTTGCCAAAGGGGAGCGTCCACATATGAGATTCCGGCTCTCAAACGTTGTCCGGATTCGGGGCGGGCGTGAGCTCTGATTGCAAACGCGCCTCGGCTATCGCAAGTGCTTCTCAGCTAATGAAAAGGGGCAGGGGAGGGATGTTCCCGAACCTGTCTCACATTGACGCTTAACGTGAGGTTCCAAAGTCGCAGAATTTCACGTTAGATGCCCATGGTTGCTCGAAAAGCTCGAGTCTCACGCCAAAATGCCCAGCGACACAGTGCATTCTTCACACGATCTGTGCAACACGGTCGCAACAAGGCGCTCAAAACTTCCTTGCAGTTCCGCATTATATCAGCGCACTGCACTGTTGAAGTCGCTTCGTGCTACGACAATTCGATCCTCGAGTTGCTGAAGTGCTCTGAGCTGACCCATAAGTCTGCTATCAGTGGTGACGCGAGGATAACGTTTAATCATCTCGTAGAGCCGGGCAGACGCCGCTGATAGCCGGAGCTCGGCCCTCTCACAAGCTCTGAAACGCTGGCCGTCTGCTATAGAGCCGCCATCTGCCATGGCAGCATGAACGCCGTCTCGGGCGGCAGCAACTTCATCCAACAATTCGCGTTCTGCTGGGAGCCTCTCCCTCATGGACTCGACCAGGGATTCAACCTGGTGGGAGCGCGCCAGATTTAGGCTCAGAACTTGTCCCCATGCCAAGCGCGCGCGCTCACAAGATAGCCGAACAGCTGAGTCGCAATCTGCTTGAAGGAGCCCGATAAGGCTGATCACTCCAACCAGAACCAAGCGCTTTATCACTGGCAGTTTCCAATCAATTCATCGACCCGTGCGTTGCCAGCCTGGGCACCAATTGTCACCTGCCGACGGAGGGCGCTGATCATCGAGCCAATCCTGTCTTCCAGAACGCTAGAACTTGGACGACTTCGACCTACTCCCGCGACACCATCGAGTGCCGAAAGGATCGCCGCATTGCTGCTTTCGGTCCCGCCCGAGGTGAAGGCGATCTCATGGTCGCACTCCGCGCCGATCAGCGCTTTCACCTGCCGACGCGCCTCCTTCACCGCCGCACCGATGGAGGCGCCAAAACCGTGCATCGACGAAGGGTTGCCGATCGACCGTGCGTTGGGATTGGCGAAGACAAAGCCGGAGGATCCAGACCCCGTGACAAAGTCGGCGGCCATGCCGGCGAATAGGGTTGGGAGCCTGCGTCCACGAACATCTTGACGCCGGCTTGGATCATGATGCGCAAGCCGTCCGCCCGCTCGGCGGCGACGGCATTGTCGGTCAGCGTGATCATGGGACGATTTCTCCTCAGTCTGTGCCGCGTTCGCAGCTCAGCGTGGATTGCTCAGCATATACCGTGCCAAAGGAGAAAATGATTTCACAACAGCATGATGGCTCTCATACGGCTATGTCCGATGTCCGACAGTGTCGGACATCGGACATAGCCGAACGCGGTTAAATGACGCGCGAGTTGCGCTGTTCTCACAGAGAAAACCATGCCGCCAGTCCTGGACAAACGTCGGGTCCCCGACACCTGCTGTCGGGTTTGTGCAATCCGCGACACGGTGCTGTGCGGCCCGGCGTCCTGCCGCACTTTCATGGAAACCCTTGAATAGTCTGCAGAAAATAATTTCTGAGGCTCTTGCGGCGCCGTTGGCACGCCTTTTGCAATCTTCGGTGCGAGGCCGCAGGAGCTGCCGACCGGATCTTGAGGCTTGAGAGCGGTGAGACGATCGATGCCGCCTCCATAGAGGAGGTTTGTATGAAAGCCATGTTTGTCGCGGGGCTCGTCGTCCTGCAACTCGGTGCTGCGCCGGCAATCGGTGCCGCTCCGCCGCAGGAACCAAGCGCGCCGGTTGCGAGCGCGCGCGAGATTGTGGCAGACGTAAAGATTCCCCAACAGAGCTTCACCCTCGACAATGGGCTGCGCGTCCTCGTCCACACCGATCGCAAGGCGCCGGTGGTCGCCGTGTCGGTCTGGTACAACGTCGGCTCCAAGCACGAGCCCAAGGGCAAGTCCGGCTTCGCGCACCTGTTCGAGCATCTGATGTTCGGCGGCTCGGAGAATGCCGACGCCAGTTTCTTCGAGCCGATGCAGCAGCTTGGCGCGACTGACATGAACGGCACGACCTGGTACGACCGCACCAACTACTATGAGACAGTCCCAACCGACGCCCTCGAAAAAACGCTCTATCTCGAGTCCGACCGGATGGGACACCTCCTTGGCGCAATCACGCAGGCAAAGCTCGATCTCCAGCGCGGCGTCGTCCAGAATGAAAAGCGCCAGGGCGACAATGCGCCATACGGCCTCGTTGAATATGCTCAAGCCCTAGCCCTGTTCCCGGCCGATTATCCCTACGGTCAACCGCCGATTGGGTCGATGGCCGATCTCGATGCCGCCAGCCTGGACGACGTGCATGGCTGGTTCCGCCAGCACTATGGGCCGAACAATGCGATCCTCGTCCTTGCCGGCGATATCAACCTTGCGACCGCAAAGCGGCTGGTCGAGAAATATTTCGGGCCCATCAAGCGCGGACCCGATAGCAGCCCGATCGCAGTCGCCATTCCAACCTTGCCCGCGCGCAAGGACGAGACGCTGCAGGATTGGGTAGCGACGACGCGGCTCTACCGCACTTGGGTGGTGCCGGGGCTCAACGATCCTGATGCGGTGCCGCTTGCGATCGGCGCATCGGTGCTCGGTGGCCTTGCCAGCTCCAGACTCGATAATGTGCTGGTGCGCGACGAGAAGCTCGCGGTCAGCGTTCGGGCAGACTTGCAGACGTTTGCTCAAGTGAGCCTGTTCGCGGTGAGCGCCGACGTCAAGCCTGGCGTTGATCCCGCGGTGGTCGCGAGACGTCTCGACGCGATCATCGCCGATCTGATTGCCGAAGGCCCGACGGCTGGTGAAGTTGATCGTGTTG
Source organism: Microvirga tunisiensis (assembly GCF_009296175.1). Lineage (GTDB taxonomy): Bacteria > Pseudomonadota > Alphaproteobacteria > Rhizobiales > Beijerinckiaceae > Microvirga > Microvirga tunisiensis. Next base: position 1,182 of record NZ_VOSK01000230.1, on the reverse strand, counting down.
CGATCCAGAATGCCGCCGACACAATCAAGGCGCTCGAATCCGTCGGCAGCAAGGCAGCAACGCTGGCCAAAGGGCTGCTCTATTCAAACGATCCTGATCACTATGCCCAAGATCTCGATGCGTACGCCGCGGCCACGCCCGCGACAGTCAAGGCAGCGTTGGGCCAATGGCTGTCCCGTTCGGTCTATGCCCTGACCGTGACGCCAGGCGCGCGCCCGGCCGATCGCGAGGCGCAGGCCGTCGTGAAGGCGAGCAAGCCGGCTTCGGCCGTGTCACAGACCCAAGTCCCGGTCGTGAAGCGCGCGCCGGCACCTGCGGTTGGCGAGATCGCCGACCTGACCTTCCCACAGGTTACGCGGGCGCAGCTCTCGAACGGGATCGAAGTGGTTTACGCGCAGCGTCGCGCACTTCCGACAACGCAGGTCGCGCTGAGCCTCGACGCCGGCCATGCCGCCGATCCCAAAGCCAAGCGTGGCACGGCGGCCTTGACCACGGCGTTGCTCCAGGAGGGGACCACAACCCTCAGTTCGCTTGGGATCGCCGAGCGGCAGGAGACGCTGGGCGCGTCGATCACCGCCGGGTCGTCGATGGACCGCACCGGCATTACCCTATCAGCCCTGACCGCCAACCTCGGCCCATCGCTTGACCTCTTCGCCAATGTCGCCCTGCATCCGGCGTTTGCCCCCCATGAGGTGGACCGTCTCCGCAGTCAGATGCTTGTCCAGATCGCCGCAGAAAAGACTGAGCCGGGGACGATTGCGGCGCGTTATTTGGCCCCCGCTCTTTAGAGGCTGGTGAGCAATTATCTTTCCTTTCGCGTGAGGCGACGCAGCAGGATGCGGCTCATGGCGAGATAGAGCAGCATTTCACCGGTCTCGACCAAGCGTTCGTAGTCCTTGGCGAGCCGCCGGTTGGTGGTGAGCCAACCGATGGTCCGCTCGACAACCCACCTGCGTGCGAGCACCTGGAAGCCACTCGGTCGCGTCGGCGGCTCCGCGTCAGCCCGCATCCAGGTTCCGCCGCTCCACCAATGCTGCGGGATGGATAATCTCCAGCTCAGGGCCTTCTGGAGCCAGTCCTTCAGCCCACGATAAGCCGTGTCGGCCCACATCCGCTCGATCGCCGGAAAGAGATGCTGCAGACCCTCCAGCAGGAGTTCGGCTCCGGCGCGGTCATGGAGGT
>NZ_VOSK01000022.1 GCF_009296175.1 Microvirga tunisiensis | reverse complement strand
TCAGAGGCCTCGGCCTCGCCTCTGTCCACGTCCAGCCAGTCGAGTAATCCGACGAACCGCCGTATACGGACCCGTATGTACGGTGGTGTGGGAGGGGTGGAACCGCGAGGCTCCCCCCTATCCCGATTGAACGGCTACTGGCTCATCGATGCCGATGTCTCGTCGCCGGCGAGCTTCGAGGCGTAGTAGGCGATCGTGCGCGAATAGACCTGCGACTTGTTCCAGGCCCGGATGGCCTCGAAATTGGGTGAGCCTGGCTCCCAGTCGCCACCTCGGACCCAGCCATGACCCTGAAGATAATTGGCCGTCGAGGCCAACACGTCGGCCGGACTGTGCAGAAGATCGGCGCGGCCGTCACCATCGAAATCGATGGCGTATCTGACATAGTTCGATGGCATGAACTGGGTCTGTCCCATCTCGCCCGCCCAGGCTCCGCGCATCTCGGCGGGGGTCAGGTCGCCACTGTCGACGATGCGCAGCGCATCGAAGAGATGGGCCTTGAAGAAGTCCGAGCGCCGGCAATCATAGGTCAGCGTTGCGACGGAGCGGATCACCGGCAGATTGGCTTTCACCGCGCCGAAATCCGTCTCGAGACCCCAAATGGCGACGAGGACCGGGGCGGGCACGCCGAAGCGCTGCTCGATCCGCGAGAGAGTGGCCGCATGCCGCTTCAGCATCGTGGCGCCGCCTCTCAGGCGCGCGGGAGAGACCATGCGTCCCGCGAATTGCTCGAAGCTCTGCTTGAACACGCCCTGGCCACGATCTTTGCGGATGATGCTCTGGTCGAAGATGACGCCGGACAAACCCTGCTTTACGGCTTCTGGCGAAATGCCCTGCGCTACCGCTTCCTGTCCGATGTCATCGAGCCATTTCTCGAAACCTGCCGGATCGCGGCAGGTTGCAGCCGCTGCCTGGCCTGCTGCGAGCAGGATCGCCGCCAGAAAGGAGGCGCGTATGAAAGCCTGCATTAAGTCTCTCCAGGGTCATTTCGTTCCTGTGCGAGGTAGGGCCCGGCTCGTGCAACTCAAGAGCGTTGCAGTTTCGAGGCAACCGGTGCGGTTTGCGCGCGCTGCTATCAATGTGAAGGTTCGTTCCCCCTGGAGGGTCCGGTGCACAGCGTAAGATGGTGGGAAGCATGGTCTGGCAGGCTTGCCCTTCTGGCAGGGCTTGCCATTGCTTCCGTGGCGCAGGCCGCGAACGATCCGCTCGACAGCACCGGCGGGAGCGAGCCGATCAAGGCGCATTTCGATTCCCTTACGCACCAGACCCGGGTTTCCGGCAAGGTCGCGCCGGATCTCTGCTTCTCCTTCACACTGCCGGACGAGTGGCGCCTCACGGAAGCGGGTCTGAGCCATTGTCACGGACGCGGATCTCACGGTCGGTCTTCGCTCGGCCCAGGAATTGCGCGACATGCCGCAATCCGATCTCGCGACCCGGGACGCTGCAGTTCTGCAGCAGGACTACGAGCAGCTTCTCGGGCGTCCCGCGCAATCGGTGTCCCTGTCTTCCGACGCCGGAGCGACCCGCTGGTCCGCGACCTGGATCGATGCCAGTCTGCCATCAGCCTCACATGCCATGACGGTCGAGACTCTGATCGTGCCGCTCTCGAGCGAATGGGTGCTCGAACTTTCCCTCTCCGGCGTCGACACGCAGGAAGCCTACAATGGCCTTGCAGGGCACCTGCTGGCGCGACTGAAGGTTCAGGGCCGGCCGGCCTGCCGGAGCTGAACTCCTGCAACAGGCATTAGCCCCTAGTCATTCCCGACATGCGATGGCATCCATCGCTGCCACTTCATGCGATTGTCAGGATAAGCCATGGACGTGATCATCTACCACAACCCGCAATGCGGGATCTCCCGCAACACCCTGGGGCTGATCCGCAATGCCGGGATCGAGCCGCACATCATCGAGTATGTGAAGACCCCGCCGACGCGTCTGCTCCTGCGCCAGCTGATCGAACGCATGGGCGTGAGCGTCCGCGACGCGATCCGCGAAAAGGGAACGCCCTATGCGGAACTCGGGCTCGGCGACCATTCCTTGAGCGACGACCAACTCCTTGATGCGATGATCGCGCATCCTATCCTGATCAATCGGCCCATCGTGGTCACGCCCCTGGGCGTCAGGCTCTGCCGCCCGTCCGAGACCGTGCTCGACATCCTGCCGCCGCAGCAGGGCGAATTCGTCAAGGAAGACGGAGAGCCGGTGGTCGACGCCTCCGGGCGCCGCGTCGGTCTGGCATAGGGCTCAAGGGAACAAGCTGCCCGTCCTCCGGTTCAGGGACTGGACAATCCCGCTTGGAGGAAAGGCAGCATCATGGAGCTTCAAGGCAAGGTCGCGCTCGTGACAGGCGCAGGATCGGGCATCGGCAAGGCGACGGCCCTGCGCTTCGCGCGTGAGGGCGCCATGGTCGGTGTGCTCAGCCACACGGAAGACGAGATCCGAAAGGTCGCCGAGGAGATCGAGCGGGCAGGCGGCAGAGCCATTGCGCTCGTGGCCGATGTAGCGGATGAAGGCCAGATGCGCAAGGCGGTGGCCGATCTGGTGCAGGCTCATGGCCGGCTCGACATCGTCTTCGCCAATGCAGGCATCAACGGCGTCTGGGCGCCCATCGACGAGCTGCAGCCGCAGGAATGGGATCGCACGATCAACACCAATCTGCGCGGCACCTATCTCACGCTCCATCATGCCGTGCCGCATCTGAAGAAGGCCGGGGGCTCCATCGTCATCACGGCATCGATCAATGGATCCCGCACCTTCACGAGCGCCGGCGCGACGGCCTATTCCGCCACCAAGGCGGCCCAGGTGGCGATGGCGCAGATGCTGGCGGTCGAGCTCGCCAAGCACAAGATCCGCGTGAACGTGGTCTGCCCCGGCAAGATCGATACCGAGATTTCCGACAACACCGAGAAGCGCGATACGCAGGAGGCGGAGGTCCCGGCCGAATATCCGGCCGGTTCGATCCCGCTCACCGGCCAGGAGCCCGGCACAAGTGAGGAGGTCGCCGAACTCGTACTCTTCCTCGCCTCCGACCGCGCACGCCACATCACCGGCACGCCGGTCTGGATCGATGGCGGCCAATCGCTGCTCGTGTAGGCTCACAACTTCAGCTGGAGGCGCTCACGACGCCTCCAGCTGCGTTCCGACGGGAACGGTCGGTTCCGGGGTGAAGGTCTCCTTCTTCTCCGTCGGAGGCGCAGCGCGCTGCAGGCTGCGATAGGCACCCCAGATCGCCATGAGCGCCTGGGCGGTGATGACGACATAGAGAAGGCCCAATCGCCCGAACTCCGTCATAGCCATTCCTGAGATCACCGGGCCGATGGCTGCGCCCACGCCTTGCAGGATCAGGAGACCGCCGGCGGCGGCTACGAACTCACCCGGCTTCACCATGTCGTTCACATGCGCCGTGACGATGCTGTAGGTCGGGATGACGCTCCCGCCGAAGATCGCGACATAGATGAAGAGCAGCCAGATCGACACGGTCGCCGGCACGAAGTGGATGAGCGCGAGAAGGATCGCCGCCGCCATGCCAGACGCGCCGATGATCACATGGCGCCGGTCCATGCGGTCCGAGAGCCAGCCGAGGGGATAGGTGGTGACAAAGCCGCCCAGCGTCCCGCAGGCCATGAAGATGGCGATCTCGGTCGTTTCGAGCCCGCGTTCCTGAGCCCAGATCGGGCCAGCGCGAAGAACGAACTCGTGGTGATGCCGCAGAGAACCGCAGCCACCACGCCGAAGGGCGATTGCCTGTAGAGCTGCATCAGATTGATCTTCCTATCGCTGACCGCATGAGCCGGCGCGGTCGCCCGCGACAGGGCCGTCGGCACGAGGGCGAGAGAGATCAGAATGGTGACGAAGCAGAACAGCCGATAGCCATGCGGATCGCCCGCGGGCAGGAGCATCTGACCGCCGATTCCGGCGATCAAACCCGTCATTCCATAAACACTGAGAATCTGCCCGCGCGTCTGCGCATTGACGGAGGCGTTGAGCCAGCTCTCGACGACGATGAACAACCCGGCAAAGCAGAAGCCGGTTACCGCGCGCGCGGCGATCCAGACGGCCGGGCTGATGACGAGCAGATGCAGCAGGGCCGTCGAGGCGGCGATGGCCGCCAGCGCCGCGAAGGTCCGCGTATGTCCCACCTGCTGGATCACGCGTCCGGCATAGAGAGAGCCGACGACGATGCCGACCCAGAAGGCGGCACCCACGGCTCCGATCTGTGTTGGCGTGAACTGCGCGATGCTCCCGCGCACGCTGAGCAGCGTGCCCTGAAGCGTGTTGCCGATCTGCATGAGAGCGTAGCCCAGAAGGAGGGCGAAAAGCGTCGGCAGCGTGGCCCGCAGGGACGAAGACATGGACTCTCCTGTATTGCGAGATCCTGTGGCTCGGAGGTGCGGTATCGAAGGTTGAGCCTCGCCGACATGGACATGCCGAAGCCCGGCGTCCGCAGACCCCGTTCCTTCAGCCTATGACATGTGCGAGACCAAGCCCCGTGCCTGGGTTGAACTCTGGGAGGGAGGGCAGGTTCCAGCGCTTTTTGCTGCAGTGCAACCGACAAAAAGAATGGCCCGGCTCATGACCGAGCCGGGCCTGTCAAACGTTGCCGTGAAGGCCTCGACGGTGTCTCCTTTAGGAATCCATCTTCAGCGCGGCGATGAACGCCTCCTGCGGGATGTCGACCTTGCCGAACTGGCGCATCCGCTTCTTGCCTTCCTTCTGCTTATCGAGCAGCTTGCGCTTGCGCGAGGCATCGCCGCCGTAGCACTTGGCGGTCACGTCCTTGCGCAGCGCCCGGATGGTTTCGCGGGCGATGATCTTGCCGCCGATGGCCGCCTGAACCGGGATCTGGAACATGTGCGGCGGGATCAGCTCCTTCAGCTTCTCGCACATGGCGCGGCCGCGGCCCTCGGCGCGGTCGCGGTGCACCAGCATGGAGAGCGCATCCACGGGCTCGCCGTTGACCAGCACCGACATCTTCACGAGGTCGCCCTCTCGGTAGTCGGAAATGTGGTAGTCGAAGGAGGCATAGCCCTTCGAGATCGACTTCAGGCGATCGTAGAAGTCGAACACGACCTCGTTGAGCGGCAGGTCGTAGACCACCATGGCGCGCTTGCCGACATAGTTCAGGTCGATCTGGACGCCGCGCCGCTCCTGGCAGAGCTTCAGCACCGAGCCGAGATAATCGTCGGGCGTGAGGATGGTGGCGCGGATCCACGGCTCCTCGATGGTCTCGATCTTCATCACGTCCGGCATGTCGGCCGGGTTGTGCAGCTCGATGGTCGAGCCGTCACGTAGCTTCAGGTGATAGACCACGCTCGGCGCGGTGGAGATGAGGTCGAGATTGAACTCGCGCTCCAGTCGCTCCTGGATGATCTCGAGATGCAGCAGGCCGAGGAAGCCGCAGCGGAAGCCGAAGCCGAGCGCCGCGGAGGTCTCCATCTCGTAGGAGAAGCTGGCGTCGTTCAGGCGCAGCTTGCCCATGGCGGCGCGCAGGTTCTCGAACTCGGCGGCATCGACGGGAAAGAGGCCGCAGAACACCACCGGCTGCACGGGCTTGAAGCCCGGAAGCGCGTCCGTCGTGGGCTTGCGCTCGTCGGTGATGGTATCGCCGACACGGGTATCGGCCACCTCCTTGATCGAGGCGGTGAAGAAGCCGACCTCGCCGGGGCCGAGTTGGGCCATTTCTTGCATCTTCGGCGAGAACACGCCGACCCGGTCGAGACTGTAGGAGGCGTTTGTCCCCATCATCTTGATGGTGGAGCCCTTCTTCATCGACCCGTCGATGATGCGCACGAGCACGACCACGCCGAGATAGGCGTCGTACCAGGAATCGACCAGCAGCGCTTTGAGCGGTGCATCCGGATCGCCCTTCGGCGGCGGCAGCTTCTTGACGATGGCTTCCAGCACGCCCTCGATGTTCAGGCCTGTCTTGGCCGAGATCGGCACCGCATCTGAGGCGTCGATGCCGATCACCTCCTCGATCTGCTCCTTGATCCGGTCCGGATCCGCGGCAGGCAGGTCGATCTTGTTGAGGACCGGGACGATCTCGTGGTTGGCATCGATGGCCTGGTAGACATTGGCCAGCGTCTGCGCCTCCACGCCCTGGGAGGCGTCGACCACCAGCAGCGAGCCCTCGCAGGCGGCGAGCGAGCGCGAGACCTCGTAGGCGAAGTCCACGTGGCCGGGGGTGTCCATGAGGTTCAGGATGTAGGTCTTGCCGTCCTGCGCCTTGTATTCCAGGCGCACGGTCTGCGCCTTGATGGTGATGCCGCGCTCGCGCTCGATATCCATGTTGTCGAGCACCTGCTCCGTCATCTCGCGGGCCGAGAGCGCCCCCGTGGTCTGGATCAGGCGGTCGGCGAGCGTCGACTTGCCGTGGTCGATATGGGCCACGATGGAGAAGTTGCGGATATTGTCGAAGGTGCGAGCGGTCATCAGTAAACTCTGGCGGGTGTGAAACCCTGTTGGCCGGGCAATAGCAGCCCGGCCCCCTTATGCCAAGGGAAGGCGGTGTCGCGTGGCCCGTTAGTGGCCCGAGGCCAGCCCGACTCCCTCCTTGTTGTGGGTGCCCAGCTTCTCGACCAGGCTGGCGCTGGCCTCGTTGAGGCCCACGACCTCCACCGGGATATCGTGGTGGCGGAACTTCAGCACAACCCGGTCGAGGGCGTTGATGCCGGTGATATCCCAGAAATGGGAGCTGCCGACATCGATGACGACCCGCTTCAAGTCCTCCTCACGGAAGTCGAAGGCGCTGTGGAAGGCCTCCGCCGTGGCGAAGAAGATTTCCCCGTCGACCCGGTATGTCCGCACGTCTCCCTCGCGGGTGGACGTAACGCCGAAGAACTTGGCGACCTTGCGGGCGAAAAAGATGCCGCTCAGGATCACGCCCACCAGCACGCCCTTGGCGAGGTCATGGGTGAGGACGACGACCGCCACGGTGGCCAGCATGACGATGCTCGAGCTCTTCGGGTGCAGGCGCATGGCCAGGATCGAGCCCCACTGGAAGGTGTTGATCGAGACCATGACCATGACGGCGACGAGCGCCGCCATGGGGATCTGGCGCACCCATTCGTCGAGCACGAGGATGAGGAAGAGCAGGAAGGCCCCGGCCCAGAGCGTCGAGAGCCGTCCGCGGCCGCCGGACGAGACGTTGATCACCGACTGGCCGATCATGGCGCAGCCGGCCATGCCGCCGAACAGGCCCGCCACGATGTTCGCGAGGCCCTGACCCGTGCATTCCCGGTTCTTGGAGCTGTCCGTGTCCGTCATCTCGTCCACGATGGCGGCCGTCATGAGGGATTCGAGCATGCCCACCATGGCAAGCGTGAGCGAGTAGGGAAGAATGATCTTGAGCGTTTCGAGGTTCAGCGGCACGTCGGGCAGGGCGAAGGCCGGAAGGTCGCTCGGCAGCTGGCCCATGTCGCCGACAGTCCGCAGGTCGAAGCCGAAGTAAATGGAAATCGCCGTGAGCAGGACGATCGTCACGAGGGCGGAGGGCACCGCCTTCGTGACCAGCGGCAGCAGGTAGATGATCGCCAGGCCCACGGCGACTATGCCGTACATGAGCGGGCCCTGGCCGGTGAATTCCGGCAGCTGCGCCATGAAGATCAGGATGGCGAGCGCGTTCACGAACCCCGTCACGACGGAGCGGGAGACGAAGCGCATCAGATCGCCGAGGCGCAGGGCGCCGGCAACGATCTGGAACGCGCCGGTCAGAAGCGTGGCGGCGAGCAGATATTGCAGCCCATGGTCCTTCACCAGTGATCCCATAACGAGGGCCATGGCACCGGTCGCGGCCGAGATCATGCCCGGCCGCCCGCCTGCGATCGCCGTGATGACTGCGATGCAGAAGGAGGCATAGAGGCCGACCTGCGGATCGACACCGGCGATGATCGAGAAGGCGATGGCCTCAGGGATCAGAGCCAGGGCGACGACGGTGCCGGCGAGGAGATCGGCACGAACGTTGGGAAACCACTCGGCCTTGAGGCGGGAGAGATGAGTCATGTTGGAAATTCTCGTGAGCCCGACGGGGCTAGCGGGGCCGCAAGAACAGGCGTCGCTGTACAACAGGAGCGTCCATTAGGCGAAAGGAATGGAATGGGCTCAACAACCAAGAATGCGCTCGAAGCGCATTACGGCGGGGTCATCCGCGGGAACTTCGCAAGGGTATCACCGTAATCCACGCTCCTCCATACCAGTCTGATTTCGCATTGCAACGTGCCGGGCTGGGATCGGGGCATGTGACAGACGCATTTTGTGAATGGGGCGGATTAGTAATCTTGTCTCCGCGCCCCAGCCTTCCGTAATCCATTCAGGCATTGGAGGCGGCGATGGCAGGAGCCCCAGCAATCTCAGATGCTCCGCACGATCTCGGGACGGCAGCCGTCCCGAGCTTCACAGACGCATCGGCCCATTCCAGATGGCCCTCTACGGGCTCGGCAGCATGCTGGGTTCCGGTGTCTACGGCCTAATCGGAGCGTGGCATGGAGCATCGTGTGGAACCGCAGGTCCGCGTCAGCGAAGAGTGGACCCGGTTTTCTGGATCGACCGATGCGCTCGTCCAAGAAGACGCATCGATCCCAAACGTGCAAATCCACTTCTGGGTCCGATGCTCGAGCCCCGCAGACCTCACTTTTACTGTTAACAATTCCTTAATTTCGGGCACGCTCCCGCTTCATTCCGCAGCGTCATTGTCTAAGGTGATCGTCACAGACGTCTGCAAATGTTGATGCCGTGCTCTACCCGCTGACACAGAACCCGAACTTTCGCGTCCTGGACGCCGTCGGGCGGGATTTTGCCTCGCATCCGCCATCGCCGCCGCTGCCGTTATTCGGGCCGAGGACGGGCCAGCCGCGAAGCGCCGGGGACCTCGCGTTGGAGGGCGGCTTCGGCAGTCTCAGCGACATGCTGTGCCGCATCGCGGAAGTCGATCTGTCTCGCTACTCGCAATCGGCGGCTCTGCGGCAGTGGTATTACACGGACGGATCCAAGGGCGGGCTTCAGGCCATGATCAATGCCCAGTACAAATTCTTTGCGCCGGACCTGTCGGTCGAGGGCCCTTAGAGACGTCGTGCTCTTGCCTGAGCGGGCCTCGCATTCGAGCGCGGGACGTGAAGGCGAGCGCGGAACCGGGAGCCCGCGCGTGCCGAAGGAAGGGGACGATTAACGAGCGCACTCGACCGGAACGCGCTGTTCAGTGCCCTGGACCAGGACGGTACGGCAAGGAACCCCGTTGATGACCCGGATCTCATGGGGCGCAGCCGTGGGGAAGGCGGAGGCCGGCGTTCCGGACACGGGGGCTCGGGCCGCCGGAACCATGAGGACGCTGCCGGTCGTCGTCGGATCCATGCCGATCATGCCGGCCGAGCTGGCGCACTGGACCGGGACGCGCTGATTGCTCTCGCGGTCGAGAATGGTGCGGCAGGGAACGCCGTTGATCATCTGGACTTCGTGCGGAGCGGCATTCGGGAAGGGGGAGCCGGGCGTGCCGCTGGTCTGGGCCTGGGCCAAGCCGAGGGTGCCGAGCATCATGAGGCTGGCGCTGGCGATGATCGTCGCTGTCTTCAAGTGAACCTCCTGCATCGATAGGAACATTGGCCGCTTGCGCGGACAGGAGGTTTAACGCTTCAGACGAAGATGGTTCCCTTGTATCGGGGCAACGTGATGCAAAGCGCGCCGCCGCACACAGGCGTCGATCGGTGCCCCTACCGCCCCTGTTCCAGGATGCGCGAGATCACCTTGGCGGTATAGTCGACCATGGGGACGATGCGAGCGTAATTCAGTCGGGTCGGACCGATGACGCCCAGAACTCCGACGATCTTCTGGCTGCCGTCCCGGAAGGGGGCGGCGATCATCGAGGAGCCGGAGAGCGAAAAGAGCTTGTTCTCCGAGCCGATGAAGATGCGCACCCCTTCGCCGCCCTCGGCCCGACTCAGGAGGTCGATCACGTCGGTCTGGGTCTCCAGGTCCGAGAAGAGCAGGCGGATGCGCTCCAGATCCTCGGCCGCCTTCAGATCGTCGAGGAGGTTGGCCTGCCCGCGCACGATGAGCTGACGGGAATCCGCCGGTCCCACCGTGGTGGCGAGCCCCGCCTCCACGAGCCTCGCGGTGAGCGCGTCGAGCTCCCGCTCCATGTCTTCGCGGCGGGTCTGGATCTCCCGCTTGATGTCGCCGAGAGTCTTGCCCTGGATGCGGGCATTGAGGAAATTGCCGGCCTCGACCAAGGCGCCTGCGGGCAGGCCTGCGGGCAGGTCGAGAAGGCGGTTTTCCACAGAGCCGTCCGCGGAGACGAGCACCACCAGGGCGCGGGCCGGGTCGAGGCGCACGAATTCGATGTGCTTGAGGCGCGCATTGGACTTGGACGTCACGACCACGCCGGCGCCTCGCGAGACGCCCGACAGCAGCGCGGAGGCCTCGGCCAGCGCCGTTTCCAGGGTGTGGCCCGAGGCAGCGGCCCGCATCTGCGCCTCGATGCGCGAGCGCTCCTCGGAGGTGACGTCGCCGATCTCCATCATGGCATCAACGAAGAAGCGCAGGCCCGTCTCCGTCGGCAGGCGGCCGGCGCTGGTATGGGGCGCGAAGACCAGGCCCGCCGTCTCCAGATCCGCCATCACGTTGCGGATCGACGCGGGAGAGAGCGTCATCGGCAGGATGCGCGAGAGATGGCGCGAGCCCACGGGCTCGCCTGTCATGAGATAGCTCTCGACGATCTGGCGGAAGATTTCACGGGAACGGTCGTTCAACTCCGCGATGGCGCGGGTTTTCGACAGATGGGAGAAGGGACCGGTTGGATGCATCCGAAGGGTTCTACGCTCTCACAATTCCACCCTGCAAGTCAGTATTATGTGCGGATCGGAAGCCTCTTCGGCAAGCCTTGCGCTTGCCTAAACCGCCCCGCCGCTTCAAACAGGTGGAGAATCGCAAGATCTTTCAGGAGAATCCCGCCATGCGTCCTTCCAACCGCGCCCCCGACGAACTGCGTCCCGTCACCTTGGAGCGCGGGGTCGCGCGCTATGCGGAAGGCTCCTGCCTCGTCTCCTTCGGCAACACGAAGGTGATCTGCACCGCTTCGCTCGAGGAAAAGGGCCCGCCGTGGCTGCGCGGCACCGGCCGGGGCTGGGTGACGGCGGAATATTCCATGCTGCCCCGCGCCACCCATGAGCGCACCCGTCGCGAGGTCAATTCCGGCAAGCCTTCGGGCCGCACCCAGGAGATCCAGCGCCTCATCGGTCGGTCGCTCCGCGCCGTCGTCAACCTGCCGGCCATCGGCGAAAAGCAGATCGTCGTCGATTGCGACGTGATCCAGGCCGACGGCGGCACCCGCACGGCCTCCATCACCGGCGCCTGGGTGGCGCTGCACGAATGCTTCACCTGGATGCAGAACCGCTCGATCATCTCGATCAATCCGCTGCGCGAGCCCGTCGCCGCCATCTCCTGTGGCATCTACAAGGGCCAGCCGGTGCTCGATCTCGATTATGCGGAGGATTCCGCCGCCGAGACCGACGCCAATTTCGTGATGACGGGCTCCGGCGGCATCGTCGAGGTGCAGGGCACGGCCGAGGGCAAGCCCTTCTCGGAAGAGGAGTTCCTGAGTCTGCTTCGCCTCGCCAAGGCCGGCGTGACACAGCTGGTGGACCTGCAGAAGAAGGCCGTGGCATGAGCATTCATCGTTCCCTGACCGGCAAGGTCGTCATCGCGACCCACAACGCAGGCAAGCTGCGCGAGATGCAGGAGCTGCTCGCTTCCTTCGGCGTGGAGGCCGTGTCGGCGGGCGAACTCGGCCTGCCGGTTCCCGACGAGACGGGGCACATGTTCGCCGAGAACGCCGCCATCAAGGCCCACGCGGCGGCCATGGCCACCGGCCTGCCGGCGCTCTCCGACGATTCCGGATTGTGCGTCCATGCTCTGGACGGCGCGCCGGGCTTGTTTACGGCCGACTGGGCCGGCCCGAAGAAGGATTTCCATGCCGCCATGGAGCGGGTGGAGCGCGAATTGCTGAAGCGCGAGGCGACGGACCGCAGGGCCCATTTCGTCTCCGCCCTCGTCATTGCCTGGCCCGACGGGCACGAGGAGCTGTTCGAGGGGCGCGTCTTCGGCGAGGTCGTGTGGCCGCCGCGCGGCGACAAGGGTTTCGGCTACGACCCCATGTTCCAGCCGGATGGCTTCACCGAGACGTTCGGGGAGATCTCCTCGGAGGAAAAGCACGGCATCGACTGGTCGAAGCCGGAACCTTCCGGCCTGTCCCACCGGGCCCGCGCCTTCTTGAAGCTGGCCGCCGGGTGCCTGCACCGGGCCTGACGCCTTCGACGTCATCGCCGGCCTTGTGCCGGTGATCTCGAATGCCTGAAGCGCCACGCTTCTCCGGCCGAGATGACCGGGACGAGCCCGGCCCTGACGAAAAGAGCTGTTCAAAAAGAAAGAGCGCCCCGGAGGGCGCTCCACTGACTTGGATAATTCGGATCAGACGTTCGTCGTGCCGTTGTTGCGGCGCTTGGCCATGTAGGCATCGAACTCCTCGCGGTCCTTGGCCCGCTTCAGCTCCTCGACGAAGTTCCGGAAGTCGCGCGCTTCCTCGTCGAGCTTGCGGCGCTCTTCCTCGAGGCGCTCGAGCTCGCTGCGGCGGTAGTCGTCGAACGCCGCGTTTCCTGTGCTGGCGAAGCCGAACCCGGCAGGGCCACGCGAGGCGAAGAAGTCATCCTTGGCCCGACCGAAGGTGTCGCGGAAGAACGCCTTGGCCTCGTCGTATTTCGGATATCCACACATTTTCCACACCAGATAGGCCAGCGCGAGCGGCCAGACGAAGATAAAGCCCAGAATGATGCCGACGATCTCCAAACCGCGTCCGGGCTTGCGCCCGCAGCGGCGATGAGCGCCGTTGTTCCAGGGGCCCGCATGCGGGCCCGCGTTCCAGGCGGCAGAGGCAGAGTCAGACATTGGAGGTCCCTATGTTAATGCTAACAACATTAACATGCGGATCGATTTTGGCGCTTTCAAGAGAGGTTTCGTCGTTATTTTCCAGAATTGCCGGTGCGGCCTTTCAAGGCACCATGGACAAGGGCGAGCACGCCGGCGCGCAGCAACTCGTACTTGTCCGGCAGGCCCGGACCCTTTGGCAGTTGACCTGCGGCGTCCAGAGTTGCGATACCGTGGGACAGGGCCCAGACCTCTATGGCGATGAAGCGGACGTCGACGCTCTCGAAGCCGTCGGGAAACGTCTCTGACAGCGCCTGGACCAGGAAGTCGAAGGCGTTGCCGACGGGCTTGCCGCCGTTCTTGATCTCCTTGGTCCAGAATGGGCCGCAAGTCTCGCCCTCGCTGGGCCTGGCCGAGAACATGGCCGTGTAGAAGCCGGGTTCCTGCTCGGCGAAGGCGAGATAGGCCTCACCCATGCGGGTGAAGCGCTCCAGCGCTGTCCCGTCGCTCTGCAGGGCCCGTCCGAGCCGTTTCGCCAACTCGTCGTAGCCGCGGAACGCGACCTCGGCCACGAGCGCGTCCCGGCCCCGGAAATGGCGATAGAGCGCCGCGGGCGTCACGCCCACGAGCTTGGCCGCGTCGGCCAGCGTGAACCCGCCGATCCCCCGCTCGGCAATGAAGCGTTGCGCGGCTTCAATCAGCGCCTCCTTCAGATTGCCGTGGTGGTAGCCCTGCCGGTCGAACGGGCCGCGCCAATGCCGCATGATGGGTTCCTGTTGTCTGCCTGCCGATCTTAAGACCCCGCCGCAGCGGAAGCCAGGACCGAAGGCTCTATAAGGGTGAACAACCTTGTGAGCGATGAGGTTCAGAAAGGTTTCGGCAATACACCGCTGCGTGTCGTCCCCGGCGAGCGAAGCGAGGGAAGGGGATCCAGGGCGCGGCGCTTGGCAGTGGATTCCCTTCCCCTCCGCTGCGCTCCGGCCGGGAATGACACGGTAGCTGGTTACGCGACAACGCCACCCGTGACGCAGAGCCCGTGAACTGCCATATAGGCCCCATGATCGATCATCCGACGCGTGATGTGGGCTTCGGCGTCTATGTCCATTGGCCCTTCTGCGCTTCCAAATGCCCCTATTGCGACTTCAACAGCCATGTCCGCCACCAGCCGGTGGATCAGGAGCGGTTTCTCACGGCCTTCCGGCGCGAGATCGCCCATACGGCTTCGCGCATTCCGGGACGGACGGTCACGAGTATCTTCTTCGGCGGCGGCACGCCCTCGCTCATGAAACCGGAAACCGTGGGCGCGATCCTCGACGCCATCGGCGGCGCCTGGGCCGTCGATCCCAAGGCGGAGGTGACGCTGGAGGCCAACCCCACCAGCGTTGAGGCCGAGCGCTTCCGCGGTTACCGCAGAGCCGGCATCAACCGGGTCTCGCTCGGCGTCCAGGCGCTCAACGATCCCGATCTCAAGCGCCTCGGGCGCATGCATTCGGTCGACGAAGCCCTGGGGGCGGTGAGGATTGCGGCCTCCATCTTCGAGCGCTATTCCTTCGACCTGATCTATGCCCGCTCGGGCCAGACGCCGCAGGCCTGGGGCGCGGAGCTGGAGCAGGCGATCTCCCATTCGGTCGAGCATCTCTCGCTCTATCAGCTCACCATCGAGCCCGGCACCTGGTTCCAGCGTCTCTACGATGCCGGCAAGATCACCGTGCCGGACGAGGAGACCGGCCGCGCGCTTTACGACATTACGCAGGAGGTGTGCGAGAAGTACGGCCTTCCAGCGTACGAGATCTCGAACCACGCCAAGCCCGGCGCTGAATCCCGCCATAACCTGCTCTATTGGCGCTACGGCGAGTATGCCGGCATCGGCCCCGGCGCCCATGGACGACTCGTGACCGGCAATGCGCGGCTCGCCACCGCGACGGAGAAGCACCCGGAAACCTGGCTGGAACTCGTGGAGCGTGAAGGCCACGGCGTTATCGACGAAGAGGTACTGACCTCCGAGGCCGAGGGCGACGAATTCCTGCTCATGGGTCTGCGCCTGAAGGAAGGCGTCGATCCGCGCCGGTTCGAGGCATTCACCGGGCGGACGCTGAACCCGAGGCGCTTGCGCAACCTGGAGGAGGAAGGCCTGATCCAGGTGAATGGAACACGCCTCGCGGTGACACCGAAGGGCTTTCCGGTGCTGAACGCGGTGATTGCGGAATTGGCGGCTTAATACACGCTGCTGTCATTCCGGGGCCGCATCCTGGAGCCCGGAATCCATCAACGCTGACGGTTCTGCAGACGCAAGATGAAAGCCCCTGCGCTCCTCTTGCCTGCGTCGTGGATATGGATCCCCGCCTTCGCGGGGATGACAGTGGAGGGTATCAGCGCCTCACCTTGCTTTCGATCACATCCCACACCGTCACGGCGAGATCTGGCCCGCCGAGGCGCTTGATGGCGCGGATGCCCGTGGGGGCGGTCACGTTGATTTCGGTGAGGTTGCCGTCGATCACGTCGATGCCGACGAGGATGAGGCCCATGCGCTTGAGGTCAGGACCGATGGTTTCGCAGATCTCGCGCTCGCGCGGCGTCAGATCCGTGGGCTTCGCCGCGCCGCCGCGCACCATGTTGGAGCGGATGTCGTTCGCCGCCGGGACACGGTTGATCGCGCCCGCCGCCTCGCCGTCGATGAGGATGATGCGCTTGTCGCCTTCCGTGATCTTCGGCAGGAAGCGCTGGATCACCCAGGGCTCGCGGAACAGGTTGGAGAACAGGTCGTATAGCGAGCCGAAGTTCGGATCCTCACGGCCGACCTTGAACACACTCGCACCGCCATGGCCGTAGAGCGGCTTCATCACCACATCGCCATGCTCGCGCCGGAACTCCTCGATCTCCTGTCTGTCGCGGGAGATGAGCGTCGGCGGCATCAGGTGCGGAAAATGCGTGACGAAGATCTTTTCCGGCGCATTGCGCACATGGGTCGGATCGTTGACGACGACCGTCTTCGGATGGATGCGCTCTAGAAAATGAGTGGCGGTGATGTAGGCCAGATCGAAGGGCGGATCCTGGCGCATGAGCACCGCGTCGACGGTCGAGAGATCGACCCGTTCGGGCTCACCCAGCGTGAAATGGTCGCCCTCCACGTCGCGCGCTTCGATGGTTTCCGCCATTGCGACCACCGCGCCGTCGCGCAGGGAAAGGCGGTCGGGCGTGTAGTGCAGGACCCGATGCCCGCGCCGTTGGGCTTCGAGCAGCAACGCAAAACCCGTATCGCCTGCGATCTTGATGCTGCGGATGTGATCCATCTGGAACGCAACGGTGACGGTCATGCGTCAAGCCTCCTTGGGAAGCAGGGTTATTGGCCTTAAAAAGAAGGATGGCAACTCTTCATCGTCGGTGTCGTGAACGAAATCGGGGGAGGGGGGTTATCCAACGGCCCCGCTTAAGCCGGCCCCCTTGCAGATCCCGTCAAGCTTATCCATGTGATAGTCCATGCCCCGCCGCGCCCTTCTGATTGTCAATGCCAAGAGCCGCAGCGGTGCCACCCAGTGTGACATCGCCATGGAGCGCCTGAAGGATCATGGCATCGAGCCCGTTCACCTGGAATGCGGCCGCCGGGAGGATCTATCCCCGCTCATCGTCAAGCATGCCAAGGACGTGGATTGCGCCATCGTCGGCGGGGGCGACGGCACCCTGAACGCGGCGGCGTTCGGCGTCATCGAGGCCGGGCTGCCCTTGGGCATTCTGCCGATGGGCACGGCAAACGATCTGGCGCGGACCCTCGACATTCCCTTCGATCTCGATGGTGCTGCCCAGGTCATTGCCGATGGCCTCACCCGCAGGATCGATCTCGGCATCGTCAACAACGAGCCGTTCTTCAACGTGGCAAGCATTGGGCTGTCGGCAGAACTAGCGCAGAAGCTGACGCGGGACATCAAGCGCCGCTGGGGCCGCCTGGGTTATGCGCTCGTGGCCCTGAAGGTTCTGGCGCAGGCCAAGCCTTTTCGGGCCACCATCTACAGCGAGAAAGAATCCGTGCGTGTGAAGACGCTGCAGATCGCGGTCGGCAATGGACGCTTCTACGGCGGCGGGAATGCGGTGGAAAAGGATGCGGCCATCGACGACCAGCATCTCGATCTCTACAGCCTGGAACTGGACCGGGCCTGGAAACTCGCCCTCATGGCGCGGTCATTCCGCTACGGGCAGCATGGGGCCTGGGAAGAGGTGCGGGCGGTCCAGGCCAAGGAATTCGATATCCGCACCCGCAAGCCGAAGCCCGTCAATGCGGATGGCGAAATCGTAACCCAGACGCCCGCCCATTTCTCGATCCGGCCCGCGGCCGTGACGGTGTTTGCGCCGAAAGAAGAAGGGGCTTAATGCCGGCCGCACCGGATGGTGTCCTCGGCATTTCCAGGGGTGAGGCCGATATCGTGCAGCATCGCCTCGTCGAGCGTGCTGACCTCGCGCAAGGCGCGGCGGATCTCGATTTCGTGCATGAGGGATGCGAAAAGGCTCTTGATGCGCGAGGGCTTGGGGGCCTGCTGTTCCGAGGTCCAATCGCAGGTGGTGGAAAGTGCTGACATGACCGTCTCCTCAAGTTCGATGAAGAGATGATGCACTCGCCCCTTGCATAAAGGAAACGAATGTTCATTATATTAAAGATAAGGAACTGTTATTGAGGTCGGCAATGGCCCGGAATCTCGATGTGAGCCTGCTCAGAGCTTTTGTGGCGGTGGTGGATGCCGGCGGCATGACTGCCGCCACTGGAGTCCTCAACTTGACTCAGGCCGCGGTGAGCCAGCAGATCAAGCGCCTGGAAGAGACGCTCGGCGAGGAACTCATCACCCGCGATCGGCGCGCCATGAAGCTCACGACGGCCGGCGAGCGCCTGTTCGGGCGGGCGAAGCGCATGCTGGCCCTCAATGACGAAATCTGGACCGAGATGACGACGCCGGAATTCGAAGGCGAGGTAAGGCTCGGCATTCCAAGCGACATCGTCACCACCTATCTGCCGACCTTCCTGAAGGATTTCGCGCGCCGCTATCCCCGTGTGCAGATCTCGCTCAACAGCGGCTCCAGCGTGTCCCTTCGCTCGAAGCTCTATGGCGGCAAGGTCGATGTGGTGCTCGCCACCGAGATGAGCTGCGATCCCGACGGCGAGAACCTCGTCATGGATCGTCTGGTATGGGTGGGCGCGCGCGGCGGCGATGCGGTGCGCCAGCGCCCTTTGCCTGTCTCCATCGGCTGCTCCGACTGCGCCTTCCGGGCGCCGATCCGCGAGGTGCTGCAGAAGGCCGGCATCGAATGGCGTTCGGTCTCGGAGGTGACGAACACGTCGGCGCAGGTGGCGACCGTAGCCGCCGACATCGCCGTCATGGCCTGGATGGCCTCGACCGTGCCGAGCGGTTTTGACGTGCTGGGGCCCGAGTCCGGATTGCCCGCGCTCCCGCCCTTCATGGTCAATCTCTACCTGCCGCGCGACGGCGGCAATCACGTGGTGCAGGAATTGGCGCGACATATCCGCGAGGCGGTTGCGGACCGGCACCGGATGGCGGCTTAGGATATCTCCAACTCGAACGCGGACACGATGTGCTGCTGCCATCGTTTCGGCGCGATGAACACAGCATCGGCACGCCAAGTCTTTCCTTGAGCCCAATCATTGCGCGTGAGCCACGTGCGAACCGCGCGCGAGAACCGCTGGCGCTTACGGGCGGTGATAGCAGACAACGCATCGTCCATCAGGCCGCGTGCCTTCACCTCGACGAACGCGATGGTGTCGCCGCGGACAACGATCAGGTCGATCTCGCCGCCCGATGCCGCATAGCGGCGCGCGAGCGGGCGGTAGCCTTTCATCATGAGGAGCAGCAGCGCGATCCATTCGGCACGATGGCCACGCAGAAAAGTCGCGCGGCGGCGTTCGAGCGCGCTCGTCATTTGCCCTTCTTTGCGAGCGTCAGCGCGCGGGCATAGACTTCGCGCTTTGGCATGTCGAGCTCCGCCGTGACAAGCGCCGCAGCGTCCTTGATCGAGTGGTTCTTGAGCGCCGCTTCGAGCTTGCCGTCGAGCGCCGCATCGGCTTCCGCCGCGTGCATGGCTTTCGTCGCCTCGCCGATCAGCACCACGATCTCGCCCTTGGGCGGCCCTCCCTCGGCGAATTGCTGCGCCAGTTCCGGCAGGGTGCCGCGCCGGATCGTCTCGAACATCTTCGTGAGTTCGCGCGCCACCACGGCCTGCCGCTCGCCCAGGACGGCGGCGGCATCGGCGAGCATCTCGGGCAGGCGATGCGGTCCCTCGAAGAGCATGAGCGTGCCGGGGATCGTGCCGATCTCGGCGAGCCTCGTACGGCGTGCGGCGCTCTTCGACGGCAGGAAGCCCTCGAAGAAGAAGCGGTCGGTCGGCAGGCCCGAGGCGACGAGCGCGGTGAGCACGGCCGAGGGACCGGGAATGGGGGTGACCGGCAATCCTTCCTCGATCGCCGCCTGCACGAGCTTGTAGCCCGGATCCGACACCAGCGGCGTGCCGGCATCCGACACGAGGGCAAGCGCTTGGCCTTCGCGGATCCGGTGGACCATGCGCTCGCGCACGGCATCGTTGGAATGCTCGTGATAGGCTACGAGCGGCGTGGTGATGCCGTAATGGGCGAGCAGGGTCTTCGTCACCCGCGTGTCCTCGGCGAGGATCGCGTCCGCGGCGGCAAGCACGTTCAGCGCACGGAAGGAAACGTCCTGCAAATTGCCGATGGGGGTCGCGACCACATAGAGGCCGGGCGACAGGGGCTTCGCCTCGGCGGCGAGGCCGAAGGCGGTGAAGGTGGCGATCCGCTCGTTCGGCTCGCGCCGTTTGGTCCGGTTATCGATTCTCTGACTCATCGTTCGTCACTGTCGCATGAGGGGCGGCGCCGCGGAAGCGGGGTTGTCGAGACCATCATCCTGCATTGGAAACAATGTTTACCTTTTGCTGTCACGCTTCTGTCCATGAACGGATAGCTGTTTCCAAAAGGGGGTGGAGATGGCGCAGGCGTCGCATGGTACAGCCGGAGGCCTTGCAGGCCGGGCCGCGTGGGTTTTTGTCATTGCCGGGGCGCTGGTTTTGTCCGGCTGCGTCGGCTCCGGCAGCCTGGCGCCGCCGCGAAAGGCGAGCCGGCCTCAACCCGCTCCCGTCGAGCCTGCGTATGCGGCCGGCGTGACGCCCCCCGGCGCTCCGATGCAGGATGCTCCGCTCGGGCCGGCCATGGCCGGAACCACCATCGGCAACGGTCCCGTCAGGGTCGCCCTGATCCTGCCCATGACCGGAGCGGGGCAGGGGGCCGTGGTGGCGCAGAGCATGCGCAACGCGGCGGAACTGGCCCTCGGCGAATTCCAGAACTCGGATCTCACCCTTTTCGTGAAGGACGACAACGGCACCCCGGAGGGCGCGCAGGCTGCGGCCCAGCAGGCGCTGGCGGAAGGAGCCGAACTCATCATCGGCCCACTCTTCGCGGGCTCCGTTCAGGCGGCCGGACAGGTGGCGCGCCAGAGGGGCAAGCCGGTCATCGGCTTCTCGACGGATGCGAGCGTCGCCAGTCAGGGCGTTTATCTTCTGAGCTTCCTCGTGCAGGAGGAGGTGGACCGCATCGTCTCGTTCGCCGCCACTCAAGGACGCCGCTCCGTCGCCGCGTTGATCCCGGAGACGCAGTACGGCCGCGTGGCCGGCGCGCGGCTGCAGCAGGCGGCGGCGCAGCAGGGTATCCGCATCGCGGCGCTCGAATATTATCCGCCGGGACAGCCTCGGGAGGCCGTGCAGCGCATGGCACCCGTCATCGGCGGTTCCGCGCCGCAGGCCGACGCGCTGTTCCTTCCAGACAATGGCGACGGCCTGCCGGCCATGGCCCAGGCGCTGCAGATGGCCGGCTTCGATCCGCTGCGGGTCAAGCCGCTCGGCACCGGGCTGTGGGACGAACCTCGCGTCGTCGCTCTTCCGATCCTGCAAGGGGGCTGGTTCGCGGCACCCGACAAGCGTGGTTTCACGGCCTTCGCCGAGCGCTATCGCGCACGCTTCAATGTCGATCCGATCAGGCTGGCGACTCTGTCCTACGATGCGGTGACGCTCGCCGCCGCGCTGGCGCGGATGCAGGGCGCACAGGCCTTTACCGACGCCATGCTTACGAATCCCGCAGGCTTCGCCGGGGCCGACGGCGTGTTCCGCTTCAATCCCGATGGCACCAACGACCGTGCGTTGACCGTGCAGGAAATCCGCGGCGGCGCTGCTGTTGCGATCAGCGGCGCGCCGCGAACCCTGGTGGCTGGAAACTGACGGCATTTCAGTATCCTCGCCCTCGTCCACAGTATTCCGCCACGTCATCACCGGCCTTGTGTCGGTGATCCCGATGGATTGAAACGCCGCGCTTTTGCTTATCGGGATGGCCGGGACAAGCCCGGCCATGACGAGTAGATCTCATACTGATCGAGCAAACAAACAGGCCTATTTGCGCGTCAGCGTGGTGCTCAGCTCGGGCTTGTTGTTGAGGGTCTGGAACACCACGCAGTAGCGCTCAGTGAGCTTGAGCAACTGGTCGACCTTCTCCTGCGGCGCATCGGTATCGATCTCGAAGGACAGGCGGATATTCCTGAAGCCCACGGGTGCCGCCTTGTCGACGCCGAGCGTGCCGCGGAAATCGAGGTCGCCTTCCGCCTTCACCGCACCGTGGCGCAGGTCGATTTCGAGCGCGGTCGCAACGGCCTTGAGAGTCACGCCGGCGCAGGCGACGAGCGCTTCGAGCAGCATGTCGCCCGAGCAGAGTTCCGCACCGGAGCCACCGGTGGCCGGGTGAAGGCCTGCGACGGCGAGCGCCCGGCCGGTCTCGACCTTGCACGCGATGTGCTGGTCGTCGAGCGTGCCTTGCGCCTTCAGGGTGATCACGGCCTTGTCGGGATCGTTGCGGTATTGATCCTTCAACGGCGCCTGGAGGGCGCGAAGGGCTGTCGCATCCATGATGAAGTCCTTTTGGTTCCTACCACCACAGCGCGGCGGCCTGGCGGTCGCGCTCACGCTGAGGCTGCAATTGCGGAGCTTTGAGCGAATGGTCCAGGGCCGTCAAGACGCGGCGCACGGAAGTCTCGAAGGGAAGGCCCGTCTTGTCGCGCGGTCGCGAGAGGGTCAGCGGCAGTTCGTCGAAGATCCGGCCCGGCTTCGGTTGCATGACGATGGACCGGTCGGCGAGCGTCACGGCCTCCTGCACGTCGTGCGTGACGAGCACGACCGTCGGGCGCGTCTCCTCCCACAGCCCGAGCAGATGCTCGTGCAGGCTCGCGCGGGTGAAGGCGTCGAGCGCCGAGAAGGGCTCGTCGAGGAGCAGAACCTTCGGATTCGTCACGAAGGCGCGCGCGATGGAGACGCGCTGCTGCTGTCCGCCTGACAGGTCGCGCGGCCAGCGGTCGGCATGCTCGATCAGGCCGATCTTGTCGAGCGCATGTGCGACGCGGGCCTTGCGCTCCGCCGCACTCACGCCGTCCAATCCGAAAGCGATGTTGTCCGAAACCGACAGCCAGGGCAGAAGGCGCGGCTCCTGGAACACGATGCCGACGTCTGGATGGGGGCCTGAGAGCACCTCGTCGTCGAGGCGGATCCGGCCTGCGCTTGCCGGGTCGAGACCGGCGATGAGGCGCAGCAACGTGGTCTTGCCGCAGCCCGAGCCGCCGATCAGGGAGACGATCTCGCCTTCATGCACGGTGAGATTGATGTCGGACAGCGCGCGCGTGCCATCGGCGTAGGTCTTGGAGAGGTGTTCGAGGTTCAGCATTACAACCTCTCCCGCACGGTGTCCTGCCAGCGCACGAGCGGCTTGGTGCCTGCAACGAGCAGGCTGTCGGCGATCTTGCCGAGCAGCGCGAAGGCGATGATCGCGGCGAGGATCTGGTCGGGCTTGCCCATCTGCTGCCCGTCGACGAGCAGATAGCCGAGGCCCTCGGATGCACCCATGAATTCCGCAGCGACAACGAACATGAAGCCGAGGCCGAGGCCCGAACGCAGCGCAATCACGGCCTCCGGCAGAACGGCGGGCAGCAGGATGCGGCGGGCCAGCTGAACACGCGAGAGACGGAACACGTGGCCGACCTCCACGAGCTTGCGGTCGACGGAGAGGATCGCGCCTGCAATGCCGAGATAGACCGGGAAGAACACGCCGACGGCGATCAGCGCCACCTTGGATGCTTCGAAGATGCCGAGCCACAGAATGAACAGTGGCACCCAGGCGATGGAGGGAATCGCACGAAGAGCCTGCAGGGTCGGATCGAGCAATTGGCGGATGGTCTTGCTGGAGCCGGAGAGCGCACCCAGCACGATGCCGGCAACCGCGCCGATCACGAAGCCGACGAGGACGCGCCAGAGCGTCATCCAGGTGTGGGTCCACAATTCGCCGGTCTGAGCCAAGCCCCAGAGCGTCGCGATAATGCGGCTCGGCGGCGGAACGAGGCGTCCCTGCGCGAGGTCGAGCGCGACGACGGATTCCCAGAGAAGAGCGATGGCGATGGGTAAAAAAAAGCCGAGAAGGATGCGCCAGTCGAAGGCGCGTCGCTTCTCGGTCAAGGCAGGGGCCGCGAGAGCGGCGGCACCCTCATGGGAGGACCAGGCGTTGCTTGTGGCTTGGCCTGTCACGGCGCTCTCCCGTGATGAAGACATCAGCGCGATGCGGTGGCGAAGCGGCGGTCGATGAGGGAATCGACGGCGGCGCGCACGTTGGTTTCAGGGGTGATGACGCCGGCCTGCTGCAGGGCGAGGCCCGCGGCGAGGATCGTGTCGACCTGCGGCTGGCCGATGTTGGAATGGCTCAGCTCCGTGCGCTCGAGCTGGCGCTCGATCACCGGCTCGGCGAGCTTGGTATAGGTGACGAGCGTCTTCTTCAGCTCGGCCGGGTTGGCGAGCGAGTACTTGCGGGCTTCCTCATAGGCCTTGAGCACGCGCTGCACGAGAGCCGGGTTGTCCTTGGCAAACGACTCGGAGACGTTCAGCACGCCCCAGGTGTTGGCGCCCGCATTGCGGTAGAAGAGCTGTGCGCCGCTTTCCACTTCGGCCGCTGCCATCAGCGGATCGAGGCCGGCCCAGGCATCCACGTCGCCGCGCTCGAGAGCGGTGCGGCCGTCCGGATGCTGCAGGAGAACGAGCTTCACGTCCTTCTCGGTGAGCTTGGCTTCCTGCAGGGCGCGCACCAGGAAGATGTGCGGATCGGTGCCGCGGGTCACAGCGACGCGCTTGCCCTTCAGGTCCTCGACCTTCGTGATGCCCGTATCCTTGCGGGTGACGAGCGCCGTCCATTCGGGGCGGGAATAGACATAGATCGACTTGATCGGGTTGCCGTTGATCTTGCCGATCAGGGCGGCGGCGCCGGCCGTGGAGCCGAAATCGATCGAGCCGGCATTGAGGAATTCGAGCGCCTTGTTGGAGCCGAGCGACTGCACCCAGCGCACGCTGATGCCGTCCTTCTCCAGTTCCTTCTCGAGGAAGCCTTTGTCCTTCAGGACCAGGCTGACCGGGTTGTAGGTGGCGTAATCGATGCGGATTTCCTTCACCTGCGCGGACGCGACAGTCGCAAAGGAGGCAAGGCCCGTGGCGAGGGAGGCGGCGATCAGAAGACGGCGGGTCAGGCTCATTGTGTTCAGTCCCATGTTGTGCGCATGGGAGCTGGACCGTCAGGTCTTCGCGCGCCCGGCGCTTTAGCTGCACTTGTTTCGCGCCCGCAAGCTGCATGCTCAAATCGGCGCGTGTCCGGTTTATAGAACTCTACGTTTTTTATGTCAAACAGTATCTCTTATAAAGAACACACTATCGGTTCCGACGGATAATGCCAGTCCACCCTTGGGCGGAGGCCCGATCAAGTGATAAGTCAAACGGTTCCTCGTGCGCGGTTGTTCCATGACCATCCATAGCCCCAAGAGCATCCTCGAAAGCCTCGGCAGTCAGCCGATCCGCGATGCGGCGGATCTGCGCGCCAAGCTAGTCCCCGAGTTGAAGAAGCTGCTCGACCGGGGCCATCAGGAGGCTCAGGAGAAGCTTCAGGACAGCCAAAACGGGCTCGTCTGCGCGCGCTATCTCTGCGACCGGATGGACGAACTGGTCCATATCGTCCACGACGCCGTGGTTCAGCATCTCTATCCCGCGGCCAATCCTTCGGCCGGCGAGCGCTTGGCCGTCGTGGCGACCGGAGGCTATGGGCGCGGAACTCTGGCGCCGGGCTCCGATGTCGATCTCCTGTTCCTGCTGCCCTACAAGCAGACGGCCTGGGGCGAGAGCGTCGTCGAGGCGATGCTCTACGTCCTCTGGGACCTGAAGCTGAAGGTCGGGCACGCGACCCGCTCGGTCGAGGAATGTCTGCGCGAGGCACATGCGGATATGACGATCCGGACCTCCCTGCTCGAGGCCCGCTTTCTCTTCGGCAACCGGGAGCTCTTCGATAATCTGGAGAAGCGCTTCGACCAGGAGATCGTCGCGACCACGGCGGCGGAGTTCGTCGACGCCAAGCTCAAGGAACGCGATGGCCGCGTCGCCAAGGCCGGCGCATCCCGCTACCTCGTCGAGCCGAACGTGAAGGACGGCAAGGGGGGGCTGCGCGATCTCAATACGCTCTTCTGGATCGCGAAATACGTCTACCGGGTGAAGGAGCCCAGGGAACTGGTCAAGGCCGGGCTCTTCACGCAGGCGGAGTTCAATCTCTTCTCGCGCTGCGAGGAGTTCCTTTGGCGCGTGCGCTGCCACCTGCATTTCGTCACCGGCCGCGCGGAAGAGCGCCTGACCTTCGACCTGCAGCGCACCATTGCCGAGCGCCTCGGCTTTGCTCCGAGAGGCGGATTGTCGGCCGTCGAGCGCTTCATGAAAGCCTATTTTCTCATCGCCAAGGATGTGGGCGATCTCACCGCGATCGTCTGTGCCGAACTCGAGGCGCGCCAGACGAAGCGCCGCCCCATGCTCGACCGGATGTTCGGCCGCTTCCGCCGCCGCAGCGGCGGCGCGCTCGTGAGCGAGGGCTTCATCATCGACAACAACCGCCTCAACGTCGAAAACGAGGAGGCTTTCGAACGCGATCCGGTCAACCTGATCCGCCTGTTCTGGCTCGCCGACCGGCGCAACCTCGCCATTCATCCCGATGCGACGCGACGGGCCGCCCGCTCGCTCAAGCTCTTGGGGCACAACGTCCGCAACGATCCGGAGGCCAACAAGCTCTTTCTGGAGATCCTGTCGTCCAAGAACGCCCCGGAGGTGGTGCTGCGGCGCATGAACGAGACCGGTGTGCTCGGGCGTTTCATTCCGGATTTCGGCCGCATCGTCGCGATGATGCAGTTCAACATGTATCACCATTATACGGTGGACGAGCACCTGATCCGCTCGGTCGGCGTGCTCACCGAGATCGAGGCGGGCCAGCTCGGCAGCGAGCATCCGCTGGCGAACCAGATCTTTCCCACCATCCGCAACCGCCGTGCGCTCTACGTGGCGATGTTCCTGCACGACATCGCCAAGGGCCGGCCGGAGGATCATTCGGAAGCGGGTGCCGTGATCGCCCGCAAGCTCGGACCGCGCTTCGGACTCACCGAGGCGGAGACCGACACGGTTGCGTGGCTCGTCGAGCATCACCTTCTCATGTCGAACACGGCCCAGAGCCGTGATCTCTCGGATCCCGCCACCATCAAGAGCTTCGCCGAGGTGGTGCAGACCATGGAGCGCTTGAAGCTCCTGCTCGTGCTCACCATCGCCGACATCAAGGCGGTCGGCCCTGGCACCTGGACCGGCTGGAAGGGCCAGCTCCTGCGCAATCTCTACCAGGAAACGGAAGTGATCCTCGGCGGCGGCGCGGTGGATCTGGCCCGGTCCGAGCGGGTACGCCTGGTGCAGGAGCAGCTGCGCGCCGAGCTGCCCGACTGGTCGGACGCCGAGTTCGAGACATACGCTTCGCGCCATACGCCGGGCTACTGGCTGAAGACCGACGAAACCCGGCGGGCCAAGCAGGCAAGGCTCCTGCGGGAATCCGACAAGGCGGGGCGCACGGTCACCACGGCCTATGAGACGGATCAGTTCCGCGGCGTGACCGAGCTCACCATCCTCTCGCCCGACCATCCGCGCCTCCTCGCCATCGTCACCGGCGCCTGCGCGGCGTCCGGCGGCAACATCGTCGATGCGCAGATCTTCACCACCACGGACGGAATCGCGCTCGACACCATCGTGCTCTCCCGCGCCTTCGACCGGGACGAGGACGAGCTGCGCCGGGCCGAGCGGGTCGCCAAGGCCATCGAGCGGGCCTTGAAGGGCGAGGTGAAGATCGCCGATCTCGTGGATGGCAAGCGCCCGGCCAAGGAGCGCTCCAAGGCCTTCCACGTGCCGCCGGAGGTGAGCATCGACAATTCCCTGTCGAACCGTCAGACGGTGATCGAGATCTCAGGCCTCGACCGGCCGGGCTTGCTCTACGATCTCACCACGGCCTTGGGGAAGCTCAACCTCAACATCGCGTCGGCCCACATCGTTACCTTCGGCGAAAAGGCCGTGGACGTGTTCTACGTGACGGACCTGACGGGCACCAAGATCACCCATGCGGGACGGCAGGCCACCATCAGCCGCACCCTTCTCGACGTGTTCAAGTCTGAGGAAACCGAGCCTCTCCACCGGCGCAGCGCTTGATTTGTGGAGCAAGGGACCTGATATGTGCCCCGAACCCTTCTTTTCCCATTTTAGTTGATCGACCATGAATCCGAACGACACGGAAAACCAGAACGCGGCCCCGCAGGCCGAGCCCGCCAATGATGCCGCTCCCGAGGCGGCCTCCGCGCCTGAGGCCGATCCGATTGCCGTTCTCGAGGCCGAGAAGGCGGACCTGAAGGACAAGATGCTGCGTCTGATGGCCGATATGGAGAACCTGCGCCGCCGCACCGAGCGCGAGATCGCCGATGCCCGTACCTATGCCGTGGCGAACTTCGCCCGCGACATGCTCAACGTGGCGGACAACGTCCGCCGCGCCATCGAGAGCGTGCCGGAGGAGGCTCGCAGCACCGCCGAGGGCCCCTTCAAGGCCCTCATTGAGGGCATCGACCTCACCGAGCGCGACCTGCTGAAGAACCTCGAGCGCCATGGCGTGAAGAAGCTCGACCCGCAGGGCCAGAAGTTCGACCCGAACGTGCATCAGGCCATGTTCGAAATCCCCAATGCGGACGTCCCGAACGGCACGGTCCTGCAGGTGGTCCAGTCCGGCTACGTCATCGGCGAGCGCGTCCTGCGCCCGGCCCTGGTCGGCGTCTCTAAGGGCGGCCCGAAGGCTGCGACCAACGGCAATGGCGCCGAGCCTGCGGATAATTCGTCGGCGGCTTCGTAAGGGATCGGTCAACGGCTTTTCTTGTGAACCGCATCCGCTTCACCTGAAAATGCTGTAAGCGAACACCCCATGTGCCCTCATCCTGAAGGTCTGGCTTGTCGGTTAGGCCCCGTTATGGCCGGCCTTGTCCCGGCCATCCCGATGCTGTGAAGCGCCGTGCTCATCCTACCGCGTCATCACCGGCACATGGCCGGTGATGACGCGGTAGGATGAGCGGGGAAACACGTGGCATTCCCTTTATGAGCCAGACACTCAGGATGAGATCTGGGATTGTGGCAGGTGTTCCCGGTGGACTTCCTTCGAAGCATCCCTTTTGAAAGCATCGGCGTCGCCGTCTTCGCGCTGTCCGGCGCTTTGATGGCGGCCCGCAAGGGCATGGACCCGTTCGGGTTTGCGCTGCTGGCCACGCTCACAGGCGTCGGCGGTGGTACGATCCGGGATTTGCTCATCGGCACGCGGCCCGTGTTCTGGGTCGGCGATCCGACCGACGTGCTCGTCTGCCTGATCGTGGCGGAGCTCGTCTTCGCCCTCGGTCCCAAGCGGGTGGCGATGATGGAGGGCGGCCGGCAGGGCCGCGTCCTTCTCTGGGCGGATGCCCTGGGTCTTGCCCTTTTCGCCGTCTCGGGCACCGGCAAGGCGCTGGCGGCCGGCGTTCCGGCGCTTTCCGCCGTCGCGCTCGGGACCACCACCGCCACCTTCGGCGGCATCATTCGCGATATCTTTGCCGGAACGACGCCCCTGGTGCTGCGCCAGGAGATCTATGTCACGGCCGCAGCCCTCGGCGCTTCGGTCATGGTTGCCCTGCAGGCCATGGGCCTCGATCCGTTCCTAAGCGCCGCTTTAGGCTTCGCGGCGGCCTTCTCCTTACGGGCGCTCGCCCTCCTGCGCGGCTGGTCGCTGCCGGCGTTTCCGAGGCGGGACTAGAGCATTTTTCGGCGAAGTGGTTCCGGTTCGCCGTCAAAAAATGCGGCAAACCAAAGAAGAGATGGATCCACCTCCGTGGAAACGGCTCTAGGGATTCATGTCGACGCCGTCGATCATCGTCCGGAAGCGGGGCAGGTTCTGGTCGCGCTGCTCGACCCGGGTCAGGCCGACCAAGCGCACATAGCGGTCGGGCTCGAAGCGGATCGTCTGCATCACCACGATCGGCTGGCCCGATTCCGCCTCCACGGCCTTGGCGACGATCTCATGCCAGTCCTGGCCCTTGAAGCGGAAGGATTCGGAACGCTCGATCTTGACGTCCTTGAGGATCTGGTTGGAGTTCAAGGCCGCATGGGCGAACTGGCTGCGCCGCTCCGCCGGCGGAACCGGAACGTTGACGGCGGCCGCCATGATGACCATCGGCTGCTCGACCGCCTTGATCGTGTCCTGCGGCCCATCGGTGAACAGGACCGAGTTGCCCGCCATCACGCGCACCGGTCGGAAACCGGCCTTGTCGCCGAACCGGAAGGGCAGGGCGGAGATCTGCTCCTCGATGGGGACCGGACCGCGCAGGGCGATGCTCTTCAAGGCCTCGCGCATCTGCGCCTCGCTGTAGCCGTCTTGGCCGCCGCGCACCTGCGCGATCACGAGGGCGGTGAGGTCCTCGTCCTTGACCGCCATCACCCATTTGCGGCCCTGCACGGGCCCCGCCATGGTGCCGCCGATCAGAACGCCCGTCTTGGCGCCGAGCTTCAGGGCTTCGCGCGAGGTTTCACTCAGGCCCTGGCGTTTCAGAGCATCCTTGGTAAGCCCGTTCACCAGCTGCGCATAAGCCGCGGCGGGCATTTCCACGAAGTTGATGGCCGCGGCCTTCTCCTCGCTCTCGAAGCCGCTGAAGCGCTTCGAGACCATCATGTCCGCGGGCGGGACGATGCCGATCCGCGAGGCGGGCGGATAGACGGGCTCGGCTGCGAGGGCGGCCTGAGCCGACAGGACGAGACCCAAGGCAGCGGCTGCAAAAGCTTTCATGGACGCCTCTTCGAAGGAAACCTGCAGGTAATCATGATCTTGAGGCTAAATCGCCTTCTCTACCTTGCGCAAGGTGAGACTGAGCCGCCCGCCCTGCGGCAGCAGGTCCGAGCTTCCCGCATTCAGCCGGTCGATGCCATGATAGATCAGCCGCGCGGGCCCGCCGAACACGATCGCGTCACCGGATCGGAGCTTGATCGAGCGGGTGGGATCCTTCCGCTCCAGTCCGCCATAGCGAAAGAGCGCCGTATCGCCGAGGGACAGCGACACGACGGGTGCCGCGAACTCTTCCTCGTCCTTGTCCTGGTGCATCCCCATACGGGCCGTGGGCTCGTAGAAATTGATCAGGCAGGCATCGGGCGGATGCGGGTAGTCGCTCAACTCCTCCCAGGCGCGCAGCACCTGGTCCGGCATGGCGGGCCAGGGCTTGCCGGTCTCGGGATGGGTGGGCTGGTAGCGATAGCCCTCCACGTCGGACACCCAGCCGAGCGGCCCGCAATTGGTCATGCGCACGGAGAACGGCTTTCCCGTGCGCGGCATGCGCGGCGTGTAGAGCGGCGCCTGGCGCGTGATCTCACGCAGGGATGACAGCAGCCGCTCCTGCGCCGGGCGGTCGAGGTAGTCGGGGTAGTAGGCGAGGCCGGGGCTAAGAGTGATGGGGGACATGCGGTTATTTTGGCACGTCCGATCCTTCCACGTCATCACCGGCCTTGTGCCGGTGATCCCGATTGCATGAAACATATCGCTCTTTCCGATCGGGATGGCCGGGCTTGATCCGGGGATCAAGCCCGGGGACGGCCATGACATGTGAGAGCGTGGCCGGGCTAGGGCTATCTCAACCCTCCAGCACCTTCTTGTCGGCCACGGTCGTGTCCTCATTGAGATCATAGACCAGCGGGATGCCCGTCGCGAGTTCGAGGCTCGGGATCGTCTCGGAGGTGAGGCCGTCGAGCACCATCACGAGGGCGCGCAGGGAATTGCCGTGGGCTGCCACGAGCACGCGCTCGCCGCGCATCACGCGGGGCAGGATCTCACGGATGTAGTACGGCAGCACGCGGGCGACCGTGTCCTTCAGGCTCTCGCCGCCGGGAGGGGGCACGTCGTAGGAGCGGCGCCAGACGTGGACCTGCTCCTCGCCCCAGCGGGCGCGGGCGTCGTCCTTGTTGAGACCCGATAGGTCGCCGTAATCGCGCTCGTTCAGGGCCAGGTTCGCGATGGTCTTGAGATCGGGCTGGCCGATCTCTTCCAGGATCAGCTTGCAGGTGGCTTGAGCGCGCGACAGATCCGACGTGAAGGCGACGTCGAACTGGACGCCCATCTCCTTCAGGCGACGGCCGGCATTGCGCGCCTCCTCGATGCCGAGATCGGTGAGCCCCGGATCCTTCCAGCCGGTGAACAGGTTCTTGAGGTTCCATTCGCTCTGGCCGTGGCGTGCAAGGACGAGAAGGCGGTTCATGTCTTGGCGTCTCCGATTGATACTCGTGAATGGCGTGTTTTAGAGCCGATCGAGGCCAAGAACATCGGCCATGGTGTAAAACCCAGGCTTCTTGTCAAAGCCCCAGAGAGCGGCCCTCACGGCGCCGCGGGCAAAGATGCTCCGGTCCTCGGCGCGGTGCGACAGCTCCAGGCGCTCGCCGGCGCCAGCAAAGATCACCGAATGCTCACCGACCACGGAGCCTCCGCGCATGGTGGCAAAGCCGATGTCGCCCGGATTGCGCGCGCCGGTATGGCCGTCGCGGCTGCGCACGGAGCGTTCCTTCAGCGGGATCCTGCGTCCCTCCGCGGCCGCTTCGCCCAGGAGGAGAGCGGTGCCCGAGGGCGCGTCCACCTTCATGCGGTGGTGCATTTCGAGAATCTCGATGTCGAAGTCTTCGCCCAGCGTCGCCGCCACCTTGCGCACGAGTCCCGCGAGCAGGTTCACGCCAAGCGACATGTTGCCGGACTGGATGATGCGCGCATGGCGCGCGGCCGCTTCCAGCTTGGTGAAATCGGGCTCCTGCAGGCCGGTGGTCCCGATCACATGCACGATGCGCGCCTGGGCGGCAAGCGCCGCGAAGGCGGTGGTGGCGGCAGGCGCCGTGAAATCGAGGACGCCGTCGGCCTGGGCGAACACGGTCAGCGGATCGTCGGTCACGTCCACGTCGAGCAGGCCGACCGCGGCGAGCAGACCGGCATCGTGCCCGAGCGCCGGAGAGCCTTCCCGCTCGATGGCGCCGACGAGGGTGCAGCCCTCGGTCTCGGCGACGGTTTTGATGAGCATGCGCCCCATGCGTCCGGCCGCACCTACCACGACGAGTCGCATTTCGCTCATGCCGCTCTCCTGTTGTTACGGGCTCAGGGTATAGCCGCTTGGAGTGCCGCTGAGAAGCGCGGAGGATAGAGCTCCTCTTGTCATCCCCGGCGGTCCGCAGGACCGGGAAGGGGATCCAATGACACGCTTAGCGCTATGGATTCCCTTTCCCTCCGCTTCGCTCCAGCCGGGAATGACATCCCCGCGTCATGGCCGGGCTTGTCCCGGCCATCTCGATCAGAAAAGCACTGCGTCTCTCATCATCGGGATCACCGGCGCAAGGCCGGTGATGACAGTCGAGAAACCTCACCCCGGCTGCGGTCCCTCATAAGCCTCGATGATGATGATGTCGGCAACGGCATGACCGTCGCGCTCGGCCTTGGCCGCCTGGTATTCGGGCGAGTCCCAGCATTCCAAGGCCGCTTCGTAGGTCGGGAACTCGATCACCACGTTGCGGGCGCGGGCATCGCTCTCGGCGACACGATACTGGCCGCCGCGCACCAGGAAACGGGCGCCGTATTTAGCGAAGGGGACGGCGTTGGCCTTCACGTAGTTCTGATAGGCGTCGGGATTCGAGACGTCGACGCGGCCGATCCAATAACCCTTCATCGCCTCAGGCTCCTTCCACGAGAACGAACTCGGCCACGCAGGCGCCTTGGCGCTTGGCTTTGGCCGCCTGATATTCCGGCGAGTTGTAATAGGTCCGGGCCTGCTCGACGGAGTCGAACTCGATCACCACGTTGCGGGGCCGTGCCTCACCCTCCAGCGCCTCGTAGGCGCCGCCGCGCACCAGCGGGCGCCCGCCATATTGGCGGATCGCCTCCGTCGCGCCCTTGGCGTATTCCGCATAGGCTTCGGGGTTCGTGACGGTCACGCGGGCAATGACATAGCCTTTGGGCATGAGGCGCTCCTCTTGGTTTTTGGGGGGATAGAAGCCCTCCTCCCCCTTGTGGGGAGGAGTTGGAGGTGGGGGTGCTGGTGCCTAACCTTCATAGGCTATCGCTCACACCCCCACCCTGTCCCTCCCCACAAGGGGGAGGGGAAATGCCGAGATGCCTTCGAGATCACAGTGCCTGAGCGATTTCCCGCACAATCGCGTCCGCGGCCGCACGCGGATCCGCGGCCTTCACGATGGGGCGGGCGACCACGAGGTGGTCGGCGCCAAGGCGAATGCCCTCGGCAGGCGTCACGATGCGCTTCTGGTCGCCCGCCTCCGCACCCGCAGGCCGGATGCCGGGCGTGACGATGAGGCGACCGGGGCCGACGATGGAGCGCACGCGCTCCGCTTCCGTCGCGGCGCAGACGATGCCGTCGACATCGAGGTCACGCGCCTGTGCCGCGCGGTGGGCGACGAGTTCCGCAGACGTGACGGGGGCGTACCCCGCCTCGACGAGATCGATGTCGTCGTAAGAAGTGAGCACGGTCACGGCGAGGATTTTCAGATCCGTTCCGGCTTTTCCGGCGACGGCCGCGCGCATGGTCTGCGGATAGGCGTGGACCGTCAGGAACGTGGCGCCGAGGCGGGCCACAGAGCGCACGCCTTCCTCCACCGTGTTGCCGATGTCGTGGAGCTTGAGATCGAGAAAGACCTTCTTGCCCTGTCCGATCAGCTCCCGGGCAAACTCGAAGCCGCCCGCATAGGCGAGCTGGTAGCCGATCTTGTAGAAGGTGCCGGCGTCCCCGATACGCTCGACGACGGAGCGGGCCTCCTCGACGGAGGGGACGTCCAGACCGATGATGAGCTTGTCGCGAATGTCTCCTGCGGGATCGGGATTCGTCGAAAGAGACATCGCAGCGCTCATAGATGGTTGACCTTGTTGTAGATCCAGACGCGGGCCGGAGGCAGGTTGCGCCAGATCCGGTTGGAGGCTTTGGCTTTGTAGGCCTGCGAGCGCGCCGGGATCGGCGGCACCACCGCATAGGTGAACTGGATGAAGGGCGCGTTGGGGTGCATCATCCCCTGAGCGGCTTCCAGGAGCTCCAGGCGTTGGTCCATGGGCTTGGTGAAGAGCGGCAGGCTGGACACGGTGGCGGCCGCCGGCTCCTTCAGGATGCCGGAGAGCGTTTCCTTCAGATCGTAGGCATCGCCCTGGATGATCGTCGCCTTGGGAAAGCGCCGCTTCAGGAGCTGACAGAATTCAGGGCTGTATTCGATGAGGACCAGCCGCTCCTGTGCCACGCCGCGCCGGATCAAGGCGTCGGTCACCGGGCCCGTGCCGGGGCCGAGCTCGATGACGGGACCGGGAATGCGCGGATCCACGTAGGAGGCCATGGTCCTGGCCAGGATCTTGCCGGAAGGGGTGACGGCGCCGACGACGAGGGGCCGTTCGAGCCAGGAGCGCAGGAACCGGGCCTCGTCCTGGAAACGATCCTTCTTGAGGGGGATTTTCCGGGCCGTTGACCGTTGGAACGACTGAAGCACTGATCAGGACCCCTTGTGCGACGGATCACGTTGGCTGTTTAGAACCCAAAGAAAACAACCGTCAAGTTAAGTTGATCCACCCAGCCCGTCGATAAACTCCCGGAAGCGCGAGAAAAAGCCCGAGCTTTCCGGGTGGTTTTCCTTGGAGCATTCCTGATCGAACTCCGTCAGGAGCTCGCGCTGGCGCTTGGTGAGCTTCTGCGGAGTTTCCACAACAACCTGGATGTAGAGGTCGCCCACGTCCCGCGAGCGCAGCACCGGCATGCCTTTTCCCTTGAGGCGGAACTGCTTGCCGGTCTGGGTGCCCTCGGGAACCTTCACGAGCGCGTCGGTGCCGCTGAGCGTCGGAACGCTGAACTCGCCGCCGAGCGCCGCCGTCACCATGGAGATCGGAACCCGGCAGAACAGGTCCGCCCCGTCGCGCTGGTAGAACGGATGGGGTTTCAGGGACAGGAAGATGTAGAGATCGCCCGGAGGTCCGCCGCGCAGGCCGGCCTCGCCTTCACCCGCGAGGCGAATGCGCGTGCCGTCCTCGACGCCCGCCGGAATGTTGACCGAGAGGGTGCGCTCCCGGGTGACACGGCCCGCGCCGCCGCATTGGCCGCAAGGATCGTCGATGACCTCGCCGCGCCCGTGGCAGTTGGGGCAGGTGCGCTCGATGGAGAAGAAGCCCTGCGTCGCCCGCACCCGGCCCGCGCCGCCGCAGGTGGGGCAGGCCTTGGGCTTGGAGCCCGGCTTCGCGCCGGATCCGGAGCAGGCCTCGCAGGTGATGGAGGTCGGGATCTTCAGCTCGGCGGTCTTGCCGTTATAGGCCTCGTCGAGGGAGATCTCGAGGTTGTAGCGCATGTCGGCGCCGCGCTCGCGTCCGCCGCCGGCTCCACGCCCGCGCCCGCTGCCGCGTCCCGCATCGCCGAAGAAATTCTCGAAGATGTCCGACATGAAGTCGGAGAAGTCGCCGCCGAAGCCCGGTCCGCCGCCGCCCGGTCCGCCATTGGCGAAGGCGGCATGGCCGAAGCGGTCGTAGGCCGCGCGCTTCTGACCGTCGGAGAGGGTCTGGTAGGCCTCGTTGAGTTCCTTGAACTTGACCTCGGCTTCGTGGTCGCCCGGGTTGCGGTCCGGGTGGTACTGCATCGCGAGCTTGCGGAAGGCGGATTTCATCTCCGCTTCGGTCGCGGTCCGCGAGACGCCGAGAACCTCGTAATAATCGCGCTTGGACATATCAGGCGCCCCTGGGAGCGGTTGGCCGCTCCATTATGCTGCCGGACCGTTTCGCACGCGTCCAAAAGGGAAATGCTCCGGCGTTCTCTGCCGAAGGATTGCGAAAATCGGTTGGTTGATCGGTCATTATTGTGTCGAGCCCATTCATGAAAACGGCACCCGGTCATGAAACCGGGTGCCGAATTCCTCAAAGAGCGCTCATGTTTTAAGCGCGCTTTTTCTTGTCGCCCTCGTCGACTTCCTGGAAGTCGGCGTCGATGACGTCGTCCTTCGGGGCGGCCTCGCCCTCGGGCTGCGGCTCGCCGCCTTCGCCGGCCGCGGCTTGAGCCGCATACATGGCCTCGCCGAGCTTCATGGACGCCTGCATCAGGTCCGTGGTGCGGGCCTTGATGACCTCGGCATCCTCGCCGGCGAGCGCCTGGCGGAGCGCGTCGATGGCGGTCGTGATGCCCTGCTTGTCGCCCTCCGAGACCTTGTCGCCGTATTCGGTCAGCGACTTCTCGGTGGCATGGATCAGGCTTTCGCCCTGGTTCTTGGCCTCGACGAGCTCGCGGCGCTTCTTGTCTTCCTCGGCGTGAGCCTCGGCGTCCTTCACCATCTTCTCGATGTCGGTGTCGGACAGACCGCCGGAAGCCTGGATGCGGATCTGGTGTTCCTTGGCCGTAGCCTTGTCCTTCGCCGTGACGTTCACGATGCCGTTCGCGTCGATGTCGAAGGTCACCTCGATCTGCGGCACGCCGCGGGGTGCGGGCGGAATGCCCACGAGGTCGAACTGGCCGAGCAGCTTGTTGTCCGCCGCCATTTCTCGCTCGCCCTGGAAGACGCGGATCGTCACCGCGTTCTGGTTGTCTTCCGCGGTCGAGAACACCTGGCTCTTCTTCGTCGGGATCGTCGTGTTACGGTCGATCAGACGGGTGAACACGCCGCCGAGCGTCTCGATGCCGAGCGACAGCGGAGTCACGTCGAGGAGCAGCACGTCCTTCACGTCGCCCTGGAGCACGCCGGCCTGGATTGCCGCGCCGATGGCGACGACCTCATCCGGGTTGACGCCCTTGTGGGGCTCCTTGCCGAAGAAGGTCTTCACCACTTCCTGGATCTTCGGCATGCGGGTCATGCCGCCGACCAGAACCACCTCGTCGATGTCACCGGCCGAGATGCCGGCATCCTTGAGCGCCTTGCGGCAGGGCTCGATGGTCTTCTGCACGAGATCGTCGACGAGCTGCTCGAACTTGGCGCGCGAGAGCTTGAGGGCGAGGTGCTTCGGACCGGAGGCATCGGCCGTGATGTAGGGCAGGTTAATCTCGGTCTGAGACGCGGAGGAAAGCTCGATCTTGGCCTTCTCGGCGGCTTCCTTCAGGCGCTGCAGGGCGAGCTTGTCCTTGGTTAGGTCGATGCCCTGCTCCTTCTTGAACTCGGCCGCCAGGTACTCGACGAGGCGCATGTCGAAGTCCTCGCCGCCGAGGAAGGTGTCGCCGTTGGTGGACTTCACCTCGAACACGCCGTCGCCGATCTCGAGGACCGACACGTCGAAGGTGCCGCCGCCGAGGTCGTAGACCGCGATCATGCCGGTCTGCTTCTTGTCCAGGCCATAGGCCAGGGCGGCCGCAGTCGGCTCGTTGATGATGCGCAGGACCTCGAGGCCGGCGATCCTGCCGGCGTCCTTGGTCGCCTGACGCTGGGCGTCGTTGAAGTAGGCCGGAACCGTGATGACGGCCTGCGTGACCGGCTGCCCGAGATAGGACTCGGCGGTTTCCTTCATCTTCTGAAGGGTGAAGGCGGAGATCTGCGAGGGCGAGTATTGCTTGCCGTCGGCCTCGACCCAGGCGTCGCCGTTCGGACCCTTGATGATGTGATAGGGGACGAGGCCCATGTCCTTCTTGGTCATGGGGTCGTCGAAGGTGCGCCCGATCAGGCGCTTGATGGCGAAGAAGGTGCGCGACGGGTTCGTGACCGCCTGGCGCTTGGCCGGCTGGCCGACGAGGCGCTCGCCTTCGTCCGTGAAGGCCACGATGGACGGGGTCGTCCGGGCGCCTTCCGCGTTTTCGATGACTTTGGGCGTCGTGCCTTCCATGACAGCGACGCAGGAATTGGTAGTGCCGAGGTCGATACCGATGACCTTACCCATGGCGGGATCCCTCACTTTCAAGCAGACCGCCGAGCCCTAAAAGCAGCCCGGCCCATGGCTTACATGTTGATGACTAAAATGCCAGAGCCGCCTCAACCCGAGCCGTGCCCTGTGCTGGCGCTGATATAAGAAGGGGTTTTCGAGGCTGCAAGACAATCCTGAAGGCTAGATTGCCTCATTTCGTCGGAGCCGGGGCCTGTTGCATGGCTGCAATGGGGGAATCTCTCTGGCCCGGTCTGGGCAAAACCCCCTGGGGAGGCATGATTTCGCGACAGCGGGATCTTCAGTTCTATCTAATCCAGGAAACTTCTTGGCCAGGAAACTTCGCAAGGCGGGAGCGGGTCATGGGAACGTCGACGGAAACATATTCCCTCAAGGGCGGCTGCCAATGCGGCCAGGTGCGGTACGGACTCACGAATGCGCCGCATGAGATCTATGTCTGCCACTGCCGGGAGTGCCAGAAGCAATCGGCCTCGGCCTTCGGGATTTCGGTCACCGCCCGCAGTGCCGACGTCCGGCTCCTGACCGGCAGGCTCGGCCACTGGACCCGTTCGACCGACAGCGGAGGGTCCTTGACCTGCTTTTTCTGCCCGGATTGCGGCTCACGCGTGTGGCATGGAGACAGGGAGCGGGAGGATGAGATCAGCATCAAGGGAGGCTCCCTCGACGAGCCGGTCGATCTGGCCAACGCGACCCATATCTGGACCTCCCGCAAGCTGAGCGGTGTGATCATCCCCGAGGGCAACCGGCAATATCCGGGAGAGCCCGATTAGGAATGGCCTGCGTTCTGGTCCTGGTGAGGATGTCGTAGACCAGCAGCCAGAACCGGACGGAGGCAGGGTTCATGTCCCGCTCCGCCAGAAATGCCCGAAGCAGCACCTCCGCGCCCGCTCCCTCGCCGTAGCAATCGGCCATGATGCGGGTGGCCTGGCTGGGATCGAGTCGATGCCAGAGCTTGGCTTCACAGGAGCGTTTCCAGGATTTCGTCACTGGTTGGGTTTTATGAGGGAGAGTGGGTCGACGTTCAGAGCTTCGGCAATTTCCAGAAGCTCCCTTAAGGTAAGCTCTCGCTCGCCGCTTTCGTACTTGCTGACATAACCTTTGTAAGTGCGAAGACGTTTTTCCAATTGGATCTGCGTCAGGCCGGCCTTCTTCCGGGCATTCTGAGCAGCATGCAAAGCTTGTCTTGCTGCGCCGGTTCGAATGAACTCATAAGCCGCCTTCATCTTAGACGGCAGATCCAATATGCAATCTTATGGAATTCCCCAAAACATTGGAAAATTTCCTTTTCTAGAGAATTTTGGGAGATCCAGGCATCAGCAGGTGAGCCAATTGCTCCCATCTTGAGAGCCGTCATGCCCGGCCTTGTGCCGGGTATCCACGTCCTGCTGGAAACCAAGTGCGGCCATGACGAAGTAGGGCGGTCAAGGCTGCACACGAACTGCGCAAGTATCCTCGGCCTTCGTCCTGGGGTAGGATGGGGTTTCCCGATGCTCTCATGAGCGCCGTTCACCTGTCCTCGTGGAAGCGACCCATGTCGATCAGGCTTTTCTTCTCTGCGATCCTTCTCTCGATAGGGTTCAACTCCCCGGCCGAAGCCCATGACATCTACTCGCACCTGTTGGATTCATGGGGAAACAGCTGTTGCAACGACAAGGATTGCCGGCCGGCGCCCTACCGGGTGACCCCGGCAGGCGTGCAGATGCTCGTCGACGGGGAATGGGTCGAGGTGCCGGGCTACACGATCCAGTACCGTGCGCTGGGCGGGGATTCCGGCGAAACGGGGGGAGGGCATTGGTGCGGTCGCGTCTACCAGAAGGTGGACAACAGCGTGTTCCATGTCACGCAATGCGCGGTGCTGCCGCCGAGCACTGCGGCGCTGTTGCCCCCTGAGCCGGGCAGCCCATAGGGGCAACAGGCGGTCGAAACGCGATCCTTCCCCAGGAGGCCTGCCTCGAATCCTAAGCGGCTGCTCCACCCAGAGCCTTCCCTGCCTCCCAGCCCAGGATCGCCTGTTTGCGGGTGAGGCCCCAATGGTAGCCGGTGAGCGCCCCGGAGCGGCCGAGCACCCGGTGGCACGGGACGACGAAGGAGACCGGGTTCTTGCCGACCGCCGCGCCGACCGCCCGGCAGGCCGAGGGATTGCCGATGTGACGGGCGATGTCGGAATAGGTGGTGGCCCTGTCGCGGGGGATGCGCAGCAGGGTCTGCCAAACCCGGACCTCGAAATCCGTCCCGATGAGCACCACCCGCAGGGGCTGCTCCGCCTGCCATTGCGACGGATTGAAGATGCGCCGCGCCAGCGGGGCGGTGGCGGCCTCGTCCTCCACATACTCAGCTTTCGGCCAGCGGCGGGTCAGGTCCGAGAGGGCTGCCTGCCGGTCGCCGTTATCCACGAAGCCGAGGCCGGCAAGCCCCCGG
This sequence comes from Microvirga tunisiensis, assembly GCF_009296175.1. Lineage (GTDB taxonomy): Bacteria > Pseudomonadota > Alphaproteobacteria > Rhizobiales > Beijerinckiaceae > Microvirga > Microvirga tunisiensis. The sequence goes on along the minus strand of NZ_VOSK01000022.1, from coordinate 10,936 downwards.
TCGGTTGCGATCAGGACCGCCTCGCCGAAGGGCGAGGGGTGAAAGCCGAAGCGCATGGTGAGGCCTGAGCCGCCCGCCTTGTAATCCCCCGGCGTCATGGCCTCGTGGGTCACGAACAGGTCGTGCAGCCGGGCCGGTCCCGAGAGGCCGACCTCGTAGGTGGCATCGAGCACGCTGGCGGAATCCGAGAGCAGCGCCTTGGCGTTGTCGAGGGTCAGCGCCTGCAGGAACGCCTTCGGGCTCAGGCCCGCCCAGCGCCGGAAGAGATGGTGCACATGGGTGGTGGACAGGCCGACATGATCGGCGATCGCCTCCAGCGAGGGCTGATCGCGCCAGCGCTCCGAGATGAACGCGATGATCCGGCGCACCCGCTCGTAATCCGAATGAGGCTCGTCCGGCACGGTGATCGCGCCCGGTTCGATGGTGATGTCGCGCAAGATATTGAGCATGGCTCTGAATCCTTATTGGCGATCATCCTAGCGAGCCGTGGAGGGAGGCGACACCCGATTTCTGTGGCGCCTGCCACGTGCCCCAGCGGCCTTTCGGGGCTGCGGAGAAGAGGCGCGATCGGTGAGCGCGTATGCCGCCTCTCCCTTTTGCGAACCGGGAAACGCAGTCGTGTGTCATTCCCGGCGAGCGTCGGCGAGGGAAGGGGATCCACAGTCCGGTGCCGAGCTGATGGATTCCCTTCCCCTCCGCTGCGCTCCGGCCGGAAATGACGCCTTCCCCGTCCTGGCCGTCCCCGGACTCGATCCGGGGATCGGTCCGGGCCATCCCGCTTCCAGACCCATGGCCCGCATCCTGAGGAGCAGCCGTGAGGCTGCGTCTCGAAGGAGGGTCCGGAAGAGCCCTGAACTCCTCCTTCGAGACGCCGCTTGTCGCGGCTCCTCAGGATGAGGCCGAGCGAGACGGTCGGGATCACGGCCCTCCTAGACACGGCTCCCCCGTCATGGCCGGGCCTGTCCCGGCCATCCCGATGCGGTGAGGCGCAGCGCTGTTCCGATCGGGATCACCGGGACGAGCCCGGGATGACGAGAGGGTGTGTGTAATGTTCTCACTTTGTTCTTGGCACTGTGTATCATCTGGGCTCGACCCGTGCTCATCCCGGCCCGACGACGGGCGCGCTCGCGAGGCGTCGCAGATGTGGGGCGGGGAGCGGTCCTGCAGCAGGCCTCGCACGCCGGTTGGCGGGAGGCCCTTGGCAGCCCTGTGCTGGTCCAAGTCGAAACGCCTAACAGTCCCGCGTGCGAAGAGGCATCCTGGCTCTTCCATCATTCCCATAGCCATCGAGCCGGGCTGCCCAGCGCACCACCCTCGATCAACCCCACGGCTCAGGGCTCCCAAGCCCTGGGCCTACGGGTGCTGGAACATTCTCAATGACCCCGCTTCACATCCGCCAGGGCCCGGCTGAGAGCCTCCGCCAGGGTCTCCCGCTCCGGCGGGGACAGGTCGCGGGCGATGACCACGTGCTCGTTGCGGGAGGTGAGCGAGAGTCTCTGCATGCCGTATTCGTCGTCGACCTCGCGGTCGAGGCGGGTCCAGAGCGGGTTGAACTGCCAGTCCCGTACCTCGCCCCGCGGACCCACCTTGCGGAAGAGAAGGCGGATCGGCGTCAATTCCAGAAGCTCGAAGGCCTCGGCTTGGCGATAGCTGACGCGGAAGGCGATGTAGAGACCGAGGAAATCGAGGCCGAAGAAGCCGGCCACCGGCCAGAAGCCCATGACCATGAAGGGCAGGCTCGCCACCACGGATACGAGGCAGACGAGCCCCATGACGATCTTGAAGCCCTGCGGGCTCAACGACAGGTGCGGGCGGATCACGGCCGAGAACACCGGCTGCTCGAACCGGTCGATCTCGCCACATGTCGCTTTGCCGCTTGCCATGCCTTAAGTATAACGCAGAAATGTCCGATCTGAAGCCGTCCTCCCGCCGCACCGCCAAGCCGAAGGCAAAGCCCGCCGTTCCGGCGAAGAAAGTCGGCAAGGCCCTGCGGGCCCGCACCCCGAAGCCCGTCGATCGGGCGACGATGATCGAGATCTTCCGTCGCCTGCACGCGGCCAATCCCGAGCCGAAGGGCGAGCTCGACTACACCAATCCCTACACGCTGCTCGTGGCCGTGGCGCTCTCGGCGCAATCGACCGATGTCGGTGTCAACAAGGCGACACGCGCTCTCTTTCCCATCGCCGATACACCGCAGAAGATGCTCGATCTCGGCGAGGAGGGCCTGCGCCAGCACATCAGGACGCTCAACTTCTTCAACACCAAGGCGAAGAACGTCATGGCGACGGCCAGGCGCCTCGTGGAGGAGTTCGGCGGCGCGGTGCCCAATTCCGTCGAGATCCTGGAGACCCTGCCGGGCGTCGGGCGCAAGACCGCGAGCGTTGTGGTCAACATCGCCTTCGGCGATCCGCGCGTCGCCGTCGACACGCATATCTTCCGCGTCACCAACCGGCTGCCGCTGGCGATCACGAAGACGCCGCTCGAAACCCAGGTGGCGCTCGAGGGCCTGATCCCGGACGAGTTCCGGCTCCATGCCCATCACTGGCTGATCCTGCACGGCCGCTACATTTGCAAGGCGCGTCGGCCTGAATGCTGGCGCTGCCCGGTGAACGATCTGTGCCGCTACCCGGACAAGACGATTCCTTAGGTCGATACGACGTTTCGTTCCCTTCCACGTCAGCACCGGACTCGTGCCGGTGATCCCGATCAGGAAAGCGCGGCGCTTCACGGAAGCGGGATGGCCGGCACAAGGCCGGCCATGACGGAGAGGCTGAAAGTCGGTGGATATGTCGCGATCCTCTACCGCCTCAAACAGCGCGGAGCGCCTCGGCTGCAGGCGATCCCAGGCGTCGAGCAGGCGAGACCTCCCGGCGTCCGAGAGCAGACCACGCAGCTGTCGGTCCATTCGAGGCAGGCGGGATCCGGTGGCCCGCCCTGCGTGGCAGGAGGCGGTCCGGCATTCGCCCCCGCAATCACCGCGAGGATCACCATCAGCAGCGCGACCGCGATGGAGAGAGTAACCGCAAGGGCCTCGTCGCGCGGTGGCATCGATCAGCCGTAGACGATCAGGCCGGCGAGGCCCGCGGCACCGACGAGGATGCGCCAATAGGCGAAGGGCGTGAAGCCGTGGCGGGAGACGTAATCCAGGAGTAGCCTCACCACGAGCAGCGCCGCGATGAAGGCGGAGATGAAGCCGGCTCCGATGATCGCCGCATCGTTGGCGGAGAGGAATTTGTAGTTCTTCAACAGATCGTAGGTGAAGGCGCCGGCCATGGTCGGCATGGCGAGGAAGAACGAGAATTCCGCCGCCGCGCGCTTCGATGCTCCCATCAGCATGGCGCCGACGATGGTGGCGCCGGAGCGGGAGACGCCGGGGACCATGGCGGCGCATTGGATGAGGCCGATCTTGAAATACATCGACAGGGGAAACCGGGTCGCGTCGGTCTTGGTCGCCTCCAGCGGCATGCGGTCGATGGCGAGAAGCACGAAGCCGCCGACGATCAGGGTCGTGCACACGATCCAGGGATCGAACAGCACCTCCTTGATGAAGCCGTGCAGCAGGGCGCCGATCACGGCTGCAGGCAGGAAGGCGATGAGAACGCCGGTGACGAAATGGCGCGCCATCGGATCGTGAGGCAGGGCCTTGGCGATGGACCAGAGCTTGTTGAAGTAGACCGACAGGATCGCCAGGATCGCGCCGAGCTGGATCAGAACCTCGAAGGTCTTGCCTGTCGACTCGAAGCCGAGGAAGTGGCCGACGAGGAGCAGATGGCCCGTGGAGGAGACCGGAAGAAATTCCGTCAGACCTTCGATGAGGCCGAGAAAGAGCGCCTCGATGATTTGCGACATCGTTGAAAATCCTGAAAACGGCGCCAGATGCGGGAGCTATCTCAAATCTGTCAAGCAAGGTTTGCGTTGCCGGCGTAACCCTTCTGCATCACGGACATGAGATTCACCAATATTCCTTACCAACCCTTAACGAAGCACGGCCTTATTCTCGCCCCCTGTTTCGCGTCACTCATAGATTCATGGCCATCCTGCATTCTTATCCGTTTTGCCCGCAGTCGCGGTTCGCGCGTCTTATCTTCGCGGAGCTCGGTCTCGAGCCGGAAATGGTCGAGGAGAAGCCGTGGGATCGGCGCATTCCCTATCTCGAGATCAACCCAGCCGGAAACCTGCCGCTTTTCATCGACGATAACGGGCTCGCCGTAGCGGGCCCCATGAGTCTTGCGGAGTATCTCGACGAGACGCGGGGCGAGGATCTGAGAGATCGGCGCTTCCTGCCGCGGGATCTCGCGCCGAGGATCGAGGTCCGGCGCCTGCTCGACTGGTTTCTGGTCAAGTTTCACGGCGAGGTCTCGGATTACCTTGCCACGGAAAAGATCTACAAGCGGTTCACGCCCATCGAACTGGGAGGCGGTCCGCCGGACATGGGCACGATTCGCGCAGCCCAGACCAATGTGCGATATCATCTCAAATATATCGGTTTTCTGATTTCCAAGCGGAATTGGCTCGCCGGCGACCAGATGACCTATGCGGATCTGGCGGCGGCGGCCCATCTGTCGGTGGTGGATTATCTCGGCGACGTGCCATGGGACGAGGACGAAACAGCGAAGCATTGGTACGCCAGGATCAAGTCCCGGCCGTCCTTTCGCGCGCTCCTCGCGGACCGGGTGCCGGGGATGGCACCGGCGGAGCATTACGACGACCTCGACTTCTAGACGGCGAGGTGCTGAAACAGGCCTTCGTCGAACGGGCCAGGACGCTCGGCTTCGATACGGTCCGCGTCGCCAAGCCAGATGCGATCCCGCTCGCACCTGAGCGGCTCAAAGCCTGGCTCGAGGCCGGCCATCATGGTTCGATGGAGTGGATGGCCGAGACGGCCGAGCGGCGTGCCGATCCGCGCACGCTCTGGCCGGAGGTGCGCAGCGTCATCCTGCTCGGGTTGAATTACGGCCCCACGGATGACCCGCTGGCCGAGCTGGCGCAGAAGGATCGCGGCTACATCTCGGTCTATGCCCGCAACCGGGATTATCACGACGTGATCAAGGGCAAGCTCAAGGAGGCGGCGGGCTTCCTCGCGTCGAAGGCGTCGTCCGACGTGAAGGTCTTCGTCGACACAGCGCCGGTCATGGAAAAGCCGCTTGCAGAGGCGGCAGGGCTCGGCTGGCAGGGCAAGCATACGGTCGTCGTCTCGCGCGAGTTCGGCGACTGGCTGTTCCTGGGCGCCATCTTCACCACGGCGGAGCTGCCCGCCGACGAGCCGGAGCGCGATCGTTGCGGCTCGTGCCGCCGCTGCCTGGACATCTGCCCGACGAACGCCTTTCCCGCGCCCTATCAGCTCGATGCGAGGCGCTGCATCTCGTATCTCACCATCGAGCACAAGGGCCATATCCCGGAAGAGCTGCGCCCAGGAATCGGCAACCGGATTTTCGGCTGCGACGATTGCCTCGCCGTCTGTCCCTGGAACAAGTTCGCTCAAGCAGGACGCGAGGCGCGGCTCGTGCAGCGGGAGGACCTGGCGGCGCTGCCGCTCAAGGAGCTGGCGCAACTCGACGATCCCGCCTTCCGCGTCCGTTTCGCCGGCACGCCGGTCAAGCGCACCGGGCGCGACCGATTCATCCGCAACGTGCTCATCGCCATCGGCAATTCGGGCGATGCCGCCTTGGCTGACGAAGCATTACGCCTCCTCGACGATGCCGCGCCGCTCGTGCGGGCCATGGCGGTCTGGGCCATCGGTCGCCTGCTATCCTCGGAGGCTGTTGCCCGTCACGCTGCCGAGCGGCTGGAACACGAGGATGATCCGGACGTGCGCGAGGAATGGCGCCGAGCGATGGCCTCATCCCTCGAGGCCGTGACCTAACCGAAGTTGACCCAGAATTCGCGACCTCATTCCTGAGGAGCAGCGCAGCTGCGTCTCGAAGGAGGCTCCAGAGAGCGCTGGAGACGCCCTCGTCCTTCGAGACGCCGCCTACGGCGGCCCTCGGGATGAGGGCTCAGGTGGAGACAGCTTTTGAGCTGGATGCTCAGGCCACGTGGCGATTCGCCGCCGATCCGAAATGGTCGATATAGCGCGGGTTGATCGCCGAGACGGGTAGCAGGACGAGCACGTCCGTGGTGCCGAACTGCCGGTCGATCACCACTCCCGTTCCGAAGGTCGCCCCCAGGCGCAGATAGCCCTTGATCAGGGGCGGCAGGGCATGGAGCGCGGCCGTGGGATCGATGGCCTCCTTGGGCAGGATATCCATCGCCGTGAAACGCTGCGGCAGGGCGCAGGCCTGCCACTCGGCGGGAGCGGCGGCGTAGTGATGCAGGAAGCTTAAAGGGAGCGCCAAATCCTGCGGGTCCGTACCCTCGAGGCTTGCGCAGCCCATCATCACGTCGATGCGATGATGCAGGACGTAAGCCCAGATGCCGTGCCAGAGCAGTTCGACCGTGCGCTTGTTGCGATAGGCTTCGAGGACGCAGGAACGCCCGAGCTCGAGAAAACGCAGATTGGGATGCGCCTCGAGCAGAGGAGCAATGTCGTATTCGCCCCGGGTGTAGAAGCCGCCGTGGCGGTTGGCCACGTCCTGACGGAGCAGGCGGTAGGTACCCACCACCTTCGGCTTGGCAGGCCGGAAGGCTTTGGGCTTCACGTCATGGTCGAGCACGAGGAGATGGTCGCAGATGACGTCATAGGCATCGACGTCGCGGCGCGAAATCAGAGAAGCGCCATTGGGAGACGCCGACATCTCCTTGTAGAAAACCTTGAAGCGCAGGCGCTGGGCTCTTCGGATCTCCCGGGTCGTCGTCGCGAGACGCACCTCGAGCGAACCGATCCGGCCGAGCACGGGATCGAGGCTGCCGTAATCGCGGACGGTTTTGTCGGCCCCCGGAATGAGCTTGCTGAAGCCAAGCGGGCGCGAATTCAGCGAAGCGGGCCGAGTGGCCGTCTCATTCAACGGAGAATAATTCATCGCTGCCTCACAGGCTCGTGTCCAGGAGCGCGGTGCGGCCTCCGTGCTACCCCGCTTCCACCATGACATAAAACCCATTTCAAACTGTTTTGTGACAGAAAACATAATTGTCTCGACGGAAAATTTCGAGAGTGGCGTGAGCTTCCACAAGGAGGCAGGAGAGCACCATTGCCGGCGCTCACGCAGCCGCCGGCCGCCGGTCGGCATGAGCGCGGTAGGACAGGGCCTCGGCCAGGTGAATGCGCCGCACGCGATCCTCTCCATCGAGATCGGCGAGCGTGCGTCCAACCTTCAGCACGCGATGAAAGCCGCGGGCCGACAGGCGCATGGCGTTGGCGGCGTCGCGAATGAGGGTCAGGCCCTCCGGGTCGGGCTGGGCGACCTCCTCCAGAAGCGCCGGCGGGCAGGCCGCATTGGTCAGGATGCTCTCCAGATTCAGGTCGGCATAGCGCTTCGCTTGCCGCTCACGGGCTCGGGCGACACGCGCCGCCATGTCGGCCGAGCCCTCCGCGGGGCGGCGGCAGGATCAGGTCGGCCGCCGTGACCGCCGGAACGTCGATGGCGAGATCGATACGGTCGAGGAGCGGGCCCGAGAGCCGCGCCTGATATTGCGCGATGCAGCGCTCGTTCGGCTGGCGGCGGCAGACATTGCCGGGCTCGGTGGCCTGGCCGCAGCGGCAGGGGTTCATGGCGGCGACGAGCTGGAACCGGGCCGGATAGGTGACGCGGTGGTTGGCCCGGGCGATCAGGATCTCTCCGGCCTCCAGCGGCTGGCGCAGCGAATCGAGCACCTGGGGCTGGAACTCCGGCAATTCGTCGAGGAAGAGCACGCCGTGATGCGCCAAAGAGGCCTCGCCGGGACGTGCATTGAGACCGCCGCCGACAAGCGCCGCCATGGAGGCCGAGTGGTGCGGAGCCCGGAACGGACGGCGATTGGAAAGAGCGCCGTCCGCCAGAAGTCCGGCCACCGACTGGATCATCGAGACTTCCAGCAATTCCCGTGGCGAAAGCGGTGGCAGGATGGACGGGAGGCGCTGGGCGAGCATGGATTTGCCAGCCCCGGGAGGGCCGTTCATCAGCATGATGGTTACGTCAAGACCCCAAACTGCTTTGAGAACTATGCAGGTGTGAAGGACTGTGCAGTACCTTCCTCCCCGATCATTGCGATCCCATGCGGCTGTCGCCACGGTTGCGCCTCGACGGTTCAAGTGTGGAATAACAATAAAGTTTGTACCAAGCCACGCAAACCGAATAATAAAGTTCGTACAATTGAATTTATATGATGTTGCTTAACGTGTGCGCTAGTCGCTCGACCTGGGACAAAGCCGTGCACGATTTATGAAGTTCCTACTCAGGTCGATGGTCAGGCGGTTACCCACTACTCATCTAAGCTCCCCTTGAAAGTACAACCTTACATTGTGGCAAGTGATGAAGTTTCGAAAATACCCACAGCTTCAACCCAGCAGCAAGTACGATACTCGAAGCCGAGACGCGTCGACTCGATCCTGCTTCTAACAGTCGATCCGCAGTTGCTCGAAGCCGCTCTGCCCATTCCCTATCCCTGACCCGCCATTGTTCATCCGTCATGGACCGGCGTCTATTCAGGCGTGTTCCGGTTGCTGACAGCCATTCGGGGTCAATGACCGCTAGCTCGGCATAAAGTGATTTGTTTCTCCGACGAGCAAGGTTGCGGCTCCTATCCGGAACTTCTGATAAGCATTCCTCCCAACGAGCCCGAAGCATGAGCTTTCGAGACTCTAGCCCCAGAACCGGCTCAGCATTGCTCAGAAGAGTTTTCACGGAGGCAAAAGGCAGCTTCATTAGCGAAGCAATTTCTCGAATTCTTATTCCTGACGCTCTCAGTTCTCTAAGCTTATCGGCCCAGCTGGGTGCAAACCTCCTAACCGTGTCAATGACTGGGAGATTGGGATTTGAGACACTGACACGAGAAAACGTAAATCGCATCCCGCAGGGACACCACGCTGAAATCGATCGCACTCCGTCCGTGCGAGCTTTCCCAACGTGAAGCCTCATCGTATAGATCTGTTCATGTTGAAAATACGGATTAGGGCACTGCCAAGAAGCTCTGCTGTGTCTTGCGAGCACCGATGCTTGCTGAGAGTGCTGTTCTAAAAACAGCTGTAAGAGAATGTGGCGGAGTGGGTGGCGAACTGTGAATCGCGACGGTTCAAGCGCTTTACGCAGCCAACTGTCCCTACCAATAAGTTCGCATCCTAACAGCGACAGAAAAGACTCGCTGTAGTATGAGGTGATTGCTGCTTCGAGATCAGGATACGAGATCATCCCCAATCTATAGGTGGAGCCTTGATTGAGAATAGCCGCACGATACTGTTCTACTATGCCATCCTTGGACCAAACGAGCTCCGTGCCACGCAGCAAGTCACATGATCGTTTTGCAATCGCAAAAGCGATGGAAGCCTTTGACCCCAGATCGGACATTATAGGATCGCAGAGTTCTGAAGTGCATTCTGTAGCATCCATATAACGCCAAAATCGATTGGATTCAGGAAGTTCAATGTATGACAGCACTTGCTCATGCCTAGTGCACACAAAAGTGCCCGGAAGTTGATGACAGCGGCGCCAGTAAGTTTCGCCATATAATGACATGTCCTCTTCTCGACATTGCATGCAGAACGCAAGGTATCTCCGTGAAGCAATCGTTGCAGAGGAGGCGCCAAGACGCGCATAAACGCTACTCGGACTGCATTCGGCCATACATGCAAGGCATTGAGATACCCTGCTCTTGTTAAGATAACAGGCAAAATAGGGAAATAAGGTCAGTTCGTAGGCAATCTGTTTAGCCGTTTTCCCCCACGATAGCGATGTCCGATCAGCCAATTCACCTAAACATCCAGGTAACCCAATTTGAGGTTTGGCACGATGCCCGAACAATGCGGATCGCGCCCTGTCGCGTTGAAGTCGGAGGTGCGCCATATAACGACCGATCACGCTGTAAAGCAGTTCGTCCGGATATGGCTCGGGTAACTGAACGAGCATTACGCGATCCGCAAGTACTTGCTCAGCATGCCCCTGCAATTCGAGTGAAGGAAGATTACTCATCTTTGCTGTTTGGATCCCTGTTGCTCGCGCTGTTGGGGGCAAAAACTAAACCTGCCGTTCTGATCGCATCGACGCACTTTGGCCTGCCAAAGCCATTTCAGCAATGCTCTTCAAGCTTTCGCTTGAGCATGCAAACTCCGAAGCCGGTCCGGGATCCACCGCGTTAAGTATCTGGCGAACAGCTGACGGTGCACTAAGGTTCGGATCGGCCTCGAAGATGCGATCAACAGCCTGCTTCGCGGTGGCCTGATCATATCCCATGGTAATAAGCGAGGATATTGCGCGGTGATGCTCGAATGCCAACTGTTGCCGGCTCTGGGATTGTTCTTGGAGGATAGACAGGTTGATGGCATCGTCAACATTTTGCTGGAGTTTAGGAAGGTTTAGTTGCAGTAAGTCCTCATACTGCTTGATTTTGCGCTGGTTGTTTTGCCTTAGGGCATCTAAGATTGGCGCAATTAGTCCGAACCGGTTCGCTGCAACTTCCTTGAGCAGAGCTGAGGTTATCTCAGCGTCATGTCCACGCCGTTCCTGATTTATCACCTCCAATTGGGTGAGTTGAAACAGTCGAACGGCCAGAGCTTCGACGCCTTGAGTTTCGTTCCGCATTGTTGCCGATAATTCGGCATTGAGGGTAACGGGGCGAGAGGTCCATTGATACTGGAACATTGCCTCTAAGAAATAGTCCCATACGTCGCCTTGAAGTAATGGACCCCAGATAATTGCTCCATTGCTGCCAGCTCGGCGGGCCTCATGAAACGTCGATGCTAGCCGTTCTTATGCACGAGAGGGCTGGAGAGGGCTGGCGGATGTAGCTTAAGCGCTTGAAGCAGCGTAGGATTTGGTTGCTGAGACCAACCCCTGCCACCGATTGCACTGTGCCACACCCGCCATGA
>NZ_VOSK01000229.1 GCF_009296175.1 Microvirga tunisiensis | reverse complement strand
ATGCGTTTGCCCGGCAAATGCGGCTCCATCCGATCCCACTGGTGATCTTTCAACATCAGACGAACTCCGCTCACCCAAGCCTCCGCGCCCAAAAGGAGCTTGAATCAGATTTGCGAGTCCGTCGAAAGCCTGAATGTCAACGCGCTCTAGGCGATCTCCACCACGACGCGGCCCTTGATCTTGCCCTCGACGATCCGCTTGCCGGCTTCGAGCACCTGATCGAGCGGGATCGTCGAGGTCATGGCCGCGAGCTTGTCGTGATCGAGTTCGCGGGCGATCCGATTCCAGGCCTCGATCCGCACTGACTTCGGAGCCATCACCGAATCGACCCCGAGCAGCGCGACGTTGCGCAAGATGAACGGTGCGACGGTGGTGGGAAGATCCATCCCGCCCGCCAGTCCGCAAGCCGCGATCGCACCGCCGTATTTCGACATGGCCAGGACATTGGCAAGCGTCGTGGAACCGACCGTGTCGACGCCTGCCGCCCAGCGCTCCTTGGCGAGCGGTCGCGATGGGCCGGAGAATTCGCTGCGGTCGAGGATTTCGGCCGCTCCGAGTCCCTTCAGGTAATCGGCTTCCTCAGGACGCCCGGTCGAGGCGATCACATGCCATCCGGCCTTGGCGAGGAGCGCCACGGCGACCGAGCCGACACCGCCGACGGCGCCCGTGACGATGGCGGGACCGCGGTCGGGACGCAGCCCATGCCGTTCCAACGCCATCATGCAGAGCATCGCCGTGTAGCCGGCCGTGCCGATGGCCATGGCCTGAAGCGGCGACAGGCCTTGCGGCAGCGGAATCAGCCAGTCGCCCCTGACCCGTACCTTTTCCGCGTAGGCGCCGAGATGGGTTTCGCCCAGGCCCCAGCCGTTGAGCACCACCGCGTCGCCGGGCTTGAACTCAGGGTTCGAGGAGGCTTCCACGGTGCCGACCAGATCGACTCCGGGGATCATGGGAAAACGGCGCACCACCGGCGCCTTGCCGGTGATCGCGAGACCGTCCTTGTAGTTCAGCGTCGAATGCGAAACGCGCACAGTCACGTCGCCGTCCATGAGATCCGCTTCGTCGAACGCGCGGATTCCGACGGTCTGACCTGCTTCCGTCTTGTCGATGGCGACGGCCTTGAACGTGCTCATGTCGATTCCTCCTCGCACCCATTTGTGGCGCGGCGGAGGGTCAGGGCAAGCGCAAAGGATTTAGTCCTTCGCAGCAGAGGCCGGGTTACTCCGCAGGCTGCAAGGCAGGCGCGCGCGTGACGGGCTGCTCCTTGATCGGCAGGTTGATCAGAGCGGAGGCGAGGCCCAGCAGAACCGACAGCCACCAGACCGCGCTGTAATTCCCGTTGATCTCGTAGAGCAATCCGCCGAGCCACACGCCGAGGAAGCCGCCGACCTGGTGCGAGAAGAACGCGAAGCCGTAGAGCATGGCCATGTAGCGGGTGCCGAACATCAGCATCACGAGGGAGGATGTGGGTGGCACGGTGGAGAGCCAGAGCAGACCGATGGAGATGCCGAACAGGATCGAAGTCATGGGCGTCGCCGGGACAAGGATGAAGGCGGCAATCGCCACCGAGCGGCCGAGATAGATCCAGGCGAGCAGCCAGCGCTTCGACATGCGGGTGGAGAGCCAGCCCGAGCCGAGCGACCCGACCGCATTGGCAAGGCCGATCACCGCGAGCGTCCATCCGCCGACGGCGGCCGAGAGGCCCGCATCCTTGAGATAGGCCGGCAGGTGCACGGTGATGAAGGCGAGCTGGAAGCCGCAGGTGAAGAAGCCGAGCACGAGCAGCACGTAGGAGCGGTGCTGGAACGCCTCCGTCAGCGCCTGGCGGATCGACTGGTTCGGGATCGCAGCCGCCCCTGCCTGGGCGGCATCACCCGTCGGCCGCGTGGCGAGCGCAAGAGCCAGAGGCATGACGAGCAGCACGCTCGCGGCGAAGACCAGCAGCGCCTGCTGCCAGCCGAAGGAATCGATCAGCACGTTGCCGATGGGCGGGAACAGGAACTGGCCGAAGGAGCCCGCCGCCGTGCCTGCGCCGAAGGCCATGGGCCGCGACTTCTCCGGCAGCAGCTTGCCGAAGGCGCCGAGCACCAGATTGAACGAGCAGCCGGAGAGACCGAAGCCGATGAGCACGCCGGCGCCGATATGCAGAACGCCCGGCGATGTCGCGTAGGCCATGACGACGAGGCCGAGCGCATAGAGCAGCGCGCCCGTGCAGAGAACCCGGAATGCCCCGAACCGATCAGCCACTGCTCCGGCGAAGGGCTGTCCAACACCCCAGAGCAAATTCTGGATCGCGATGGCGAAGCCGAAAGTATCGCGGCCCCAGCCGTATTCCGTGATCATGGGCAGTTGGAACAGGCCGGACGATGCCCGCGGGCCGAAGGTGATCAGGGCGATCAGGCAGCCGCACACAATGATGAGTTCGGGTGAGACACGGGATCGAGCGGAGGAAGCGGACATGCTCACGGCCCTCAAGGGGAAACAAGGATGCGCAGCCTAACCGAAGTCGCGCATCAGCAACATTGAAAGTTTATCGCCTTTGGTATGACGCTTTGTGATGTATCCCGGGGCAGCGAAAGGACGGCGCGTGCTTCTCGACCTTGGCACTTCCTTTTAAACTACAAAGAAATCCTGGTGAGCGAGCTTCAGGTTCTTGCCGAGGGACGCGATCTTCACCGGGGCGGCGGCACCGGTGCCGTCTGCATCGTAGGAGAGCGCACCGGACGTCCTGTCATAGACGATCCGATCCTCCCGGTCCTGCGCCTTCGAAGCCTTGACGAACATGTCGGCCGTGACCGTCTTCGGGCGGGACGCACTGCCCGAACCCAATTCGGTGAAGATCTTGTTGTCGAGGCGGATCGAATCGTAGGTCGGATCGAAGTCGTAGATCCGATCGAGATTGCTCGCCTTGCTCGGCTTGGTGTCGAACACGAAGGCGTCCCGGCCCGCACCGCCATGGAGCTTGTCGTTGCCTGCACCGCCAAAAAGGATGTCGTTGCCGTCGTCCCCGAGCGGCGTATCGGCGCCGGCGTCGCCCTTCAGGCCGTTGGCGGCGGAATTGCCCTGGAGCTTGTCGTCAAAGCGTCCGCCGATGGCGTTCTCGATCGTCACGCCGTTGGCGATCGTGTAGCCGCCGGCGACCCTTTTCTCGTAGGAAGCGAAGCCGCCTGCATGGGGGTCGCCCTGCAGCAGGGTCGCGGCGCGAAGATCGATGACGACGCTCGCGGATGCCTGCGCTGCGGTGATCGTATCCCGTCCGCCCGCATCCCAGAGGCAGAACCATCCCCGCTCATCGACGTTCAAGTTCCATGTCGGCAACGCGTAGATATCGCTCCCCCGGCCCGATTCCATGTTCTTTCCATAGAGAGCCTGCAACGCGGCGATATCGAAAGCCCCAAGCCCCGCCTGGTTTCCGTAGGTCATGTCATAGCCGGCACGGTCCCATCCGGGGTTGTAGGACATGATCGTCCAGATGCCCTGGTTCAAACCGTTCGGCCTGGTTGAAAAGGGATCCGCGACGCCGGGAAAAGTCGTTGCGTCCTCGCGTGTCCCGCCATCGTGCGGATGGGCCAGGCCCATGCCATGGCCCAGTTCATGCAGCACGGTGTTGAGTCCGTCGCCGCCGAAATACAGGCTGCTCCACGAGGGTGCCGCAGGGTCGAAATACCCCCAGATTTGATCGTTATCCGGCAGTTCGTGCAGGCCGAGAGTGCCGCCCAAGGCGGTCTTCCACCAGACGATATCGGCCTGTGCGACGGAACTGGCGAGTTCGAATTTCAGCCCGCAGACGCTTTCGTAAACCTGGGTCGCATAATCGAAGGCGGACTTCTCGGCGTCGCTCCACTTCTGAGCCGACGGGCCGCTCGTCAGGATATCACCGGGGTCATGAAGGGCGCTGGCTGCCGCGAAATCTCCGCTTTGACCGAACCAGACCTTGATCGATCCCCTCGCGACGTTCCAGGCCGTGCCGCCCCAGACGATGGAATCCAGGTAGGCATTGCCATAGCCGGAGCCCGGAACAGAACTTCGGATGCTCGCCACCATTTCCTCGCCTTCAACGCCGCTCCTGAACGTTCTATTATATTATCGCATTTTTCAAAGTGCCGAAGCGCACGTGCGACGATTTACTCTCAGGTCTGGCCGGGCTTCAATTTGTAGAAGATGTGCCGTCCGATCACGTCCATTTTCTTCAGGCGGCGCGCCCAGTAGGGGCGGACATAGTCGGCGTGATAATGCGTCGCTCCGCCCACATCGGCGAGGTAGGTCTTGCCCTCGATCACGGCACTCGCGACGCTCTTGGCGCGTTCCCAAGACTCTGTATCGCGGATGCGCAGGGCCTTGCCTTCGCAGGCGAAGGTGAACTGGCAGGCGAGATGGCGGTGACGGTTCTGGTAGACCACGCCGCAGATCGACGAGGGATAAAGCCCGCTCTTCACGCGATTGAGCACCACTTGGGCGACTGCCGCCTGCCCCTCCACGGTCTCGCTGCGGGCCTCGAAATAGACGGCTTCGGCGAGACAGCGCTGCTCCTTGCCTAGGTTGTCCGGATCGATCAGGTCGGCATAGCGCCGACGATCCGGGTCGTCGCTCTTGGGCAGGATCGACATGTCACTGTCGCCTCGGTCGAGACGCGGCGATTGCAGGGACACGGGAGCCGCCGCGATCTCGATGGGCGTCGCCTCGACCGGAGCCGGCGTCGCCGAGGACAGGGTGACGGCACGCCTCACCATGGGGGTCGTCGGGCTCGCGGAGGCTCCGGTGGAGCCTGCTGCGGCGGCGGCCGGCGATTGCACGGAGGTGGCCTGGCGGGTCGTGGTGTATTCGGGTGCCTGCCAGGGCTCGAAGACCTGCTCCGTCTCCGTCGCTTCGAGCTGGCCCTCCATGAGGACGGTCGGCGGCAGGAGCCGCTCGTCGCGGCTGTAGAGCAGCCGCGCGCTGCCGGCCTGATCGAGGGTCGGACGCAACTGCCTGGCGCGGCGGGACAGGGTGGCATGGGGCGCCACCAGCGGGTTGCCTTTCAGCGAGCGGTCGATGACGGCATCGGCGCTCACATCGGCCTTCCGGTCGGCCTTGAGGGGCGCGGAATCGGCCGCTTCATCGGGCAGATCGTAGCGCGGCATGGAGCGGAGGATGTCGCGCTCGATTCCAAGCTTTCCATCGATGATGGAGGCACCTGTGGGCGGGACGAGCGCGGTGTCGACGAGACGGGCGGTCGCGCTGCGCGGCGCGAAGCTCACCCCGGAATGCAGGTCGTTGCTGGCCGAGGCCGTGAACGAGATCAGGAGGCCGGTCGCCAGCGCCCAGGGAGCCGTCGTGGCGCAGATCCATTTCACCCGAGATCGACGATACGGAAGACGCACGCGCTACACCCTGCAAAAAACTCGAACAATCCGGAGCATCCAGCAGGAGGGCTCCGATGTCGTAAAGTTATCGCGGGTTAAGGTTGATGGGTGGTTAAGACTGGGCTTCCCTCATCTACTTGCCGCTGCGGCAGCCTGACGCTTCTCGGCGAAACGCCCCAACGCGAGGCCCGTCCCGGAATCGGCCGGGAAGAAGGCCTCGATGGCGAGTTCCGACAAGGTCACGTCGACCGGCGTGCCGAAGATCGTCGTCGTGCTGAACAGGGTGAGCATACCCTCCCCCGTCATGATCTGGAGCGGCACGACGATGCCGGCATAATCATGGTTCGACTTGGGTGCCCGCGCGGCCGCATCGGGCGTCGGGTAGGAGCGCAGTTCCTCGATCAGAGCGGCCAGAACCGCATCGCCCGTCGCATCGACCTGACGGTGCAGACGGTGGACGAGATGGTTGCGCCACTCGGTGAAATTCACGATACGCCGGGCAAGGCCTGCGGGATGGATGCTCAGGCGCAGCACGTTGACGGGCGGCTTCATCAGCGCCGGATCGACGTCGCCGATCAGCGATACGAGGGCATCATTCGCGGACACGAGCGACCAGTGCCGGTCGACGGCGAGCGCGGGATAAGGATCGTGCCCTTTCAGCACGAGATCCACGGCCTGACGCATGCTCGCGAGGGCCGGATCGTCGAGGGAGCGCTGCGAGTAGACTGGCGCGAAGCCCGCCGAAACCAGCATGATGTTGCGCTCGCGTAAGGGCATGTCGAGCTTCTCCGCCAAGAGCAGCACCATCTCGCGGCTCGGCTGCGAGCGGCCGGTTTCGAGAAAACTCAAATGCCGGGTGGAGATCTCGGCCTCGAGAGCGAGATCCATTTGGCTGAGGCGCCGGCGCTGGCGCCATTCGCGCAGGAAATCGCCCACATGTCGGTCGGTGTTCACGGGTTGGGTGCTCGCGGATTTCATGGGCGGACCATAGCGTGATGCCGGCCGATCTTCCATGACCTCGGAGGTAATCGACTGCGCTCACGGCCTGCGGAATCCTTGAATCCAGGTTGAGGCTCTCAACCGACCAACCACAAGGAGACAGCCATGATGACGATCCAATCCTCCCCGCTTCTTCGCCAGGCTCTCGTGGCCGATGCCACCACCAGCGCTGCCTTCGGCCTCATGATGCTGATCGGTGCAGGGCCCTTGAGCGGGATCTTCGGCTTGCCGGAAATGCTCCTGCGCATCGCGGGCCTGGTTCTCCTGCCCTACGCGGCCTTCATCGGCTGGCTCGGTCTGCGGGAGCAGATCCAGAAGCCGATCGCATGGGCCGTGGTGCTCGGCAACGCCCTCTGGGCCGTCGACAGCCTGATGCTTCTGGTGAGCGGCTGGGTGTCGCCAACGAGCGCAGGCTATGCCTTCGTGATCGCGCAGGCACTCGTGGTGCTGATGTATGCGGAATTTCAGATCATCGGCCTGCGCCGGTCCGGGGCAGCTGCAGTCTGAATCCGGCCGCCATTCCCGCCCACGTCATCACCGGGCTGGTCCCGGTGATTTCAATTGGGAAAATGCGGCACTTCACATGATCGGATGGCCGGCCTTGTCAGCGTCAGTTTGCTCGTGCAAGGCCGGCGCGCTCCTGGGTCCCGTCTCCGAGCAGACTCTAAGGACCGTGAATGATGGCCTCGATCTTGGCCTCGAGAGTTTCAAGGGGAAATGGTTTGGCGATGACTTCCATGCCCGGCCCCAAGAATCCAGCCGAGAGAAGATTGCTCTCCACATAGCCGGTCATGAAGAGCACCTTCTGATCCGGCCGTTGCGCGCGGAAGGCATCGGCAAGTTGCCGCCCGTTCAGGCCGGGTAGCCCCACATCGGTCAGGAGAAGATCGATCGATTGTCCGGTTTGCAGAATCGCGAGACCCTTCGGCCCGTCCTCGGCCTGAAGAACGCGATAGCCCTGCTCCTCGAGCATTTCCACGATGAGATCGCGCACGACGCGCTCATCCTCGACCACGAGCACGGTCTCGTGAGCCTTGGGGCGCGTTGCCAACGCATTCGTGGCAGACAGGTCCCGAGGCACGGCGTCTCCAAGATACCGAGGAAGGAAGATCTTGACGGTCGTGCCTTGGCCTATTCCCGACGTGATCCGGACATGGCCGCCGGACTGCCTGACGAATCCGTAGACCATGGAGAGACCGAGCCCTGTGCCCTGCCCGATGGGCTTCGTGGTGAAAAAGGGTTCGAAGACTCTCGCGAGCACATCGTCGGACATGCCGGAACCTGTATCGGACACTGACAGCGCAACATATTGACCGGGCTTCACGTCCTGCTGCGTGGCGGCATAGGCGTGATCCAGCTCGACATTCGCCGTCTCGATCGCGATGGCCCCTCCATCGGGCATGGCGTCGCGGGCGTTGATGACGAGATTGAGCAGTGCGTTTTCCAGCTGGTTGGGATCGCAGAGAGGCAGCCAGAGATCTTGGCCGGCCCGCAGCTCGACTCGGATCGTCTCGCGCGCCGTGCGCCGGAACAGCTCTTCCATCGACGCCACGAGGGCATTCGCATCGACAGGCTTCGGATCGAGCGGCTGGCGGCTGGAGAAGGCAAGAAGGCGATGCGTGAGCGCAGCAGCCCGGTTCGCCGAGGACATGGCAGCGTCGATATAGCGTCCGATATCGCCTGTTCGTCCCTGCGCGACGCGGGTCTGGATGAGATCCAGGCTACCGATCACGCCGGTCAGCAGATTGTTGAAATCGTGAGCGATTCCACCGGTCAGCTGTCCTACGGCCTCCATCTTCTGCGATTGCCGCAGCGCTTCCTCGGCCTGTTTCAGGGCCTGAGACGCCTCCTCCTCGGCGGTGATGTCGCGGCCGATCGCATGGATGAAACGCTCATCAGACACGGCCGTCCAGGCGATCCAGCGATAAGACCCGTCCCGGTGGCGAAGCCTGCTTTGGATGCTGCACGTGGTCAGCTCGCGGGAAAGCCGCCTGACGGCCAGATGAGCATCTTCCTGATCCTCTGGATGAACGAAATCGAGGACGGATGCTCGAATGAGATCGCCGTTCTTCCACTCGAGCATGCGGCTCCAAGCTGGATTTGCCGTTAGGATCGTTCCCTCGAAGTCGGCAACGAGCATGAGGTCTGTCGAGAGATGCCAGAGCTGATCCCGGTCCCGCGTGCTCTCCTCGACACGTTTCTCCAGTCTGGCGTTCAGATGGGCCAGTTCCTCCGCGGCCATCTTCCGATCATGATATCGGTGTTCGTGCCGATCCACCGGATGACGCTCTCGGCGGGATCGCGAACGGGAACGGCTTTCGACAGGAACCAGCGGTAGGTCCTGTCGCGCGCTCGACTGAGCCGGATCTCGCTTTCGAAGACCGTTCCATCCTGCAGAGCCTGCCGCCAGGCCTGAAGCACAACCGGATAATCGTCCGGGTGGACGATGCGCTCCCATGCACCGTTTCCGAGATCATCGAGCGTGGTGCCCAGGTATTCCGGAAGGCGCCCGTTGGACCACTCGACCGATCCGTCGGATCCGGCTTCCCACACTTGATGGGGAACGGCCTCGACAAGAGCCCTGAACCGCTCCTCGCTGGCGCGCAACGCCTCCTCCGAGGCCTTCCGCTCGGTAATATCCCGATAGAAGCTGACGATACCTCCCGGAACCGGGCAGGCCCGCAGTTCCAGCCACCGGTCTTTTCCAAAGCCGAGATAGCGGCGCTCGAGTGAGACCTGCACCTGTTCTGCAAGGCACTTTCGATAAGCGACCTCCAAGGCAGAGCCCGCCGAGGTGGGCCACGCCTCCCATTGGATCTTGCCGATGATCTCATCGGCCCGACGCCCGTCATATCTGAGAGCGGCAGGGTTGAGCTTGATGACCCGGAATTCCTCATCGAAGGCGACGAAGCCATCGCCAAGAACTTCGAGGATCGCCTCCGCCTGCTCGTTGCTGGCGTTCAATTCCTGCTCGCGCCGGACGTGCTCGGTCACGTCACTGCCATGAACGGCGACTCCGAGAAGTGTCCTGCTCCCGCCCCAGACAGGCTGGAAGGAAAATTCGACGAACTGCTCCTCGACCGTGCTCTTGGGGTCCGCTTGAGAATGGATGGCCACCCGAAGAGGCCCGGACGGCGCAGTGCCGGAGCGAGCCTGATCGAGACGCTCTTGAAAGCCCGGCCAACGGGCCAGCGGCGTCTCGTCCAGGGCCAGATCGGTGATAGCCCTACCCCCGGTCAATTGCCGAAAGGCATCGTTCGTCAGCGCAACGACATCATCAGGGCAACGCAGAAAGCAAAAGAAACCAGGGACTTGCCGGAGGACGGAGAGAAGCTGTGCGCTTGAAGCGTCGGGCGCATCAAAGCCCTTGGCTGCAGCCTGGGTGCCGCGCAAGTCACGAACGACGTTATCCTCCGCAACGCTCAAACTGTCTGGCATCCTGAGCCTTCGGAAATGCAGCGCCGGTCTTCCACCGCCACCACCCCTTCTGTTCTGACCAAGAAAAGCTGCCCGCCCCAGCGAGAAAGGTTATTATAAGTGATATTTTATTTCGTTTCAATAGTCCTTGGGTCAGATTCGGCTGGCCATAAGCGGTTCCGGGCCGGCTTCAGAAACTCCGCCCATCCACCGGAATGACCTTGATTTGGGACAGATCGACGTCCTCGAGGCAGCGAATGTTGATCGCCGCCATCGCGTCTCCCGTGGGCTTCCGACCCTCGCCGAAGGGCGCGCAGCCGCAGGTGGCACAGAAGCGATGCCGGATGGTGTGCGTGTTGAAGGTATAGGTGGAGAGATGCTCCTCGCCCTGAATCACGGTCAGGGCAACGCGCGGCACGAAGGTGAGCAGATGGCCCTTCCGGCTGCAATGGGAGCAATTGCATTCGAAGGAAGCAGCCACAGACTACCCATTCCGAAGATCTTCCAACGTCCATAACCATCACTCGGGAGCGGCACGCATTCGAGGGCTGTCGCCTGACTGTCATCAGCCGTCTGAAGCGCCGCGGCATACTG
>NZ_VOSK01000228.1 GCF_009296175.1 Microvirga tunisiensis | reverse complement strand
GAACAAGAGCATCCGGGAGTGGACCGAGCTGCTGGCCGGCGACGAGGTGCTGGCCACGGCCATCCTCGACCGCCTGCTGCACCGAGCGCATGTTCTCAACATCAAGGGGCGCAGCTATCGCCTGCGGGATCTGGAGGAGGCTCTCCAGCGGGCTCACGCTTGAGCCGTCGTAAAACTGGATGTCGCCTTATCTCGTAAATCTCGGTGTCGCTTGACAGAAGGTGAAGGTGCCAATCTCGCGGGCCGTTGTGCTGCCGAGGGGCCTTACATCGACAGTGGTTAGCTTCCCGTCACCAAGATGCTCCGTCGCACCCTTCCAGAATGCCTGAATGGCGTTTCTGCCTTTCATCATCTCGCCCCCTGGCGGCAGGATCACGGCATCACCCGTGTAAAGGGCTGCGACTGCCGCCGCGTTGCCTTCGTTGAAGGCTTGAGAAAACTTATCGTTCAGGCCCTGAATGAGGGCCTTGTCCTGTGCCATGGCGGAAACCGGGAGGCACAGGTAGAGAGCTGTAAGCACGGCATCGATGCGTATGGCCCTTCTCCCACGCTTTCATGAGCGGGATTACCGTAACATTGCTGTAACCTTCGGGCATCCGCCATCTCAGTACCCATTCGGGATGAGGTGTTCGCAGCAGACGATTATGGTTTAATACTTTTCATGGTAGAGATTTTGGCCATTGGCAGGAGTGTAATCCTATGGCTGGTAAAGCGCGCATGAGACCATCGTTCAAGAAGTACACCCACCGCTATAGGGAAGTGACTGCCCCAGTCAAAACGCTCGAGGGACAGAAGAATCTCGCTAAAAAGCGCCGCTACGCCAACCGGCACGGTTAGGAATAAGCGAGTAAGCCCAATCACTCTACGACGGTGGTGAGGCGGAGTTCGTACAACTGAGTGGCTGGGGTATCAGATTTCGGACGCCGCCCAGACTCCAGTTCGCCTGCACCTTCTCGCAATTTCCTCACCTCTGAGTATTCTGGACCCGCATGATCGTGTACGCAGCAGGCGTGGTACATATCCAGGCCTTGTGCTGCCATTCCCGATGCGGAAACGCTTTCGCGTCGGGAGAAGAACGACGCCCTACATGTGATAGTTCTTTCAGCGGTTCTACCGCAATCTCGGCAGCCGCACCTACGGTTCCCTCACACAGTCGCCCTGATGTTCATGATCGTGGCGCTTGTGGGGGTGGCTCAGTCGGTGATGCTTCCCTCTCCCGCTGACCAAGAGCCTGTTGCAAATCCGCGCTCAGGCTATTGAGGGGCACCGCCTCATACTGCGAAACTGTTATGCACCGACCCTCAATGCTAGCCATCACCACCGCGTTGGCAGAAATCTGCTGACCTTGGCTCGTTGGGTTGTAGCGCTCCTCACCCGGACCACTCTCCTTCCTCACGGTGATGACGTACCAGACGTTCCCGGTTCTCGCCGCTTCGGCCAGTAACCGCGCTCTTTGCTTCGCCTCGTTCAACGCCTTGCGGCGCTCTTCAATTGATTCACCTCGTGTGAAGGCAAGATTGGGCGGTGTATCTCCACTTTCGCCGTAGGGATGAACGAAGTTCAATGTCATCCGCAAACCATCAACCTTAACCTCTGTCACGGGAAGCGCAGCGGCTTCTTTTCGCCCCTGAACGAACTCGCGGACGGCTACGTCGCATGACCGGAACTCATCCGGTTCCTGCGCCGCTTGTTGAGGTGCTGATCGCTCCTGAGCAGACGTGTTCCGTTTCCGGGATGGTGCGCACTCTGCTCCTGCAGAAATGGAAAGGACACAGACGACAGCGAATAGGACGACACGCACCATGGATCCACGCTCCCACGACGGGGAAGAACGTCGCCAACCCGGCCAAAGGCCAAGCTGTTCAGGGATACGGCTCCTCAGCCAAGGTGGCCACCGTCAATACATCAACGCTCTCGCGGGTTCTTAGTTGCTAAGTCTCTGGAACGTGGTTGCATTTGTAAACTCTGCGCTCTTTCACGCATCGGCAACCTGCTGGCAGTTCCGCGTCGGATGCCAATCTACGCCTTCCGACCTTGCCTCATCGGACCCGTCAGGACACTACTAACAGGCTATCCCGAGGGCGCAGGTGACGATGCAGAGAGACTGCGCGAGCCCTTCTCCCTGTGACTAAGCGGCCAAGCGCACCAATCCTCATGGAATGGGGTTGCTGGGTCCTTGCGCAATCACCATGAAGATGGCCGAGAATACACCGGCTAGTACCAAGCTGCCAAAGAAGGCCGCCCGAATGGGTATACGATAGCTCATCCAAGAGAGGCGAACGGCCTCACTGTGCTCTTGCCGAACAAGTACGTCATCGGCATTGATGAAGCGTAGCAGCGCCTCAATATCATCCAGCAGGTTGAGCATCTCTGCGGACGTTGCTCCCTTTCGCCACTGTTGGCGCTGTACTCTGCTGGTCTTGAGTTTAACCGACTTAGCCTGGATACGTCTCGCCTCTCGCACCTCACTGCGGATGGCATAGATGCCGAATGCCATGAGAAGCGGCAGGATGATGACAGAGGTGATGAATGCCCAGTCTGCCGTCGCTAGCTCGGGAAGGAAACGGCCCATGGAACACTCCCTTCGGGAATCCATCACCTACTATTGAGACATCGTTTGGAGACTTTCTTGCGGCAGAGAGAATAGGAAACAGGCTTCCGTACAGGCGTAGGATACTCCGAGACTTCTGACCCGCGATCTCTCGTCCAAAGCCCCTGATCAGCTCTATCCAAAAAGGCTACAGAGACGCGGGTCAGTTCAAGTGCTTTGAAGAGGCTGAACTGCCATATAAACGCAGAGCGCTCCGGTGTTCCAGACGCTCGTGTTGAGACCGCGCTCACCTCTTAGTGGAAGTCTCTCTAATACTCGAGCTTAGTGGAAGTCTCTCTAATATAGGAGTGCCAAGCCTGGATACAGCAGGTATCAGTCCGTAAAGCGGACAGTACCGTCCTGGCATACATCGAGTTCAGGGAACTCTGCCGTCGATTCATCCTCGAAAGTCGCTGCGACGGCCACCATGCATCCTGTCATTTTCGGCAGCCTCAAAGTAGTTTTCGCCTTCGGGGCAAGCGGTTTGGCCAGTCGAACTGTCTGTCCATTGACACCAATGGCTACGTCAGTCGCAGGTATGTCGCGGGCATTTGTGATGATAACGGCGGAGACCGGCTTCGCTTTGGTAGGTGCAGCAAAGGCACCGGTAGCGGCAAGCAGAAGGCTGGTAGCAGTTGTGATACGGAAAATCATGGCTATTCCTCTCTGTACCGTTGGAGATGCATCATACTTGTGAGGGGACATTCAGAACTCCCTCTACTAAGCCCTTGCGCTGTAGCTGACGGAATGGCCCGATATGGCCAAGGTGTGCCGTCTTCACTGACGAGGCAGTCATCAAAGAAAAAGCGCCAGTTGCGCTTGGCGCTCAAGGGAGGCCGCCTTTCACGGCCAGTTCCAGAGGAAACAACGACCGTGCCGTCTCGGCACATGAAGAGGCTGCGCCCAAGGAATTAACAAATGGTTGCTGGAACGGAGCAATTGCTCATCTGAACGCCATAGAGCGCACTCTTGCAAAGCCGCCTCATCTGCCGCGCCGCTGCCGTTTCTGAGCATCCTTCGATCCGCAGCCAAGGCTCTCGAAACATTCTTATAAACTTCGTGAAGGAATAGACCAGCAAATGCATCCGTTTAGTGGCAATAGGTCGTCGATAGAGATGCAGGACAAGCGTATGAGCAACACCCGACACACGAACGCCGCACAGGGAGCCGATTTAGATCGCACGCACCCCGCCAGCACAGGCCCATCCTTCCAGTGCGCAGTGCTCCTCTTTTTTGCATTCCTCAGTTTCTTCATCGGAGCAGCCCTTCTTCTGGCCGGGATCTGACGAAGCTGGGAACCTTAATGCTTCCATTGACGAGAACGAGACTAATCGCATCATTGGAGACAAAGATGGACTACAAAATTGAGCTCGTGGCTCAGGCCATTCATGAAGCCCAGCAAGCAGCATGTTTGTGGGATAACGAGCCCGCAATCCGAAAGGAGCGGTTCCGGGAGTATGCCCGCAACGCCATTGATCTGCTCGACGAAGACATCAATATTCTTCTTCTGGCCCTGAAGAGGGGCGCAGCAGAAGAGCGGTTGTGCGATTAGGAGCCACCGCCTAGTCCCTCGGGGGGCGCGAGCTCTTAAGCGGCGTGGTCTTGGCCGCTTTGCTGATGTGAAGTTTCAGCCCCACTTACTCGATGCCCCAGGTGGTCAGTGTCATCTCGCGTCGCGCGGCCGCGTCGGTGCCGGCTCGATGTGTTCTTTGGGCCTAGGGGCATACGAGCTTTCAGTTCAGCCTCCAGCCACCGCAGTTCTTCTTGAAGCCCTTCAAGGCGCCTCAGTAAAGCGGCATCTGATAAGCTAGGTGAAGCAGCGTGACTGACGCTCTGCACTCGCCCAGCATGGGTGATGCTGCGGATCGCTTCAAGGGATGCTGGGCCAATGCCTGGTGTCGCCAGCCAATGTTTATCTGGGATCTGGTCAACTTCCCGGAGACTAGGACAGCGCCCCTTGAACTCAAGCAAGAGCGGATGCTTCACCCGTGATGGAACGGCTTCGAGAGGAAAAGGCTGATCTAAGTGCATGTGTTACCTCGTAAATCAAACCACATGGCTTGCTATTGCGACGTGCAGATCAAGGCTCTTCCAAGGCGATACGTAGACAGATCCTTGGCTTTCACTCCCTCTACACCGCTGAGGTACCTATAGTCCTCCAGAATTGAGTATGTTTCCTTCAACGACAATGAGGGAAGTTGATCCACATTGTTTGGGCTGCGCCACATAGTGCAGCTTCATCAGTTGCTCTGATTGCTGATCTGCCCCGAGGCAAACGCGTGTGACCGCTACTGACGTAACACTCTTGTGTTCTGCTGCATTTCCAACGGCGACGGCAGAGGAGAGGGGTGAACCCCTCTCCCGACGCTATCCCTTAGTCATAGAGGACGGCTGTGATCTTCGGATCGCTTATGTTCGACTTGTCATAGTAGAAGAAGCCGGTGTCGATGATCTTCTCGAGCTTCTCGCCCTTGAGAGCCTTCACGGCAGCCTCGACTGTCTTGTAGCCAATGCCGACAGGGTTCTGGGTGATAGCGCCCGCCATGAGACCCTCCTGAATCGCCTGCTTCTGCTGCTTGCCGGAATCGTAGCCGACGATGACGATTTTCCGGTTCATCTCCCTGGCTCCGTTGACCACGCCGATCGCCGAACCTTCGTTGGCGCCGAAGATGCCCTTGAGCTTCGGATTGGCCTGGAGAACCGACTTCGTGATCTCCGTCGACTTCAGGTGATCGCCGGAGCCGTACTGGATGCTCACGATATTGATCTTCGGGTACTTCTCCTTGATGCGGTTCACGAAGCCGTCCCGCCGGTCGATGCCCGTGCGGCTGGTCTGGTCGTGCACCACGAGAGCGATGTCGCCTTCGCCACCGATCAATTCGGCCATCTTGTCGGCAGCCAGTGCTGCAGCTGCCAGGTTGTTGGTGGCTGCCGTGGTCAGCGGAATGTCACTGTCGACACCGGAGTCGAACGCGATGACCGGGATCTTGGCGGTCTGCGCTTTGCGCAGCAGAGGGATTGCCGCCTGGCTGTCGAGAGCCGCAAAGCCAATCGCTTTCGGATTCTTGGCGAGAGCCGCCGAAAGCATGTCGATTTGCTTGTCGACCATGGTCTCGCTGTCCGGGCCTTCGAACGTGATGCGCACGTTATAGTCCTTGGCCGCCTGTTCGGCCCCGGCTTTGACTGCCTGCCAGAACTGGTGCTGAAAGCCTTTCGAGATAAGCGGAATATAGATCTCCTGGGCCGCTGCCGGGGCTGCGAAACCAATGAGCGCGCCAATGCTGATGGCGCCAATCAGAGTGCGTCTACTCCACATCGTTTCCTCCTGGTCGTTGTTGGTTCTGGCTATTGTCGGATGCGGTGGGCTGGATTGCTGGAACGTGTCGCGTGCTCCTTTTCGCTCGTGAGAAGTAAGGGGAGATGCTCAGCCCTTGCGGCGCAGGATATCGGCGTAAACGGCCAGGATGATGATCACCCCGGTGACGACCGTCTGCCATTCCTGAGCCACCGACAGGATGCGCAGGCCGTTCGTGAGCACGCTGATGATCAGTGCTCCGATGATCGTTCCAAGAATGGTACCGCGCCCGCCGCTCAAGGAAGTTCCGCCGATGACCACGGCCGCGATGGCATCGAGCTCATAGCCTTGGCCGAGCGCCGGCTGGGCGGAGTTGAGCCGCGAGGCGATAATGAGACCGGCAATACCGCAGATCCCGCCCGAAACCGTGTAGACGATGATCTTCCAGAAATCAGTATTCACGCCGGAGAGGCGCACCGCCTCTTCATTGGAGCCGAGGGCAAAGGTGTAACGGCCGAGAGCGGTGCGCGTGAGAACAAGGCTGGAGGCGACCGCGACCACGAAGAGGATCAGGACACCGTTGGGGATCGGCAGGAACGGCAGGATTGCCGCGATCAGCGACTCCTGCGAGATCATCGGGAAGTTCGGTGTATCGTTGAAGTAGATCGGACGCGTTCCCGAGATCACGAGGGCAAGACCCTTCAGCAGCAGCATCATGCCAAGCGTCGCGATAAATGGCGGGATCTTCATCTTAGCGATGAGAGTGCCGGAAACCGAGCCGCAGAGAGCACCTGCGGCAATGGCCGCCAGGATGCCTACGGGCATGGGCAGACCCCAGTAGGTCAGGAACACGCCGGCGATGACCGCGCAGAAGGTCATCAACGTGCCGATAGACAGATCGATGCCCCCAGTAATGATGACGAATGTCGTAGCCACGGCGAGAACGCCGTTCACAGCCGTCGCCTGCAGAATGCCGATAAGGTTGTCGGGCTGGAGGAAGTTATCGGACGCTATACTGAAGACGGCCATCAGGGCGATCAGGCTGGCGAAGGCAAGGATCTTCTGCCATGCCCCTTGGGTGAACACAGCGGATTTGATGACGGTCTGGGCTTCCTTTTCTACGATCGTCGTCACGTGGTTGATCCCCGGGTCGCCGCGTTCAAGGTATTGGTGGTGAGGCTATGCCGCTGCGTCGCAAGGCGCATGATGTCTTCCTGTGACGCTCCCTCGGCGGGCAGTTCGCCGGTCAGACGGCCCTCGCACATCACGGCGATCCGATGACTCATGCGCAGGATCTCGGGCAGCTCCGATGAAATCATCACGATGGCGCGTCCCTGGGCCGCAAGAGTGTTGAGGAGCTTATAGATCTCGTTCTTCGCACCGACATCGATGCCGCGTGTCGGCTCGTCGAAGAACAGGATCTCGCAGTCCCGGGCGAGCCATTTCGCGATGACGATCTTCTGCTGGTTGCCGCCTGACAGAAATCGCACCTCCTGAGCATCCGATGGCGTCTTGATCCGCAGCTGCCGGATGTAGGAGCGCGCCGTCTCCCGGATCGCACGTGTCTTGAGGAATATGTTCTTGGAGAGGAACCGGCTCAGGCATGGCATGACGATATTGGCCGCTACGTCCATGCCGGTCGCCAGTCCGAAACGCTTACGGTCTTCTGACAGATAGCCGATGCCGAGACGGACGGCGTCCTGCGGCGAGCGGATCGTCACAGGCTTGCCCCTGACGATGATCTCGCCGTCGTCAAGCGGATCTGCACCGAAGATGGCACGAGCAACCTCCGTCCGACCCGCCCCCATCAAACCGGCAAATCCAAGGATCTCGCCTTTCCGCAGCTTGAAGCTCACGTCCAGGATGACATTGCTGCGGTGGAGGTTGCGGACCTCGAGCACGACGTCATGGCTCGACAGGTCCGGAACTTCCGTCTTCGTCTCGGTGAGGCTCCGGCCGACCATCATCGAGATGATCGTGTCGACACTCGTGGTCGCTGTGGAAACCGTGCCGACATATTCGCCATCTCGCATGATGGTGACGCGGTCGGAAATTTCCTTCAGCTCATCTATCTTGTGCGAAATATAGACGATGCCGACGCCCTCGGTCTTGAGCTTCCGGATGATGCTGAACAGTTCTCCGATTTCGGCATTGTTCAGGGCAGCCGTGGGCTCGTCCATAATCAAGACCCTCGACCTGAAGGACAGGGCCTTGGCGATCTCGACCATCTGCTGTTTGGCGACGGTGAGCTTGCCGACCTCGACCCTCGGATCGAGCTTTAGATGCATGCGTTCGAAGATTTCGGCGGCAGCCCGGTTCAGAGCCTCTTCATCGAGCAGAAGCCCCATGGCTCGCTTAGGCTCGCGACCGATGTAGATGTTCTGCGCGGCCGTGAGGTCGTTCATCAGGTTCAGTTCCTGATGGATGATGCTGATCCCCAGATCCTGCGCGGCTCGCGGAGATGGAATATCGACGGGCACGCCTTCGATGCAGATCTCGCCGGCATCCTTGCGGTAGATCCCGGAAAGAACTTTCATCAAGGTGGACTTGCCGGCGCCGTTCTCCCCCATCAGGGCATGAACCTCTCCCGAGAGGAGTTCGAAGCGAGCCTTCTTCAGAGCCTTCACGCCTGGAAATGACTTGTCGAGATCCCTGATCGTGACGAGCGGCGTCATGAGCGACGCTCCGCTTGGTACGATACTGTCGCATGCCCAGGCTGCCTCCAACCCCAGCGGCTGCCGAGAACCGGTCTGCGGGATGCCGCACATGCGACGGCGATCGCGCCAACAATATTCGCTACGTTGGAGTTATTCTTGCGCAGCCGCGGGAGGGCGCTCGGACACTCAACGTCCCAAGCCGCTGCGGTCTGCAGCAGGACGTTATCCTGTACCCGCATCTATTCCCTCCCGACCGCCACCCAGTGACGGTCCTGCGCTCGTGACGCCGTTCCGGTGAGCCCCCTTCGGAGACGGACGAGATTGAACATGCATAGTTTTATTTTATTTCGAGGATGATATTCATGAAGCCGAGGAGCAGGCAACCGGAAATATGGCTCGGATCGAGTAGGGGCTTTATAAGCATGACGATCCCGGTGGCGGATTGCTGGTGCGTGACGAACCGCTCCGGCACGATAGGATGCAGGCGGCTCTGGGCGGGTTCATGGCCACGCAATGCAGCCGAAGCTCCTCCTCGATCTCCGCCGTGGTTGCCGGTGCCGAGATCAGAATGGATGCAGCCGTCGACCAGGTTCAGGACGAGGACCGACTTCCACTCCTGCTCCTTGGTGGAACCATGCTAGCTTCCCTGGCAGCACAAGCGAGACTGGTTTTGACGTGGCGCATCGCCGAAGCTCAACAGCGAGTGGGACTTCGTGCCGATGCTGCGGACGGAGGGCCGCAGGGCCGCAAGTGAATTCCTGCACGCCAGTGCCGACGCCCTCGGCGGGCGCTCCACGGCCGATCTGGATATCCTGCTGGCGGAGTGTTGAACGTCAGCCTGTCAGATAGGCCTATCGGCATAGTCCGCATGTCTATGGGTTGACCATTGGCGACAGAAACAAGGCCCGTCCCGGCACGCGTCAGCGCAATACCACGACCTTGGTGCCTACCCGAGTTCGGTTGTAGAGGTCGACCACGTCAGCATTGGTCATTCGAATGCACCCGGACGAGACGGCATAACCGATTGTCTCCGGCTCATTGGAGCCGTGAATCCGGTACATGGAGGAGCCAAGGTACAGTGCCCGGGCACCAAGCGGGTTGCCCAGGCCACCTTCCATGTAGCGTGGAAGATCAGGCCGCCGCCGCCGCATCGCGGCCGGAGGGCTCCAGGATGGCCATTCCCGTTTCATGCTGACAGTCTTGATTCCGGTCCAGGTGAAGCCCGGACGCCCGACACCAATACCGTACTGAATGGCCCGCCCGGTGCCGAGTACGAAATAGAGCCGGCGCTGACTGGTGGAGATGACAATTGTGCCTGGCCGATTGTTGCCGGGCCAGAAGACCACCCGCCGAGCAGTCGGGGAGATCGGCCCGCCAAATAGGCGCTCGAAGAAGTTGGTAGGCTCGCCACCGAGAGAGGCGACGGTCTGCGCCCGGGCGGAGCCCGTGAACACCACACTGCACGCAACCAGCACGACAGCGAACACGAAGTGGATCATGCGGACCTCCTCGCGTGGAATGGCATAGCTTCAACGCCTAAGGCCCGGCTTCCGGTTCCTCGCGAATCGGGAGTGCCCCGGAAGGGCAGGAGTGGCCCCAGGGTCCGAAAATGGCACTCCCCGGACCAACAGGCTTGGTCCGCTTCGGCGTCTGAATGCGGACGTTTGTTGAGTGGTCGGAATGTGAAAGTCTGACCTAGTTCCTCTGCACTGAGGATTTGACGAGTTGAGGCGGGCGTAGGAGGGGCAGGCGTTCGGGCTCAACCAGGACTTCGATGCTACGGGCCAAGCCCGGCTGGCGTCGGATCAGGCCCATCCGTTCC
>NZ_VOSK01000227.1 GCF_009296175.1 Microvirga tunisiensis | reverse complement strand
AGTGTCATTCTGGAGCTATCTTGGCGATAGACTGGGAATTGCTGATGCGCCAGCCGTCCCGCGCCTGGCAGATCTGGTCAGCGACCGCTGCTCCTTAGCGTGATCGCCAACGGTTTTGCCCCTATTACAAATGCAAGTAGATATTTTTCTTAAGTTGCGGGAGACTAGAATTGTAAAGATTGCCTGCGAAAGGCTCTCTAATGTATGCGGAAATTGCACCTTTTCGCGTAAAGACAATCCGCTTTTCCAGCGGCGAGCGCTTTCCAGCGATCGTGGACGCCAATGGGATCTTGGCCTATGCGCCAACCCTGTACGCCGCATTGGTCCTTCGGTCGCGAGAGGGATCCTCCGGAACATTGGAGAACCATCTCCGAGCCATCGTGATCGCGCTCAACTGGGCAGCAGCCAGGGGAATCGATCTGTGGGCAAAGATCGCGTCTGTTGACTTGCTTACCACCTTCGAGATTGAGAACCTCCGCACCGCGTTGCGCGTCAACTACCAGAAGGAGGTTTCCGCTAAGACCCAGAAGTCTCCGAGGAAAAGGAGAAAGCCCACCACGGTCGGACATAGTACCTACTATAACCGATGCCACATGGTGAGAGACTTCCTAGCATGGCATGTGCGCAATGTTGTGCAGAGGATCAAAACCAGCGATCCAAAGTTACCAGAGGCCCGGCATCGGCTTGATATGTTCGAACGCCAGATGGTTGAGAATTTGGCAAAGCCACACCCAAGAGAGCGTGAGGGCATCGACGAACCCACCCAAGAGCTCTTCTTGGAGGCGATCAGGCCGGGGAGCCCCCTGAACCCTTTCCAAAAGAAGCATCAGCCCCGAAACTACGCGCTCTTGCTGCTATATTATGTAACAAGCATCCGCCGTGCCGAGGGCATGAAAATCAAGGGGGAGCATCTTATCGGATTGGGGAGCGACAAGCCCTCTCTCGTGATCGTAAGGGATCCCGACGATCCGGCCGATCCGCGGGGAGTCGAGCCTCGGATCAAGACTCTGCCGCGGGAAGTGCCACTCAGCCGCGAATTGGCTACGGCTCTGCTAGAGTGGGTGGTGCGTCATCGGACCGACCCGAACCGATATCCTGGGGCGAAACGAACGCCGTATGTGTTCGTCTCCCGAACCGGCAAACCCATCGGCGCGCGCACCATCAACGACATGTTCGAGCTTTTGCGTAAGCGTGTGCCTGGGTTGCCGGACGATTTCACGACTCACCTCCTGCGGCACACTGGCAATGACCGCTTCTCAGCCGCGGCTGACGCGCAGGGCCTCAAAGAGGCCGAGGAGAAGCAAGCTCGAAACTACATCATGGGATGGACGAAGAACTCCAACCAAGGCGATCGCTACACTAGGCGACACACTCGCCGCCGCGCACAAGCCTTGATGACCCGGATGCAACAGAAAAGCACGGAAGGTCACAACCGATGAGGATAGTGCAACGCGAGCAAGGATGGTTTCCGTCGCAAGGTGTGATCCTCGACCACGCTGGGCTCACGATGGACGCGTCTGGGACGACTTGGGATCTCAACTACGCAGGCGGGCCAGTGTCTCTGGATTGGGAAATGATGCCGATCCAATCATCTGAAATACTTGCGGCGACGGTGAAATATATAGCGGACTTAGTAAGGACCAAGTCGGCAAAGACAGTGCACCTCACCTTTGGTATTTTGCTCAAGCTCGGTAATTCTGCGAGCTTCTCCAAAGCTGATCGGGACCGGATGGAAATCCCCGCGGAGTTTTTCAGCGAGCTCTGGCAGTACGTGGGGCGTGACGTTTGGGAGATGCACTACTTCCGTCATTGGTACCGATCCTGTGTCGATCGTGGTTGCGAGGCATTCTCAGCAGAAGTGGCTTTCGAGCTCGACGAGAAGAGGATTCCTGGACGGCTCAAGGGGCAAGCGGTCCTTTCTCTTGATCCTGAGACCGGACCCCTTAACGATCTGGAGATTACCGGTCTGCTCAATGCGCTCCGAGCAGCCCATAACCGCAAGACGCTCTTGCTTGATGAACAAGCTGCCTTGTGGCTGTGCATCGCGCTTGGGCCGAACCCATTCCAAGCTGCTCTTCTACGTGAGCAAGACGTCGAGATTCTGACCGAGGGCGGTCAATCATTCATCCAGATCAGGGTGCCTCGAACGAAGAAGCCGCATCAATTACCCCGGACGGAGTTCAAGACGCGAAAGCTCACAATGGAAATTGGTCAGCGCATTCTTGAGCTGATCGAGCAAAACCGGCACTACCGAGAGGTCCATGGCTGGCCTAATGAGGCATATGAGTTCCCACTTTTTGTCCGTAGAACGCCACGGCCTGATCAGTCAACTGGGCCTATGGCTCAGTACGCAATGCACCTCTACACAGACGACTTTACTTTGCTGGTCGAGCGCGCGGCTAGAAGACTTGGCGTCATTTCCCCACGGACGCAAAAGCTTCTCCATGTGACCACTCGTCGGCTACGCTATACCTTTGCCACTCGCTTAGTCCGCGAGGGGGCGAGTGCCCAAGAGCTTGCGGAGGCGCTCGACCATACAGACTTGCAGAACGTCCACGTCTATTTTGATATCAAGTCTGACATTGTCGAATCTCTGGACCGAGCCACAGCCTTGGCCCTAGGACCAATCGCCCAAGCCTTCCTTGGCAAAATTGTCGGCAGCGAGGCCGGAGCAGTGCGCGGCGATGATCCTCGCAGCCGAATCATGAGCTTCGATAAGCGCACCGAGGAGGCCGAGGGATTAGGGACATGCGGTGAGTACTCATTCTGTGGATTGTTCGCCCCGCTGGCCTGCTACACCTGCGTCCAATTCCAGCCTTGGATGGATGGTCCACACGACAAGATCTTGCACTACCTGCTCGTACGGCGTGATCGTAAGCTGGCCGCTGGCTGTGATGGCCGTATGGTCGCCATTCATGACGCCACGATCCTGGCCATTGGCGACGTGATCGCCCGCATCGAGGCTATACATGGAACGGAGCTTGCATGAACGTCCGAGTATTACCTTCAGCGCGGTTACAAGGGGCTCATGCGAATCTTCAGGCATTCATCTCGAAGGCAAGGGACATCGCCGCCTTTGGAGAGATCGATTTCGACGAGCCAATTTGGCCGGTCAAGCTGATTAAGAGACTGCGCGTCTCGAGCGCGAATATCGGTGCTCAGAACCTTTACTTTACGGAGTCCAAACCAGGGTCTCGAGGTCCCGAGGGGCGCAAGCACCTTCAGCAGCCCTTTGCTAACTTCCTTAAGGCGCTGGTCCGGCTGCAAGAAGATGCGGGTGGGAAGCATCATCCGAATCACAGTGCCCTCATACGGGCAGGTCGATACTTGCATGCAGAGATGGAAGGTATCGCGTATGACCCGTGTCTGCTTCTTCCTGACCATTTTTCGAAAGCTGCGGCGGCCTCGCGGAAAGTCGATAGTCCGGCAACCGCCTACAGCGTCGGCAAGGACCTTGTTGTGATCGTGGGTTGGATCAACCGACACAATTTAAGTAGGATCAGGATTGATTTCAAGAACCCAAATCCCCGTCCGATTGACAGCGAACGGCGAATCGGAGCGGAGGCGGACGCTCGAAGGAAGAAGAAGCTCCCGAGCGATGAGGCCCTCAATGCGCTGGCGAGGCTCTCGAATCTCGTCACTGATGATGCCGACGTCCTCCAGATGAGAGTCATCGAACTTCTGGTGTGCGGTGGCTGGCGAATAAACGAGTTGCTTACAATTCCTGAGAACTGCGAGGTTGAGGAGGTGGCGACCGTGAATGGTGAGCCTCTCTTGGGAGGCGATGGAATGCCTGTGGTACGGTATGGGATCCGCTACTACGGGGAAAAGGGTGCTCCTCCGCTACCCAAATGGATCCCCAGCCCCCTGATTGACTTGGCGAAACGAGCGATCGCCGATATACGGCGCATCACCCAGCCCTCACGTAACGCCATTCTTTTCATGCTAAATAACCCCGGCATGGTTCCAATCCCAGGATTGGATGGTTACGCTCCTGATGAGATGGTGTCCGCGAGCCGCCTCGAAAAGGCATTGGGACTACGAAAAGGAAGTGGCGGAGGCGCCCAGTGGTGCATAGATTGGGGTGCTCCAGTCTATCGCAATCGCGTGCTTGAGGTCCGGATCGGCGACATTGCCACAGCATTTGCGTCAAAATGGCCTGTAGTTCCTGACGATAGCCCATTGGCCCTTCATGAACACATGCTGCTGATTCCGGCGAATATGACCCATGCGGCCCGCTCAAGCATACCCGGTTCGGTTCGCTTTCTTACCGATGGTATGATCGTGCGCTTTCTAGGCGGGCATAAGACGAAGTCGGTGTTTGAGCGGTTTGGGATGCTCGACAGTCAGGGAAATCCGATCAAGATGAACTCCCACCAGTTTCGAGACTGGCTGAACACTCTCGCGCTTGAGGGCGGTATGAGCGACTTGGAGCTCGCACGATGGGCGGGCCGCAAGGATGTCGCGCAAAATGCGTACTACGATCACGTATCGGGAAAAGCGCTCGCCAAGCGCATCCGGACCCTTATTGAATCCGGTAACATCCGCGGCCCTCTTGCAAGGGTGCATGATCGTCTCCCACCACAAGACCGACAGCGATTCCGCGAGGCGCAGATTGCGACGGGACACGCGACGGATATCGGCCTCTGCGCTCATGACTGGAGCCTCGTGCCATGCATGCACCATGAGGCATGCGCTGATGGATTGTGTGGTGAACACATCATAGTCAAAGGCGACGCCAAACACCGCGACGAGGCCGAGCGCCTTTTGGATGACACGGAGTTCCTGCTTTCCAAGGCGCAAGTGGAATCGGCAGATGGAACATATGGCGCCGGACGCTGGGTCGAGTCACATCAGCGGATGGCACGCGGCCTTAAGACCATATTGGCGATCCACAACGATCCTGAAATCCCCGACGGCACTCTTGTACAGCCGGAGAGGCCATCCGTACCCGAGGATGATTCCGAGGAGTAAGTTCAAGTTCGCGCGTGCGACTCTCCCGCTTCAACCTTGACGTACATCGCTAGCTCAGTGCGTGATACTCCTGCTCGCTATGACCACCTCAATCATCCTTCGGAGTTTGCGCAGGGACCCGCTTGGCCATGCCCTTGTGAGAGCTTCAATCTCAACTCCATCAAGCGGAGTGATCCAACGGAAATCCAGTCCCTGATCAGTAAGTAGTTCAGCAAGAATGCGATAGGCGATCAATGGCAGATGCTCGCCCCTCGGCTCAGGGACCGAAATGATCCGGCAACGATCCCTCAGTGGGGCTGGCAGGCCTTCGAGCGAGTTCGCTGTCATGAGCCAACTCACATGGGAAACGTCGCAGGGTGCTTGCACGTACGGATCATGAAAACGGCATGCCGTCTCTTTCTCAAGGAAAGCCAAGAGCGCGTCGTGTGCCTGCCCGTTGAAGCGGGAGGTGCCAGCCTTTTCGATCTCGTCGAGCACTGCACCCGGTCCAGCGATCCGGTGTCTAGTGATGAGTGCGACTGGCAGAGACGGCTCGCCTGTTGACCACCGACGAGGCGTCCCCGCAAAGCTTCCGTCCGAGAGTCCACCGCATGGAACGACGTCATGAGGGATGCTGAGCACACTCAGGAGACGGCGCGCCAAACGCGTTTTTCCGGATCCTGGCGCACCAACGAGAACCGTGGGGCGGATCTGGACGTGTGAGCGAGGGACGAGGTCTACGAGTATTTGATCGATCGCGTCGGTCGCAAAGGGAAACTCCCTGTGTAAGGCGGTCCTTGCCTGTACCAAGTCCAGCACGGGAACCAAAGGTAAAGCCTTTCCGGTAAGTGACTCTAGCTCCTTTGCGACCTTTTTTCCCTCGCTTGTGGTCGCATTTCCCACCTGCCGAAAAACGATGACCGAGGACGGGGAGTTGGCCTCCAGCTCTTCCTTTCGAGTCGAGCTAGCCGGAGATATTGCCAAGTCCTCTTTCGGCAGCTTCTCAAGTGCCGCTTGAACTTTTGCCGCCTGCTCGGAAACGGCTTGCATCTCGATGAGGTTGGTCAGGATCCAGCCGTCGTGAGCAACTAGATCAGCGGGCCGCCGCGTGCGCAGCATCCGCGCTTCCTTCCCGAAGTACTCGAACGCAGGGTCGGATGTGGCAAAGGACATCCAACCCAAGGCGGACGTGATCAAGGGGATGGCATATTCCCATTCGGTGGGATCACGCTCCAATCCGATCACGGCCGTGATCGTCTGGCGGGCGATTTCAATGGCGGCACTATGGTCGCCGAGATGGGCAAGATAGATCTGGCAGCGCAACCGCCACGATTTGGCTCCGTCAGGGAGGGAGGTCGCCGCCACTCGTAGTACATCCGCAAGCGACCTGACCTCATCCACTCCGGCAGTGACGGTCAATTGTTCTAGGCTATGAAAGACCATTGCGAAATGAGCGTGGGAGCGTGGTCGGCCTGCCTTTGAAGGCGAGGCATCAACCTTTCCGCGAAGGCTTGCATGTCGCGCTGGATGTCGGCACCGAGAAAAGGCATTCCGGCAAGCAGTTCGACTTCGGTCGGCAGGTGACTACCCGCGACAGCCGCATTCTTGCGGCGCTCGAAGTGCCTGAGTGTAGCGCGGATGCGCTTAGCTTCCCCGGATGTTTCCTTGGTGGCCACGAATCCATTCCCTCGTCACGAAATTAGACTGGCCTCACGTGGGCGTCCGAGGCGGTACCATCGCGACATCGTCCTCGCCCATCCCTGGTCAGGAGCCAAAATCCAGAGATCGGATGTGGCGACTAGGCGCTCCTTGCCGGGCAGCATCGGATGGTCGCAGACATTGCCGATCAGGCAGGCGACGGACCGGGTGCCACGCTCCCAATTGCCGAGGATCGGCGTGTCCTCAAGATCCGACTTAGTCGGCCCCCTGCTGTGCCTTACTGCCATGAGATCCGCGGTCAGACGAACAAGACGATCGATTTCGAGGTCGAGGAGTCCGCGGAAGGGGCCATGCTCGCGAGTAATGAGTATCATCGCAATTCGTTTCCATTGAGTTGGACAAGAGGGACTGCGCCGCATTGCACTCGCATCGGGTATCCGATTGAGTAGGTCGCGGGTGCCCGCCTAGCGGGACATCGACTTGGGGTTTGGTGGTCTCAAGATATGACTTCGCGTGATTGGAGCCGGTGAACGGTCGATGAAAACGCAGAAGCAGGGTTGTGGCGCTGCCCCCGCAGAGCCGATGACCCGAGGTTCAGGTGCCGTCAGGTATGCCGAGCCTGAATAAGCCTGCGAGCGTGAGTACCCACCCCTGTTCCTTTGCGAGTACCCAAAGGTCTGTCGTGAAGAATGCGAGAGGCCTCCCGGCTGCCTCGTCGTGTACATTTCCGAAGATCGCTTGAGTGGGTAGGAACTCAAAGGCCCAATCATCGATGACCGGGGCGCTGGCAAGTCGCCTCTGGCTTGGGCCGGTACCGGCGTGGATCGTCCTGAGGTCTGCCGCCAAGCGTTCGAGGCGGTCAGCCGTCAAGAGCATGCGTTCCGCATCATCGAATCCATCGTCCTTGAGCCCAAACATTCGAAGCGCCTCCCTGATTCGTAATCCCGAATCCTTGGCCCGTATAGGCTTCACCCCATGCCTTGTCCATCAGCTTTGTCCCTTCAAGGGACAAAAAGACCCAACTATGGGACAAAACGCGCGCTTGATGGGACAATTGTTGACAAGGCAACCTGAGCGTTGCCGATGTGGCCGAATGTTAGCGAGGCCCAAGATCCTGAAAGCCGCACGTCTCCTCCTGAATCTCACTCAGGAGCAGGTCGGCGAAGCCGCAGGTTTGAGCGACAAGACCGTGAAGCGCATGGAGTCTGGAGCCGCAAAGGTGACCATCGACGTGCTCGAGGCGGTACAACGTGTGTACGAGCGCCAAGGCATCCGGTTCCTTCAGGAAACCGACGATGAAGGCGAAGGCTTACGGCTCCCCAAGAACCTGAAGTGAACATCGCTGGAAATCCCCCTGTGGGAAACAGCAAAGTGTAGTGATCCCATCTGGCTGGGGCGGCCCTTGGTTCAAATCTGGCTTGCTGATTTCATGCATCCTCTCAGGCTGGTCCCAGTTTGGCGGCAGACAGCAGGAAATGCGCAGAAGGCCTCGCTGGCAATTCCTTGAGATTTAAGACCGCACGGCTGCGATGCTCACGGCGGTGTCGGCCTGGATCCCGCTTTTCCTAAAGGCACATGGATTGGATAATGCGTGATGAAACAGATGTCCCCGCATTCCACAGTAACAGAACAAAGAGCGAACATATGGATGGCCTGCGCGATTTGAAATCGGTACCGTTGCTTTCCTCCAAGGAGATGATGATGACTGATCAAGTTCACCCTGAAGGCGACGTGGATCCATTGGAGGCGAACGTCACCGCCGTGATCGATGCCTGTGGCGGCAACCCGAGGACAGCTATCCGTGCTCTACTCATCAAGCACGAAATTTTGGAGCAGCGCATTGGGCGTTTGGCCTCGGCGATATCATTCGGATACGTCCGGGGCCGAGCCGGGACCAATCCGGCCAGCCACGCTGATCGGTAGGTGTTTACCGGAGGCTTGACCCCATGCGCCATGGTCATTCAAGGCGATCTCGTCGGATGATGACTCCTTCGATCGCCAGCAGGTTGCTTGAGTCCCTGCGGCCAGCCCGACACCTCCTCACCCGGTCGCTTGCCGAAATCCCAATCGGATGCCCGGAGTACCGACAGATCGACAAGGTGGTGCAAGAGGTCGATGGGCTGGTAGAGATCCTGACCGGGGATCGGACCCACTTCTACCGCGATGACGGGTCAGGCGATGCTTGGAACGGGACGGATCGGACGGGGTGAGTGTGATGTAATCCCAACTTTCCTGCCATTCAGCGCCTGCGAACACCGTTTGGCCTTCACCGGATGCCACCCATGAACGAGGCGTCTCTCCACCGGGGTCGAACTCGGCATCAATGCGTGGAGCATGGAGAAGTTGTAACTACGCCGATGCCGCCGCGATCAAGTTCGCTACCGTGACAACAGGGACAACATGCCGACCGAACTCATCCGGTGCAAGACCATCTGCCGAAGGTGGTGAAGAAACGACCGAGGCAGAAGAGCCGCCAAGTCGCGCCTGGGCAGTAAAGCGATAGGGGCTTTTGAAAAGGCGAGCGCTTGGCCCTACGTGTCTCGCAAGGGATCCTCCAGGGGGACAGCCAGGGCCGGAGCGCGAAGACACCCGGAAAGCAGGTTTGGCTTTCCCAAAACCTGTTCCCGAAATATGATTCCCGAAACTGGCGGGTTGGGACGGAGTTACGGGACAGATGCTGATCGGCTACGCACGTGTCTCGACGGCCGATCAGGATTTGGCGCTGCAAACCGACGCCCTGACCAAGGCCGGGTGCGAAAAGCTGTTTACCGACAAGGCGAGTGGCGCGAAGGCAACCCGGCCGGGGCTGGCGGAAGCCCTCGAGTTCGTGCGTGCTGGCGACACGCTGGTGATCTGGAAGCTCGACCGGCTCGGCCGCTCAATCCAGGGGCTGATCGAGCTGGCGGCCGTCCTATCGGCGCGCAAGGTCGATTTCCGATCACTGACGGACGGGTTCGACACGTCCACATCGTCGGGCCGGTTGCTATTCCATATCCTCGCTTCGGTCGCGGAGATGGAGCGCGAGCTGATAAAGGAGCGGACCATCGCGGGCCTGGCGGCGGCGCGTGCCAAAGGCGGCAATGGCGGAGGGCGAAAGTCGGTGATGTCGCCAGACATGCTCGACACTGCCCGCAAGTTGCTCGCGGCGGGCGATAGCCCGGCGAAGGTCGCGAAGCTGCTGCAAGTCGGGCGCTCGACCTTCTACCGTCATTTCCCGGCAAGTAAGCGGGAGCCTGACTGATACATGACCGCTTCGGGTCACGCCCAGAAGATCAGGAGCCCTCTGGAAAGTCCGGTCTCGGATCCTTGAGCCGACATCAACCCTTCTTCCGGAAAGTGCCAATAGCGGCCATTCGCGATCAGCCGCGTCCGCGCCAAGCCAGCCATTTCGCGGCAGTCTTCACAAGAGAAAAGCCCAAGCCTTGGGGTGACAGGGCAGGATCCACCCACACCTTTGCCACGCCGGTAATAGGACTCACCCGCTGGGGACCATGCCGTGCCAGGTCGCGAAGGCGACGGCACCGCCCGCGAGCAGGATCAGCGGGTTGAGCTTTGGGTGCCAAGCCAGGATGGCGGCGGCCACGCCGGCAACGACCCAGGACAGGATGCCCGCCCCTGCAACCCGGAAGATTGCGAACACGCCGGCAAGGATCAGCCCGGCTCCGATCGGCGCAAGCCCGTTCTCCAAAGCCGTATGCCAATGCCGACCGCGATAATGGTTCCACATCTTCGTGACGCCATAGCAGAGCAGCG
>NZ_VOSK01000226.1 GCF_009296175.1 Microvirga tunisiensis | reverse complement strand
TGGTCATGACGATGTTCCTTGTGAACCCCGAGGCCGGGCGCTGCGCACCCCGACCACTCCGCGCCCGGCCTCGGCTCATGCCTCAGCCTAACGACACCGTCTGTCAGATTAAGTCCAAACTACTTCACATGATGGGACTGGGCCACTGGCGCGTCTTCGGGGATCGCTATGGGACACACATCTACTTCGATCGCCACGTGGTTGGCTGGCGACCGCTGCCTCGCACTCGCCGTGCCTGACGAGCAGACCCGAGGAAAGACTATCAGCCGAGCCGGGGGAATTTGAGGGACAGACAATGCAAACTCAGGAGAGGCGCATGGGGGAACAACCTTACGGGTTCAACAAGGGCGACCTACAAGAAGCCGTGTCCATCGGATACGCGGTTTCAGCCGTTATCATTGGCGCTGTCACAAATCGGCCTGACGCTGCGGAAGAAGCCCGCCGCCTCTGTGGCACGCTCGAATACGGCCTGCGATTGCGGGACGTTCAGGACGATACAGCCGCAGCCGTAGCGACGAACGTCTACAAGTATGTCATCGAGGCCCTCGGGACACCGGGATGAAGGACGACGAACACTCCCCCGATCAAACGCCAGGTGGTGCTGCACCGGATCGACCCGGAGCAGGGCATCCGGCGCTTCAATAATCGCTCCATCAACGCACCGCTTCCTTTGGCAGACTAGCTTAAGTTAATTGCCAGAAGGTGCGATGCAGCATAAACCTGCGCGAAGTGCGACAAAAGAGCGACGGGGTCTACTTCAGAGGTGAGTACTGGCCGCGTCGTATGCTCTGATCCAGGACTTGTTATCTGTCAGTCGGCTTGTTCGATCGTGGTGTCGGCGTAAGCCGTTTCTGGAACTGAATTGCGACCTGAGCTATCAGAGCGACAAGCCTCCACAGCGGAGGAACCCAGGTCAGTGCGGACGTGATGAAAGTTCTGGTCGTAGAAGATGATGCGTTCGTCCGCGAGATGGCTGTGGCGGGCGTGGAAGAGGCCGGGTTCGAGGTCATCGAAGCGGCCGGTGGCAGTCAAGCCCTGGAGTTCCTGCAAGCTGGGATCGCCGTCGATGCCCTGCTGACCGATATTCGCCTGCCGGGCGCCAATGGCTGGGCGGTGGCACGGGCCTACCGTGAGCGCTTCCCCGATCTGCCCGTCTTGTATGTGACCGGCTATGCGGAGCAGATGCAGCCTGTCCCCGGCGGGATCATCATCTCGAAGCCCTACAGGATGGCTCAGGTGATTGGCGTCCTGGGAACATGGGTGGCTTGAGAAACTTGCAACAGATCCGATTGAACGTCTGATTCAGGAAGAACTGACGAGATCCGCAAGATCTGTGAAGCGCTGCGGCGGTTCCGAACAATGGAAAGAGCTAAGATTCTGGGTCCGGCGGGACACTACTTTGAACGGTCCTCATTCCGAACCTCTGGCGCCAGAGGGGGGACGCTGCCTGATCGAACCCCCAGACCCTTGAGCAGATCGAATATCTACACAATCACCACTCGGCGAAGCTGCCGTCCTGGTAGCGCCAGATCGGATTACGCCAGCGATGCCGGTCCTTGTGCGCCTCGCGCACGGCCGCCTCGTCGATCGCGACCCCGAGTCCAGGGCCAGTCGGAATCGACAGAAAGCCATCTGCTGGCGTCAGGACCTCCCGGTTCGTGACAAAGGTCAGGAGATCGTGTCCCACATTGTAATGGATCCCGAGCGACATCTCCTGAATGGCAACATTCGGTGTGCAGGCAGCAAGCTGCAGGCAGGCCGCCAGGGCGAGAGGCCCCAAGGGGCAATGCGGCGCCACCGCGACATCATAGACCTCAGTCATCGCCGCAATCTTCCGGCATTCCAACAATCCTCCGGCGTGACTCAGGTCAGGCTGGATGATGTCGACAGCTCCGCACTCCAGGAGGGGCTTGAAGTCCCAGCGAGAATAGAGCCGCTCGCCCAGAGCAATCGGTGTTGAGATCATCTGGCTGATCTGCACCAAGCCTTCGGTGTTCTCGGCGAGCAGTGGCTCTTCGATAAACAGCAGGTCGAGAGGCTCAAGAACTTTGGCGAGCTGTTTGGCCATGGGCTTATGAACCCGGCCATGGAAATCGAGTCCGACATCCATATTCTCCGCCTGCGCCGCCCGGACGCGTTCGACCACCTCGCGAAAGAGTTTAGGTGTGCCCAGCAGATCGAGTTCGGCCGTGGCGTTCATCTTCACGGCCGAGAAGCCCTGCTCCCGCCTCGCGCGGGCTGCTACGGCGATCTCCTGTGGACGGTCGCCGCCGATCCAAGCGTAAGCCCGGACTTTCTCGCGCACCTGGCCGCCGAGCATCTCCCAGGCCGGCATACCAAATGCCCTGCCCTTCATATCCCACAGGGCCTGCTCGAAACCTGCAAGCGCCGACATCAACACAGGCCCGCCTCGATAGAAGCCTCCGCGGTAGCCCACCTGCCAGATGTCCTCGATGCGACGGGCGTCCTGGCCGATGAAGCGATCACGGAAGG
Organism: Microvirga tunisiensis; assembly: GCF_009296175.1. Classification (GTDB taxonomy): domain Bacteria; phylum Pseudomonadota; class Alphaproteobacteria; order Rhizobiales; family Beijerinckiaceae; genus Microvirga; species Microvirga tunisiensis. Next base: position 7,943 of record NZ_VOSK01000226.1, on the reverse strand, counting down.
CATCCAATGCACCGTCGACGGCGTCGGCATGGCCTTCAAGGCTTGCTTCGCCCCAGCCAAAGGCTCCGTCGTCGCTTTCAATCCGCACGAACAGCCAGCGCGGCGGCACGTGAAAGGTTTCAATCCTGCCCAGCTTCATTGAACATCTCCGAAAGGCTTACATTCGGGTCAGGATCAGCACAGGCTTAAGGGGCTCGGCCTTTCAGCTGAATTGCGCGCCTGGCATCTTGCTCCTTCCGGCTCCTGAAATTTGGAGTTGCCCAGCGCGGCCTGGAGGAAGGGCAAGTGCGCGGGCAGTTACGGCTGCTGCGAGAATTGAACGGCACGCAGTTGGAAAACGTGTTGGGCGGGGCCGCCGTTCCTGAGCAGAGGCCGCGGCTAGCTCGGGACCGCAACTGCGGAGGATCTGGATTGTGAAGCACAAGCCTGAGCTGTTGCGGTCTCAGGTTGAGGGGCTGACGTCCGCTTCAGAGATCTGCCGTTGAGCTTAGCCGCCAACACCTACTCTTCTCTGAGCCCACTCTAGCTCCAAGTGTGTCTACCGGAAGAGCGCCCGTCGAGGCTAAAGATGGCTTGGCTGATGTCAGCGCCCGCAAAAGCAGGTGATGCCTGCCCCTGCAAGCCTTGGTGGATTGCCTGGCAGGGTCGGCCCATGCATCGCTTGCCTTCGGAGCCTCTTGGAGCCGATGAGCAGGAAAGCGCGTTTCCCACAGGCCCAGGCGAGAAGCCCGCGAGGGACATCATGAGCGATCATCCGCATCGTGCCGGCTCCGACCGTCCGCCAACCAGGACCCCGCTGTTCCTGTTCGCGATCGGCATCGAGAACAGCTATCCCACCATCCAGAACGGCCGCGTGCGCCGGGACCAGATGGAGGAATGTGGCCACTATCGGTTGTGGGAGCGGGATTTCGATCTCCTGGACGAGCTTGGCATCCGCTTCTTGCGGTACGGCCCGCCGCTTCACAAAACGTTCCTCGGCCAAAGCCGGTATGACTGGGAGTTTGCTGATGTGACGTTCGCCCGGCTGAAGCAGCGCGACATCGTGCCCATCGTCGATCTGTGCCATTTCGGGGTCCCGGATTGGATCGGCAACTTCCAGAATGCCGATTTGCCGACGCTGTTCGCGGACTATGCACGCGCCTTTGCACAGCGGTTTCCCTGGGTGCAGCTCTACACGCCCGTCAACGAGATGTTCATCTGCGCCACGTTCTCGGCGGCGCTTGGGTACTGGAACGAGCAGCTTTGGAGCGACCAGGGCTTCGTCACCGCGCTCAAGCACCTCGTCAAGGCGAACGTGCTGGCCATGCATGCCATTCTGGAGGAGCGCCCCGATGCAATCTTCATCCAGAGCGAGTCATCGGAGTACTTTCATGCCGAGCACCCGCAGGCAATCAAGCCCGCGGAGATCTACAACGCGCGACGATTCCTGTCGCTCGACCTGAACTACGGCCGCCCAGTCAACTCGGAGATGCACGAGTTCCTGCTGGATAACGGCATGACGCGGGAGGAATACCACTTCTTCCTCGACAACAACCTGCGCCATCACTGCATCATGGGCAACGATTTCTACCACACCAATGAGCACCGCGTGGATCCCCACGGCCAGATCCGGCCCGCCGGAGAGGTGTTCGGCTATGACGAGATCACGCGCCAGTATCACGACCGCTATGGCCTGCCGGTGATGCACACCGAGACCAACTTCGACCAGGGCCCGGAGGGTGACGAGGCGGTCGACTGGCTGTGGAAGCAATGGGCCAACGTCCTGCGCGTCCGCAACAACCGGGTGCCGATTGTCGGCTTCACGTGGTACTCGCTCACGGACCAGATTGACTGGGACATTGCCCTCCGCGGCAACGGGGTCGGGTGAACCCGCGCGGGCTGTACGATCTCGACCGCAACATCCGGCCTGTGGGGGAAGCCTATAAGAAACTTCTGTCCCAATGGCGCGAGGTGTTGCCGACGCAAAGCGTCTGTCTGTTTGTACCGATCGTGCTGCCGAGCGAGTATGATGAACCCATGGCAATCCGGCGGCGGGAGGGGTGGCGGCGCTACTATCGCCGCGAAATGAAGGCCCAACCTGGCGCTAGGAGCTAGGATCGGCTGTGTTGCATGGATTGTCTGGTGAACGCACTCCACCCACCCCACATCTTTGCTTAGGCGATGCGGACGGACTTCGAGCGTCCAAGCTCGAGCATGCGGTTCAAGGCCTGACTTGCAACGGCGACCTCGGTGGGGCGGCGGTAGTCCGTCCGCGAGCGCAACGCATCTGCAATCACTCGTTTGAAGCGGCTGATAGGGGTCAGCGCAAAATCCGTTCCTGGTTGAGCGCGGGCATTATCTGTGAAGCGGCACCGAAGGTTGGCCCTTCGTGCGGGAGGTACAACGCCTTGGGTTAGCGACACACAATGGAAATTCGGTGGGGTCACGATCGACGCCGATGATGACCCCGCCGACGCTATGAGTTCGCCAGCAAAGTCATGCATTTAATGGCGGTCGGCTCGGGAATGGTCATTCGATGCTGGTTCACAGCACTGCCGCTGGAAGGCTGCTGGGTCGGCGTAGTCCGCGTTCAAAAGGGGATGGGCAAGCTGTTCAAGGGTCATGTTTCGCAGCACTGGGTGCGGACGGCCCAACACCGGATTGTTGATGCATCCCGGCAGACTCGGGCGTAGAATGAACAAACGGCCCCGTGATGATCTCAGCGGTGACGGCGGGTCAGATAGCATGACGAGGCGCCGCTGCTGGGGGCTTGGACCTTGAGAGGAGGTGTGCCATGCGCGCGCTGACGGAACGCGGTGATCATATCCTCAACAGTATCACGGCCATCCTAGGTCTGATCCTGTTGCTGTGCCCCTGGTTGCTTGGGTTTGCGAGCGTTAGAAGCGCCAGCTGGACGGCTGGAACCGGGGGGCTTGTCATTGCAGTCATCTCGGCTGCCGCCCTGTCTCAGCGGGCGGAGTGGCACGAGTGGGTCGATCTTGCGGCGGGGCTCGGCCTCGTTGCCTCACCCTGGCTCTTCGGCTTTATGGGCGAAGCCACGGCCGCCGCGACCCATGTGGTCCTTGGTGGGCTGGTTGCGGCGATAGCGGCTGTCGAGATTTGGTGGTTCCACAGCACCCATCCGCACCCACCGGCCAAACCTGCCTGAGCCACGGCGGCTGTAGCGCTGAGGTGGGATCTTCGCAACACTTTCCCGGAGTCCTACGCTCAGCCGCTTCGAAGCACGACGAGCGCGATTGCCGAAAACAGCAGGAATGATTCTTCATCGGCGCCGGATGAGACGTAGTCTCGATGGAGATGAGGGGCCTCGTAGGATGCGGTACTGGTCTGGCCTTCATCCAACACGTGCCCCCTGCTGAGTAATTGTCAGAACTTCAACAGACGTTGGACACCAATCGCCATTTCTCGCGTCATCCCCCAGACGAAGGCCAAGGGGCTGGGGAAATCGCGGGATTCTTAGCGTGGGGTTCCGGTCCGATCTTGCTTATGGAAACGAAGCGGTTTTTCCTGCTGGTCTGGCATTCTTGTTATGGGTGAGTAGGGGGAACGCCGCTGCTAGCCGAGACGGAATCCCAATGCGCTGACCCGAAGGTGGCCCATAGCTTATCTGATGTTGCAGTATGACCGTCCAACCGACACGCAGGACTGGAACAACTACAACCGGCATATCTGGGACTGAATTGGTCAGCTTCTGAAAATGCCAGGAGCGGTATCCTTTGTCGCGTACCGCACCGCCAGTCAGGAAAGTCCTGACCCGTTCACAATGCTGGAGTTCCGCACCATGCAGGAGGCTCGGCAAGCAGCAGCGTCGGAGCCCTGAAGCGAGTTCTCGGCGAGCTGCGGTCAGCCGGAGCCGTGGCCAGGGTGCTGTTGGTTGGGCGCTCGCCGTTCACGCCCGAGCCCATCCTGGCCTGACATCAACAATTCAGAGAGCGGCCCAGCCACGCCAGCTTGGATGTTTTGCCCTGAAACTACTGGCCGCAGCGCACCTTACCTCTGGGGCGGCTCAGTTCCCACCTGCTGAATTCGTGCCTGCTTCGTTCAGGTGACCGATGGCACGAAGCCGGGAGCCTATCGTGAACGGATCCAGGCTGACCAGCGGCAGGTGGAGGAACGTGCCGATCCGGCTCTTCAGGAACTCGAAGGCGCGAAGGAAGGCTTGTTCTTTGTCCGCGTCAGAACCTTCGACAGCGGCTGGGTCCTCGATGCCCCAATGCGCGATGGACGGGTGTCCTAGCCACACCGGACAGGCTTCACCAGCCGCGCTGTCGCAGACGGTGAGCACAAAGTCCATCACAGGCGCTCCTGGAGCCACGAACTCGTCCCAGCTTTTCGAGCGATACCCGTCTGTCGGATAGCCATGGTCGCCCAGCACCTTCAGGGCCAGCGGATTGACCATGCCTTTCGGCTGGCTGCCTGCCGAGTAGGCTGCGAAGCGGCCCTGCCCGTCCCTGCGCAGGATGCCTTCGGCCAGGATTGAGCGGGCTGAGTTGCCGGTGCAGAGAAACAGGACATTGTAGGTTCGTTCGGTCATATCGGTGACCTCCCCGTGCCAAATACGACATCTCAGCGTTCTATGCTCCGGAGCACCAATCTCGTGCAGCGGGCCGAGGAGGTGCTGCTACAGAGCAGGCGGGTGGTCCTGCTTGGGGCCGATGGAGCGTGAGGGGGTGCCTGGGAACAGCGACACGTGGGTGTGCTGGGCCACCCATTCGTCACCCACAGCCTGCCGCCCGAGCACCACGGTTGCCCGTCCGGGCCGATCAAACGCTTTGCCGCCTTCGCTGTAGCCGGTGGACTCGAACACCGCCATGCCGGCTGCCGTGAGGCGGTCACCCGAGATGATGGTGCGCAGATCATCCAGACGCCACCGGAATTGGTCGATGTGACCCCAGACCTGACGCCACTGCTCGTGTTCGGTGGCCTCGCGCCCCATCGTGAACGCTGTGAAGGAGCCGAAGGTAATCATATCGTCGGCGAAGAGCGGGCGCGAGCCCGCGAAATCCACTGTCTGAACACAGACCTGGAGCGTTCGAAACCAACGACGGATCAGAGCGACATCATCGCCTTGCTCATCCATGACAGCCTCCAGGGCTGGGACTTGGAAGCAGAATGGTGCGCTTGCCCCCGCAGAGCGTCAAGCCGCCCGCAGGCTCTACTGTCGCCCTGAATTAGCTGGCTGACGGGCAACCGTAGGTGTATGGTGAACCTGTAGCCAAGGTGGAGCACGGCCATGACCCAAGCCGCTCACCAACACAGCCATCGCGCACCCAAAGAGACAGATCGCGGCCGGTCGGCACGGCGCAAGCGGATGCGGCTCCGTCACATTCATTCGCTCTCGCACGCGCAGCAACTGGCCCTTCTGGAGGAGGTTCGCGCGGCCCGCCGCGCGCAGCATATGCGTGGCCAGCTTTCCGCCGTTCTGCCGCACCTGCGGAACTTTGCGCTGCATCTGACCCATGATCTGGTCCGGAGCGATGATCTTGTGCAGAATACCGTCCTCCGGGCCTGGGCGAACCTGGATCATTTCCAGCCCGGTACCAACCTGGAGGCGTGGCTGTTCACGATCATGCGCAACAGCTTCTACTCGGAGCATCGCAAGCGCAGGTGGGAGATGGAAGACCCAGAGGGCGACTTTGCCAGACGCTTGATGGTTCAGCCCGAGCAGGAATCCAAGTTGATGCTGCAAGACCTTCAGGAGGCGCTGATACGTCTCCCACCGGGGCAGCGCACGGCTCTCCTCTTGGTGGTCGAGCAAGGTGAGACCTACGAGCACGCGGCGGCTGTCTGCGGTGTCGCGGTGGGCACGCTCAAGAGTCGAGTTAATCGCGCCCGTACTCAGCTTGTAGCGATGTTGCAGATGGAGAACCGGCACGATCTTGGCCCGGATCGGCTGATGCAGGCCGCGCTCCAACGCTCGAAGGCTGCGGCTGCCATTTGAATCTGTTCTTGGTTCCACCCAGAGGGATGACCGTATGCCGCCTTCAAGACCGGAAAAACCGCACATACAGACGAAGACAGCGGAGGGCCCGGCTCGAGAGCAGACTTCGGCTTTCCTCAAGCCGCTCCAGCCATCGCAGGAGTTAGCTGCCATTGTCGGCTCAGACCCCCTGCCGCGCCCGGAGGTGGTGAGCAAGGTCTGGGAGTACATCAAGAAGCACAAGCTCCAGAACCAGCAGAACAAGCGCGAGATTATGGCGGACGAGAAGCTTCAGGCGGTGTTCGAGGGCAAGACCAAGGTCAGCATGTTCGAGATGAACAAGCACCTCGCCCAGCACCTGAAATGACACTCACGGTCGTCGAGTTGTAGGAAGAGAGGCAACGGAGATCGCCGGTGGGAACCTCCGCTACCTACCTCAAGGTCGGGTGACGGAGATGCAAAGCCTGCCCAACTGCGGGCCTGTGCTCTGGCTGGCAAGCTTGTAGAGTTGCCCCTTTCTGGCTCGAAAGGCACAGCGCCCGTCCGAGCACAGCTTGCCATCGAGCGAGAGAGCGGGGGGAGCGCTGTCAATGTCTTCGCTCCCTTTGACCATCCTCTTCGCACTCGCCTGGAGATCGACATCCTCCGGGGCCAAGAACTCGACTGCATACGGTTTCTGCAGCCCTCCGCATCTCTCCGCACCGATGGCCTCGATCATCTCGGCTGCGAACACGGGGGAGGCAGATAACCCGGCGATCAGTCCGACAGCTGGAGCTGTCATTAGAAGATGATGCAACATCGACCCGGCTCCTCCGAAGAAACGCCTCTGACGCGCTGCCGGCATGTTAGCACTTCCTCCCCGCTCGGGAGACAATCCTGGCTGATCTGGAATGCTGCTCCAGGATCAATCGGAAGCAGGGCATTTGTGCTCATTGGAGCCACACGCAGTGCCTTGGGTGCAGGCGTGGACGGATCCAAGACTCCGCCCGTCCTCGACCTCCCGTGGGCGCGCGGGGATTGAGAGCGTTGATGCGGTGCCCTGGAACAGACTTAGGGGAGCGGTGCCGAAGGTCACCTATCTCTCGTACAGGCGCTGCTCGGCACTGCGAGTGCCTCAGGGCAGAGAGGCCTTCGCGTCTGACCAACCTAAGCATTGGTATGCTCAGCACCGTTCGTCCTGTGCTATCCATGGTCCTGAGGAGGCGGCCGCTCCTACGCTTCCAGCCTCGCATAGCTGACAAGGCAAAAGCCTGTGCGATAGCCCTGCCGCCCTGGGCCTCCGCGTCTTCGTGTTCTTGACGTGCCTTTCAGCGAATTGTGCCGCCCTTTTCAGCGCCCGTGCCGGTCAATACAATGATGCTATCAGGACGATGCTCGATCCAGTGGCACTTGGCGGCATATTCAAGGCCGAGCTTGAAATCGTCGGTGCGCTGGCCCAGGCTCACCGTCCACCAGTGCCTGAGGCTCTGAATCGAGATCCCCTGCCCTTCGGCCTTGCCTAAGCCACGTACCAGATGGCGGACAAGATAGAGCGCGATGTTCTCTGAGGGTACGGGGCTCATAGCGAAGGCCTCCAGGTTTCCGTTCGGTGTCCTTGCCGCGGGAACTCTTGCGGTACACGTGACCTGAAACTCTCAGTCGATGGGACTGCGTCAGCGGGTTCAGAAGACCTCTCGTCATCGACATCCGGCTAGCGTTCGCAGCAAGCGGTCGTAAGTGCCAGTGCTATTTGGAGGAGTGACGGTGGGGTAACCTCGCCGCAGAAGACGTGAGAAGCCAAGCCCAACGATGCGGGACCACGTGCGAGGGTGTGGGATAGAATCAATCAGATCGTAGCGCTGACGGGATATATCTGACTAAGCGATTGCCTGGGCCATCGTTCAGGCACTCAGTTAGTACTACTGTGTCATAAACTTTGTGTGGCAGCAGGGACATCGTGGGAGCCTTCGCACGAGAGTGCAGATGAGTTCAGCCCGGATGGTGGCGATCGACTGGGCGACGTGGCGTTCGGGGCGGATGGGTG
>NZ_VOSK01000225.1 GCF_009296175.1 Microvirga tunisiensis | reverse complement strand
ATGCGTTTGCCCGGCAAATGCGGCTCCATCCGATCCCACTGGTGATCTTTCAACATCAGACGAACTCCGCTCACCCAAGCCTCCGCGCCCAAAAGGAGCTTGAATCAGATTTGCGAGTCCGTCGAAAGCCTGAATGTCAACGCGCTCTAGTGCTCTAACTGAAAAAAGCTTATTTTAAAAGGAATTTTGCTCTGTCCTGATTGCTTCCGATCACTCATGATCACATCGGAAGCTTTTCGGATCTAGTCTGGGGGACTAGGGGTCGGAGGTTCAAATCCTCTCGCTCCGACCATTCATTTCCATGAGTTGCTGAAGCTGTATCAGCCGGCCGCAGGGCCGGCTTTTTGCCGTGCGGGGCCGGGCGAGGCCTCGGAATACGCTCTCCTTTCAGTCCAGCTGAAACAAAGCAGCACTCATAGCGGTCGGCCTCTGACGGCGGCCCAGAGTCGAGCGCTTCTCCAGCGTGTCGCGGCCGAGCCGGGACTTTGAGCAGGAGAACAAGATGGATCGTCGTGCCCTACTCGGCGGCCTCGCCGCGCTTGTCGTTTCCCCAGCCTTGGCCCAGACGAGCGGCTCCTCCCCTGCCATGCCTTCATGCTCTTCCGGAACCATGCCGATGAACCAGACAGGGGGGCAGATGAGTCAAGCCGATATGCAGCACATGCAGCAGACGTTGCAGCTTGGCTTGGTGGCCCTGGAATCGAGCCGCATCGCCATGAACAAGGTACGCAGCGAAGATCTGAAGCGCTTTGCGAATTTCGAGGTCCAGGAGCAGACCACGCTCTCGGAGGTGCTGCACTCGATGATGGAGCCTGCCGCTACGGCGGCGACGGGATCGACTGGCAGCCAGTCTAATCCCTCCAGCATGAACATGCCGCCCATGCAGATGGACGCGTCAGCCCACGACATGATGCAGAAGATGCAGAACCAGCAAGCCGGAGCTGAATTCGACACGATGTACCTGCGGGCCCAGCTGCAAGGCCACCGCGACCTGCTCCAAGTGCAGGAGCGTTATCTGCAGTCGAACCCTCAGAACCGCGAGCACACGAATGTCGCCAAGATGGCCCGTGGGCATATCCGCGAGCAGCTCGCCATGCTCGAAGAGATGCAGAAGACCCTGCGATAAGATGCAGTCGGCTTAACGACCTCAGATACGCAAAGCCCGCCCCAGTCGAGGCTGGAGCGGGTTAAGTCTCAGGAGCAATCCTTGGAGGGATCCTTCCCCAACCCAGTCCAAGCCGGAATGTTTCACGGGCCGAGGTGCGGCGTTCCAACCCATGGTCAATGCTCTCATCGACATGCGGCGCATCGTTGATGCGGCAACCGGGAACTGCATTTCGCTGACGCGGACCTCCCGTTCCGGATGCCGCGCCCGAAGCCGTCTGCTTGCACTCTCACGCCTGAACTCTTGCCAGAACCGGTCGTTCTTATTCGGCCAGATGACGCTTGGAGAAGGACATCACCGTGACGAAAAGCAACGTGGAATATCGAGCAACCGCACGGCAGGATAGTCCGAGCGCCCCTCCAGCTCAGCCTCCCGGCTTCACCTCCGTTCTCGAGCGCAACATAGACGCCTTGCGGCGCAAGCGGCAGCAGGAGGAGGAGAAGGCGAGTCTGCAGGATCGCATCGCGGAGGTCATTACGCGCTTTTCCGGCAGCATGGCCTTCGTTTACGTCCACCTGGGGCTGGTGGCAGGCTGGGTCGCGGCCAATCTCGGCCTCGTCCCCGGCGTCCCGGCCTTCGACCCGACCTTCGTCATCCTCGCGACCTTCGCCTCCGTCGAGGCGATCTTCCTCTCGACCTTCGTACTGATCAGCCAGAATCGTGCTGCTGCAGAGGCCGATCGGCGCTCGGAACTGGATCTTCAGACCAATCTGCTGTCGGAGCACGAGATCACGCGCCTGCTGACGCTAACCCGCGCGATTGCCGGGCACCTCGGCATCCGAGAGGCGAGCGATCCCACCTTGGAAGAATTGGAACGGCACGTCGCGCCGGAGAAAGTTCTCGACAGGCTGACGGAAGACGAAGACAGCCATTCGCCCTGAAGGGCCGGGCTCGATGAAGGCTGTTCATCCTATGGGAGATGGTGGGCGGTGAGGGACTCGAACCCCCGACCTGCGGTGTGTAAAACCGAAGCTCTACCAACTGAGCTAACCGCCCGATGGGCCTGACATAAAAAGAGAAGGCCAACAACGCAAGCGTCGTCGGCCCTCTTAAAGCATCGGACCTGAAAGTGGAATGCACTTTCGGGATCAATCCGATGCTAACTCTCTTTAATGACGCATCGCACGGTGCAGAAAACCGGATCCGCTTTCCCGCACGATGCGCCGGCGAACATCGCTCAAATGCGATTACTTCGCGTTGACGGCATCCTTCAGGCCCGCGCCAGCGCGGAACTTGGGGGTCTTAGAAGCGGGAACCTTGACCTTCTCGCCAGTGCGCGGGTTGCGCGCCTCACCGGCAGCGCGGTTTGTCACCACGAACGTGCCGAAACCGACGATCTTCACCTCGTCGCCCTTCTTCAGAGCGCCGGTGATCGCCTCGATGGCGGCGTCGATCGCGTCGCCAGCCTGGCCACGCGAAAGGCCCACCTTGTCGGCGATTGCCGCAACGAGCTCGCCTTTATTCATCGTCATATCCTCCAGTGATCACGGCGGTCGCAAAGGAAATGGTCCACCGTTTCAGGGACAACTCGTTTGGCGCAAAGCTTGTCCGTAAGCAAGCCCCGAAGTGGCTGAAATCAGCCGATTATTTGCACTTTTCATCAAAAAAGAAGCCCCTGGACCGGGGTCCAGGGGCTTCTACCGTAACGTCATGCGTTTGGATTTAGTGGGCGATCACCCCGGCCGAGTCGTCCTCGACGCCCGGCTTGTGACCCTTGAGCTCCGAAGCCTCATCCCATTCAATGCGCTCCGGTATGCGCACAAGCGCATGCTGAAGAACCTGATCCATCATGGAGACCGGCACGATTTCCAGACCGTTCTTCACGCTGGCCGGAATGTCCGCCAAATCCTTGGCGTTCTCTTCCGGGATCAGCACCTTCTTCATACCGCCGCGGAGAGCAGCCAGGAGCTTCTCCTTCAGGCCGCCGATCGGAAGCACCCTGCCCCGCAACGTCACCTCGCCTGTCATGGCGATATCGCGGCGAACCGGGATACCGGTGATGACGGAGACGATAGCGGTCGCCATGGCGATGCCGGCCGATGGGCCGTCCTTGGGCGTCGCGCCTTCCGGCACGTGCACGTGGATGTCCCGACGGTCGAACAGGGGCGGCTCGACACCGAAATCGAGAGCGCGGGAGCGGACGTAGGACGCCGCAGCCGAGATCGATTCCTTCATGACGTCACGCAGGTTGCCCGTGACGGTCATCTTGCCCTTGCCCGGCATCATGATGCCTTCGATGGTCAAAAGCTCGCCGCCGACCTCTGTCCAGGCCAGGCCCGTGACAGCGCCGACCATATCCTCTGTCTCGGCCTCGCCGTAGCGATAACGCGGCGGTCCCAGGAACTCGGGCAGGTTGTCGGTCGTGACCTCGACGGCCTTGACCTTGGAGATCAGGATCTCCTTCACGGCCTTGCGGATGAGGTTGGCGAGCTCGCGCTCCAGGTTACGCACGCCCGCCTCGCGGGTGTAGCGGCGGATCAGCATGAGCAGAGCCTCATCGCCGATCTTCCACTCCTTCTGCGCCAGACCGTGCTTCTGCATGGCCGAGGGGATCAGGTGGGTGCGGGCGATCTCGGCCTTTTCCTCCTCGGTGTAACCCGCGATGCGGATCACTTCCATACGATCGAGGAGCGGGGCCGGGATGTTGAGCGTATTGGCCGTCGTCACGAACATCACATTGGAGAGGTCGTAATCGACTTCCAGGTAATGGTCGTTGAAGGTCGAGTTCTGCTCAGGGTCGAGAACCTCGAGCAGGGCCGCCGACGGGTCGCCGCGGAAGTCCATGCCCATCTTGTCGATTTCGTCGAGCAGGATGAGCGGGTTGGACGTCTTGGCCTTGCGCATCGACTGGATGATCTTGCCGGGCATCGAGCCGATATAGGTCCGACGGTGACCGCGGATCTCCGACTCGTCACGGACCCCGCCGAGCGACATGCGCACGAACTCGCGGCCCGTGGCCTTTGCGATCGACTTGCCGAGCGAGGTCTTACCCACGCCGGGAGGACCGACGAGACAGAGGATCGGGCCCGTGAGCTTGTTGGCGCGCTGCTGCACGGCCAAATACTCGACGATACGCTCCTTGACCTTGTCGAGACCGTAGTGATCCGAATCGAGCAGATCCTGGGCGGCCTTGAGGTCCTTCTTCATCTTCGAGCGGCGGTTCCACGGAATACCGAGCAGCCAGTCGAGATAGTTGCGCACGACGGTGGCTTCCGCCGACATGGGTGACATCTGGCGGAGCTTCTTCAGCTCACCCAGCGCCTTTTCACGGGCTTCCTTCGTGAACTTGGTCTTCTCGATCTTCTCTTCGAGCTCGGCCAACTCGTCACGACCTTCGTCGTCGCCGAGCTCCTTCTGGATCGCCTTCATCTGCTCGTTGAGGTAATACTCGCGCTGCGTCTTCTCCATCTGGCGCTTGACGCGGGTACGGATCCGCTTCTCGACCTGGAGAACGGAGATCTCGCTCTCCATCAGGCCGAGCACCTTTTCGAGGCGCTGGGCGACGGTAGCGGTTTCAAGAATCGCCTGCTTGTCGGCGATCTTGATGGCGAGATGCGAAGCGATCGTGTCGGCGAGCTTTGCGGGCTCGTCGATCTGGGTCACGGCGGTCACGACCTCCGGCGACACCTTCTTGTTGAGCTTCACGTAGTTTTCGAACTCGGACACGACGGAGCGGGCAAGAGCCTCGGCCTCCACCTGATCACCGAGTGCGTCCGGAAGCGCTTCGGCTTCGGCCTCGTAATATTCGTCCGTGCGGGTATAGGCATTCACCTGGGCGCGGCTCGCGCCTTCGACCAGCACCTTCACGGTGCCGTCGGGCAGCTTCAGCAGTTGCAGGACGTTGGCCAGGGTGCCGACTTTGTAGATCGCATCCGTTGACGGATCGTCATCTGTCGCATCGATCTGGGTGGCTAGAAGAATGTGACGGTCCCCCTTAACCACTTCCTCAAGCGCGCGGATCGACTTTTCACGGCCGACGAAGAGCGGCACGATCATATGTGGAAAGACAACAATGTCGCGCAGAGGCAGAACCGCATAGGTTCCGGTCGAGCCTGGAACGACAGGCTGACGTGGCTTCGACTGTGTCATGAGACGGTATCCTTTTGACTGCGTCCGGCGATCCCCTCGGATGAGCTGGATGTCAGACGAATAACCGGAATGCTCAGGCTCTTGTTATGGGCTGCATCCGGTACACCGGGCTCTCCCTCGCAACATGAGCGAACAGCACCGGCGCAAGAGATAATGTGGCGTTGTGGGCTTACTGTTTCAAGAAGATTGCCCACAACACATCGGTTCATGAAGGGTGCCCCCTGGCTGCCCCTTATGCGCTGGCGCTTGCTGCCTGATCGTTGCGCTCGCCATGGATGAAGAGCGGCTTGGCCTTGCCCTCGACCACCTCGGGACCGATCACCACCTGCTCGACGGAATCGAGACCCGGCAGGTCGTACATGGTCTCCAGCAGGATGCCTTCCATGATCGAACGTAGACCGCGGGCACCCGTCTTCCGCTCGATCGCCTTGCGGGCGATCATGGAGAGGGCCTCGTCCTGGAAGGTCAGGTTTACGTTCTCCATCTCGAAGAGACGCTGATACTGCTTCACCAGGGCATTCTTGGGCTCCTGCAGGATCTTCTTGAGGGCGTCCTCGTCGAGATCCTCAAGCGTCGCCAGAACCGGCAGACGGCCGACGAACTCGGGGATGAGGCCGAACTTCAGCAGATCCTCAGGCTCGACGGCGCGGAAGATCTCGCCCGTGCGGCGGTCGTCGGGGGACTGGACCGTCGCACCGAAGCCGATGGACGTGCCCTTGCCGCGGCCGGAAATGATCCGCTCAAGCCCGGCGAAGGCGCCGCCGCAGATGAACAAGATGTTCGTGGTGTCCACCTGCAGGAATTCCTGCTGCGGGTGCTTGCGGCCACCCTGGGGAGGCACGGAGGCAACGGTGCCTTCCATGATCTTCAGGAGAGCCTGCTGCACGCCCTCGCCCGACACGTCGCGGGTGATGGACGGGTTGTCGGACTTGCGGGAGATCTTGTCGATCTCGTCGATATAGACGATGCCGCGCTGAGCCCGCTCGACATTGTAGTCGGAGGCCTGGAGCAGCTTGAGGATAATGTTCTCCACATCCTCGCCGACATAGCCCGCCTCGGTCAGGGTCGTCGCATCCGCCATGGTGAAGGGCACGTCCAGGATCCGGGCCAGGGTCTGCGCGAGCAGGGTCTTGCCCGAGCCGGTGGGCCCGATCAGCAGGATGTTCGACTTGGCCAGTTCGACGTCGTTGTGCTTCGTCGCATGGGCGAGGCGCTTGTAATGGTTGTGCACCGCCACCGAGAGCACCTTCTTGGCGTGCTCCTGGCCGATCACGTAGTCATCCAGAACGCGGCTGATTTCCTTCGGGGTCGGAACCCCGTCGCGGGACTTCACGAGAGACGATTTCGACTCCTCGCGGATGATGTCCATGCACAGCTCGACGCATTCATCGCAGATGAAAACCGTCGGGCCAGCGATCAGCTTGCGAACCTCATGCTGGCTCTTGCCGCAGAAGGAGCAGTACAGCGTACTCTTCGAGTCGTTGCCGCCAGCCTTGGTCATTATCACATCTCCAATCCGTGCCGGGACAGCTCCTGCCGGCCCAACACTCTTAAGTTATAGGCGACGGACCTAATAAAATGTTCCGTCGCTAAGAGTTGAACGCCCAAATCGCCCTGTCTCCCGAATCCACATGCAATCACGCGGAGGCCGCGCGATCAATAGAAACGGGGTTACCCGGCAAAAAGACGCACCCGGGGGAATATTGTCCCCAGGTTTTAAGGGTTACGCCGGGGTGGCGGCCGGCTCGGGACGCTTCTCGATCACCTGGTCGATGAGGCCGAACTCCCGGGCCGCCTCGGCGGTCATGAAGTTGTCGCGCTCCAGCGCCCGATCGATCTCTTCGTAGTTACGGCCCGTATGGCCGACATAAATCTCGTTCAGACGGCGCTTGAGGGCCTCGCTCTCGCGGGCATGAATCATGATGTCCGTGACCTGGCCCTGATAGCCGCCGGAGGGCTGGTGGACCATGATGCGGGCGTTCGGGAGGGCAAAGCGCATTCCCTTCTCGCCGGCGGTCAGCAGAAGGGAGCCCATGGAGGCGGCCTGGCCAACGCAGAGGGTCGAGACCGGGCAGCGGATGAACTGCATCGTGTCGTAGATCGACAGGCCCGAGGTCACGACGCCGCCGGGCGAGTTGATATAGAAGGAGATTTCCTTCTTGGGGTTCTCGGCCTCGAGGAACAGAAGCTGTGCCACGATCAGCGAGGCCGAATAATCTTCGACAGGACCCGTGAGGAAGATAATCCGTTCGCGCAGGAGGCGCGAATAGATGTCGAATGCGCGCTCGCCGCGGTTCGACTGCTCAACCACCATCGGGACGAGCGTATTGTTAAAGAGCGCTACCGGATCTCTCATTGTCTCACTGCTCCAATTCGGCCGCGCGGGTGCGCGGCCGTGCAATTCATGCAAGCAGCGAGACGCTTAAAGGAGCGTTACTCGCCCTTGCCGGCTTTCTCTCCGTCCTCGTCCTCATCGCTGAAGAGCGCATCCTTGGAGACGGTCTCCTCATCCACCTTCACCTGGGACAGGATCTGGTCGACGACCTTCTCCTCGAACAGAGGAGCCCGGATTTCAGCGAGGGCCTGTGGGTTCTTCTGGTAGAACTCCCAAACCTGCCGCTCCTGGCCGGGGTACTGACGGACCCGTTCGATGAGGGCCTGAGTCACCTCATCGTCGGAGATCTTGATATCGGTCTTCTCACCGATCTGTGCAAGGACCAAGCCGAGGCGAACACGACGCTCGGCGATCTTCCGGTACTCGGCCTTGGCCTCGTCTTCCGTGGTGCTCTCGTCCTCGAAGGTGCGGTTGTTCGACTTCATGTCGCCGACGACCTGCGACCACACGGCAGCGAACTCCTGCTCGACCAGGGTCGGAGGCAGCTCAAAGCTGTACTTGGCGTCGAGAGAATCAAGGAGATCCTTCTTCACCTTGCGGCGGGACTGGGCGTCGAAATCGCGCTTGATGGCATCGCGGATCGCGTCCTTGAGCTTGTCCAGGGAGTCCATGCCGAAGCCCTTGGCCATCTCATCGTCGATCTTCAGCTCGCCCGGAGCCTCGATTTCCTTCACGGTCACGTCGAACTCGGCATTCTTGCCGGCCAGATGGGCCGCCATGTAGTTCACCGGGAAGGTGACCTTCACGAGCTTGGTGTCGCCGGCCTTGAGGCCGAGGAGCTGGTCCTCGAAGCCGGGGATGAAGGTGTTGGAGCCGAGCTCGACCCGGATGTCCTCGCCCTTGCCGCCCTCGAACTCGGTGCCGTCGATGCGGCCCACGAAATCCACGACCACCCGGTCGCCATCGACCGCAGCGCCTTCCTTCGGCTCGAAGGAGCGGTTCTGCTTGGCCATCCGCTCGAGCGATTCGGTGATCTCGGCGTCGGTGACATCGGCCACCGGCTTCTTGACCGTCACGTCGGAGAGATCGGCGAGCTCGAAGACCGGCAGGACCTCGAGAGCGACGGTGAACGCCAGGTCGCCCTTGGCCTCCATGGCCTTTTCGACCTCTTCCTGGCTCTCGGGGAACTGGATCTGCGGCTCGTGGGCGAGCTTCAGATTGTTGTCCTCGACGATCTTACGGTTGGCCTCGTTGACGGCATTCTGCAGCACGTCCGCCATGACGGAGCGACCATAGACCTTACGCAGATGTCCCACCGGCACCTTGCCGGGGCGGAATCCGTTGATCCGCACGCGATCCTTGAGGGTCGACAATTCGCTGTTCAGGCGCTCTTCCAACTCGGTGGCCGGGAGCACGACCTTGAACTCTCGCTTCAAGCCTTGGGACAGTGTTTCCGTCACCTGCATGGTTTTATTCGCCTTCATTCACTCGAAAAATTTCTGTCAGGCTCCGGCCGATGCGGCTTCATGCCGTCAACCAGGCCACTCGGAGCCTCCGGATAACCAACCCTGGCGGGATTGGTGCGGGCGGAGGGACTCGAACCCCCACAACTTTCGTCGCTGGAACCTAAATCCAGTGCGTCTACCAATTCCGCCACGCCCGCGCGGGAGCGGCGCGCGGGCGCACCCCTCTTCCGGGACGCGGCTCTATAGCATGGTTGACGAAGCGTGCATCAAAAAAGTTCGTGTGCGGCCAAATGGCAACCAATCTTGGCCGTTCACGTTCAACGCTGTACCGATGCCAGCATCCGCAAGCCTTGAGACGAGCCTGCCCTCATGATCACCCGCCGCGCCGTCACCGCCGGTCTCGTCACGACCTTGGTCGCCCTCTCCCGCGAGTCACGGGCCCAGATCCCGGACGGCCCCGAACAGGTCCTGACGGCAAAGCCTACGCCGACGAAGCTCCGCCCGGATGCGGTCGCTGAGGCAGACATTTGGACTTTCGATGGGAGCCTGAGTTCCGCTCTGCGCATCAAGCACGGATCGGAGCTCCGCCTGAAGCTGCAGAACGAGACCGCCCTGCCCCTGTCGCTTCATTTCCACGGCGTGCGGGGTCCGAATGCCATGGATGGGGTCGGTGGTCTGACCCAGGAGCCGGCTGCCCCCGGAAAAAGACATGAGTACCGCTTCACCCCGCCCGATGTCGGCACCTTCCTGATCCGCCCCTGTGTTCTTGGCGGCAGCGCCGAGCCCGCGGAATGCGGCCTCTCGGGCTTCCTGATCGTGGAGGAGCCACATTCGCCGCAGGTCGATCAGGACCTCGCCCTGCTCGTCGACGACTGGCGCCTGAACGATGACGGGTCTCTCGCTCCCTTCGAGAAGCCAACGGAAGCCGCCGCCGGGCGGCTTGGAAGCTGGCTTAGCGTCAACGGCAAGGCGACGCCGCAGCGGATCGAGGCGCTCCCTGGCGGGCGCCTGCGCCTGTGACTCGCCAATGCCTGCAACGCCCGGACCATGCGTCTGCGCTTCGACGGCCTGAAAGCCTACGTCATCGCCATCGATGGCCAGCCGACAAGCACGTTCGAGCCGCTGAAAGCCTCCCTGCCTTTCGCGCCCGGCACCCGCTACGACCTGCTGGTCGACCTCGCCCCCGAGGCCGGAACGGCCGGTGCCGTCATGGCCCTGATCGGAGACGGGATGCCGCTCGTCGAGATCGTGACCGCCGGGGACAAGCGGTCCGAACTGCCCGCCATCACGCCGCTGCCGCCCAATCCGAAGCTGCCCGAGGCCATCAAGCTTCAGAGCGCCACCCGCAAGGACGTGACGATCAAGGGAGATCCGAAGGCTCCCAATGGTTCCTGGACGGTGTGTCACGAACACATTTCTGAAGGAGGAGATGTGGAGCTGTACAAGAGATGAGGGTCGGCCCCTCGAGGTCCGCAGTCAGGTGCCGACCTCAAACCCCTGCAAGCTGCGGCCGTCAAGAGC
>NZ_VOSK01000224.1 GCF_009296175.1 Microvirga tunisiensis | reverse complement strand
GCCTCCGGTGCCGAGATCAAGTGGATGTTCACCACCGAACAAGCCCGCGCCAAGATGGGCCGTGCCTATCCCAACACCGTCCCGAGAGACCCACGCGCCAAAGAGTCATAATCTCTGTGCAGAGGAACTAGTCGTTCGATCTATCGACAGGAAAGGCCGTCTTTCCAGGCGGCCTTTCCGGTGAAATGCCTGGGCGTTGTTCTTGAGATAAAACAAGGCAACGCGGTTCAGCGTTGAAAGAGCGGTCTTCACCGAGCTTGACCGTTCCCCAGAGCCAGTCGTTCAGGACAATATTCTTCAACCGGGCGTTCAAGTCGGCACGACGCCGAAAACTTACCTTGCGTCCGGTCAGGGAAGCTGCTCATCTAACGGCAGATTCCGGGTCTTGTCGAAGCTCGGCGGTGAGTGAAGATTTCCAAGGTTGCCCTGTCGTGCACTGTTACTTTCACCTTGTGCACACGCACGAACGGATCGTCGACGAGGCCGGAATTGAAGTCTCGGATCTGGAAGCAGCCCATTATCAGGCGCTTAAAGCCATTCAGGAATTGAGGCAGGAAGGCGAAGCCGACGAGGTCGACTGGCGCGGCTGGCACCTTGAGGTCGTCGACGAGGCGGGCAATGTCCTGCTGTCGATTCCGTTGAATGTGGCACAGCACTGAGTAATCCGCCCTCAACGATTCCTTTGACGGGTGGGTCGATGCACTAGCCGTCAAGCAGCGCATCGTTGATCGCTGAAAACACGGATCCCCTCTTGGCTGACGCGGACCTTCGGTTCCGCACGATGCGCGAGAAACTTGGTTGCCTGCATGGACGCGACGGCAGGGTGCAAGATGCTTTAAGGAAAAGGCCCGGATTTCTCCGGGCCTTCTGCCGTCATAGAATGAAGTCGGCGGCTGAGAGTTGAGCCTTCAGCACGTTCTCGAGCTTGATGTAATGGCTCGTCCCGGAAAGGTAGACGAGGGAATAGCCTGTTCTATCGGCGATGTTGAGGTTGTCGAAGGACGCGAAGCGCCAGGCGCGCAGATCGATCTGATCCTCTCCGGGGCGGAAATACTGGATCGTGTCCTTGCCCGAGGACAGATCGAACGCGAAGATATCGCGCCCGCCGCCATCCATCGTATCGTTTCCGCTGCCGCCGTTCAGGTAATCCGCGCCCGTGCCGCCATAGGAGGAATCGCCGATCAGGCGGTCGTTGCCCGCGCCGCCGAGCAGAGTGTCGTTGCCGTAGCCCGCATAGGCGCTCGTGGCTTGGGCATCGCCATACAGCACGTCGTTGCCGGAGCCTCCGCTCAGGTAATCGTGTCCGCCGCGGCTCTGATCGTTCAGAGATCCGGCATCGCCGTAGAGCGTGTCGTTTCCCGAGCTGCCATAGAGACTGTCGTTTCCGCCAACGGACGAGGCGACCATGCCATAGGCGTCGCCATAAAAGATGTTGTTGCCGCTTCCTCCCGACAGGTAATCGGCCCCGCCGATTGCGCCGTCATACAGCGTGTAGGCATCGCCGTAGAGACGGTCATTGCTCGAGTCGCCGTAGAGCCAGTCGGCTCCGCCGACCGCGCCGTTCCTCATCTCGTAGCCGTCGCCATAGAGGATGTCCTCGGAGCCGCCGCCTTTGAGAGTGTCATGCCCGCCGATCGCGGAATGGATCAGAGAGCGTGCATCCCCATAGAGCGTATCCCGTCCGCTGTCGCCGCTGAGCGTGTCCGATCCGCCTCTCGCTCCACCCTTCAAAGTGAAAGCATCCCCATAAAGTCGGTCGTCGTCGTTGCCGCCATAGAGGAGATCGGCGCCGCCCACGGCAGAACCCGTCATCGAGTACGCATCGCCATAGAGTGAATCGCTGTCGTTGTCGCCATACAGCCCATCGGTGCCCCCGGTCGTCGTCGTCGACATGGAATAGGCATCGCCGAAGAGGCTGTCGTTATCATGGCCGCCATACAGCTTGTCGGACCCGCCTCTCGCAGAACGCGACATGGTTCGGGTGTCTCCATAGAGCTTGTCGTAGCCGGACTCGCCCCAGATCTGGTCCGAGCCGCCGATGGAGGAGTAGCTCATGGTGTAGGAATCGCCATAGACCGTATCGCCGTCGAAGCCCGCCCAGATGGTGTCGGACCCGCCGCGTGCCGTGAGCCTCAGGTTTCTCGCATCACCGTAAAGGTAGTCCGCCCCATTGTAGCCGTGGATCGAGTCGCCCCCGGTCGTGCCGGAGGTGCGGGTGCCGCTGCTGTCGCCATAGAGGCTGTCGGAGACCCCTGTACCTTCGAGAAAATTCCTGCCCAGAGAACCAACTTTGTGTGTCATTCTTTTCAAATCCAAGTGCGTCTGAAACTTCGATGTATTAGCTTATTTTCCTGTTACAGGATATCGATACGGAACCGATGCGTCATAAAGACCTAGCTTTGTATCGTTCCGGCGAGGCGCCCTGCCGAACCGGAGGTTCGCCACGCACGATGCGCCGGTCAAGGGACAGAGCATCGGGTAAGCCCAAAAGTGGACGTAGCTTTTGAGTCCGAGGCTTCAGGCAGATCTCATCTCGGGCTTGATGTTTCGGGCGAGGAGTGGTTAGCCAGCAGGCACGATCATTCAGAACGAAGACATCATGAGCCGCTCCTCGCCATTCCTCGACACGCTCTTCACCTGGATCCGCACCGAAAGCCCGACCCATGACCGGGCCGGCGTCAACCTGATGATGGACCTCGTCGTCTCGCAGATGCAGGACGCGCCGGTGGCGGTCGAGCGCATTTCGGGCACGGAGGGCTTGGGCGATGTCCTCGTGCTGCGGGCGGGCCCGCAGACATCCGAGCCGGGCATTCTGGTCATGTCGCATCTCGACACGGTCCATCCCGTCGGCACCATCGAGAGCGATCTGCCGTTGCGTCTCGAGGGCGACCGGCTCTACGGACCCGGCGTCTACGACATGAAGGGCGGGGCCTATTTTGCCCTGGAGGCGTTCAAGGATGTGGCGCGCAGAGGCGCGGCGGCGCGGCCCATCGTCTTCCTGGTGACGCCGGACGAGGAGATCGGCTCGCCGATCACGCGGCCAATGATTGAGGAATTCGGTCGCCGTTCGGCTTATGCGCTCGTGACGGAACCGGCCCGCGACGGCGGCCAGATCGTTACCGCGCGCAAAGGGGTAGGGCGCTTCGACGTCCATGTGGAAGGCCGCCCGGCTCATGCCGGATCGCGCCACAAGGACGGGCGCAACGCCGTCTACGAGGCCGCGCGGCAGATTCTCGCCATCGAGACCATGACGGATTATGCGCGTGGGATCACCACTACTGTGGGCATGATCTCGGGCGGTACGGCGGTGAATACCATTCCGCAGCATTGCCGCTTCCCGGTGGACCTGCGGGTCGAAACCGTGGCGGACGGTGAGGCCGTAACGGCCGCGATTTTGGGGCTGAAACCGCACAATCCCGATTTCAAGCTCACCATCGCCGGCGGCATGAACCGGCCGCCCTACGAGCGGACGGAGGCGACTTCCAGGCTGTTCGACCAGGCCAAGTCGCTGGCCGCCGAGATCGGCTTCGATCTCGTCTCCGCGCCCCGCGTCGGCGGCGGCTCGGACGGCAATTTCACGGCGGCGCTGGGCATCCCGACCCTCGACGGCCTCGGCATCGACGGCGATGGGGCGCACACGCTACAGGAGTATGGTGTGATCTCTTCCATCGCGCCGCGCCAGAAGCTCATGACGCGCCTGCTGGAGACGTTGCGCTGAGCCTCTAGACCGCCGGTGCCCGAAGCAGCGCCAGCACCCCGTCGATGATGAACTGCACGGCGAGGCCCGCGAGGATCACGCCCAGGAGACGGGTGAGAACCACGTTTCCGGTCACGCCGAGCCAGCGGGCGACACGCTCGGCGGCGGAGAACACCACGAAGCAGCTCAGGATTCCGAGCGCGATCAGGATCAGCAACGCGGCCAGATAGACGATGTTGCCGTCTGCGCGTCCGGCGAGCAGGATCACGGCCGTGATGGCGCCGGGGCCTGCCATCAGCGGGATGGCCAGCGGGAAGGCGGCGACGTTGCGGATGTGATCCTCGGTGATGGCGATATCGGCCGTGTGCTGCTTGCGCTCGTTGCGGCGCTCGAACACCATCTCGAAGGCGATCCAGAACAGCAGCAGGCCGCCGGAGATGCGGAAGGCCGGAATGCCGACGCCGAGAAGCCGCAGCAGCACCTCGCCGCCGAGGCCGAAAAAGGCCAGAATGCCGAAGGCGATCAGGCAGGCCCGCATCGAGACCCTGCGGCGCTCCCCGGCATTCATCCCCCGGGTCAGCGATACGAAGATCGGCGCCAGCGCCACCGGATCGAGGGTGACGAGCAGGGTCACGAGAGCGGCGGAGATGTAGTCGAGGAGCATCGGCTGGACCTTCCTGCAAGCTTTGCGTTATGGGGTGATCGGGCCGGTTTGGCGAGGGGCGACGCGACAATGTTCACGGTTTTGGATCGGATCAGCTGGCCCGGGCACCCGGCCAAACCCAACGAGGACGTCTGCGGCGTCTCGGGCGACTGGGCCTGGGTGATCGACACGTCGATCTTTCCCGGCACGAAGCCGGTCATGCACGCGAAGAGCGACGCCACCTGGCTCGCCAGGTTCGCGGACGAGCGGCTCTCGAATCTCGCCCCACAGGCGCACGACGGCGCCGCCCTCCTGCGGCACGTCATGGAGGAAGCGCGCACGGCTTACCGGGCCGTCGCGCCCGCGGAGCGGCATGACGATTTCGTCACCTGGCCTCTCGGCGCGATGACGCTGGTGCGCCGCAGGGGCGATCTTCTCGACGCCTGGACCTTCGGCGACACCACGGCCTATGTCCGCCGGCCTGACGGGACCGTCGTAACCCTGGGCGACGCCCCTGGCCTGCGCGACGCCGAATCCTCAATGGCGGCCGAGTTGATGCGGCAGGCGGGGTCCAGGCCCACGGCCATCCTCGACGAGCCCATCTTTCTCTCCTGGCTCGCCGAGCGCCGCGAGCGCCAGCGCAAAAGCGGCATTCCGGCAGCTCTCCTGAGCTTCAATCCGGACGCCGTCGACCGCCTGCGGCACGAGACGGCTCCCTGCCAGGATGGCACCGTGATCCTCCTGGCCTCGGACGGCTTCTCGGCCCTGGTCGATCTCTATCGCGCGATGGATGCCGAGGCCGCCCTGGACTCTGCTTTGACCTCCGGTCTCGAGCCTCTGGTGAAGCTGGCGCGGGAGATCGAGACCGAGCGCGATCCGGCTGGCCAGCTCTATCCCCGATTCAAGGCGAGTGACGATGCAACGGCAATTCTGCTGAGGGCATAGCGTGCTGACATCCGTCAGGGCCGGGCCAGTCGGCCCCCGGCGGGCTGAAAAGCGTCGTACCGGCCGCGAGTAAGTGGATGTCATCCCGGCGGTCTGCAGGACCGGGAAGGGGATCCACGATCACGCGCTAAGTTGATGGATTTTCTTCCACTCCGCTGCGCTCCGGCCGGAAATGACACCTTCCCCATCATGGCCGTCCCCGGACTCGATCTGGGGATCAGTCCCGGCGATCTTCGCCTTGCCGCTTTTCCGTCCTCTTACCTCATCCTGAGGAGCAGCCGTGAGGCTGCGTCTCGAAGGAGGGTCCGGAAGAGCCCTGAACTCCTCCTTCGAGACGCCGCTTGCAGCGGCCCCTCAGGATGAGGCCGAGCGAGACGATCGGGATCACGGCCCTCCTAGGCACGCTCCCCCGTCATGGCCGGGCCTGTCCCGGCCATCCCGATGCGGTGAGGTGCCGTGCTTCAGGGATCGGGATCACCGGGACAAGCCCGTTGATGACGGCGGAGGGTGCAGTCGGAGAATGTCAGGGCGGAACGGCGCAGGCCGAACCGGGAGCGTGAAAGGCTGCCCGGCACCGTCATCCCGGCGAACACCGTGATCCATAACCATGACGGGGGTCCATCCCGGCGCCGCCAACAGTCATGGATTCCCGCCTGCGCTAGGGATGACGATGTCGAGGTTCGAGCGCCATGACCCTGCACTGATGCCGGATCTCCGCGCACGCTCCGTCCGGGGTGGCGGAGCGAGGGAAAGCGGATGTCCCGGGCCCATGCCCGAGAATGACATTTGGGAATGCGTCAAAACCGAAAAACATCAATGGATTAGACGCGGCGGTTGAGCCGATGTCTCATCTCACGGGATGCCCTGCGAAAGTGCCACAGCCGCGAGCCTGCCCGTCGCCGCGCCCGATCCGACAATAAGTTGCTGAAACGTAAACGGATTTCCGTGCTGTGCTTGCCTCTGGAAAACCCGTCAAAAAGCTTGAAAATCGCGGCGTTCTCCCCCATCTAAGAGGCTGATTTCTATTGGATTCGCGGGCTTGCCGGACGGCTTGACGAAGCGGTATCGAAAAGCCGCCTCTCGCGATAGGGCAGACCGTTTTAAGAAAGACCAACCTTGACCGATCCGAACGATATCCGCTCTGGTGGCCCCGCGGGGGACCAGCCTGCGAGCGACATCAAGCTGATTTCCATCGTCGACGAGATGAAGCGCTCCTATCTCGATTACGCCATGAGCGTGATCGTGAGCCGCGCTCTGCCTGATGCGCGCGACGGCCTCAAGCCCGTGCACCGGCGCATCCTCTATTCGATGCACGAGAACGGCTATACGCCCGACAAGAAATACGTGAAGTCCGCCCGCATCGTCGGCGACGTGATGGGTCAATACCATCCGCACGGCGACCAATCGATCTATGACGCCTTGGTCCGCATGGCGCAGGACTTCGCCATGCGCGTCATGCTCGTGGACGGGCAGGGCAATTTCGGCTCGGTGGACGGTGATCCCCCGGCGGCCATGCGCTACACCGAGTCCCGCCTCGCCAAGGCGGCGATGCCGCTCCTCGACGACATCGACAAGGACACTGTCGACTTTACCCCCAACTACGACGAGTCCAAGGACGAGCCGGCGGTTCTGCCCGCGCGCTATCCGAACCTGCTCGTCAACGGGGCCGGCGGCATCGCGGTCGGCATGGCCACCAACATGCCTCCCCACAATCTGGGCGAGGTCATCGACGGCTGCCTGGCCTTCATGGAAAATCCCGACGTTTCGGCCGAGGAGCTGATCGAGATCATCCCGGGCCCGGACTTTCCGACCGGTGCCCTGATTCTCGGGCGCGCAGGCGCCCGCTCAGCCTATACCACGGGCCGCGGCTCCGTCATCATGCGGGCCAAGTCCGAGATCGAGGAGGTTCGCAAGGACCGCGAGGCAATCATCTTCACCGAGATCCCGTATCAGGTGAACAAGGCCTCGCTGATCGAGAAGATCGCCGAACTGGTGCGCGAGAAGAAGATCGAAGGCATTTCCGATCTCCGCGACGAATCCGACCGCGACGGCATGCGCATCGTGGTCGAGATCAAGCGCGACGCCATGGCCGACGTGGTGCTCAACCAGCTCTATCGCTACACGCCGCTGCAGACGAGCTTCGGCGCCAACATGGTGGCGCTCAACGGCGGTCGTCCGGAGCTGATGACGCTCAAGGATCTGATCAAGGCCTTCGTCGATTTCCGCGAGGAAGTCGTCTCCCGCCGGACCAAGTACCTGCTCAACAAGGCCCGCGAGCGCGCCCATGTGCTGTGCGGCCTTGCCATCGCGGTCGCCAATATCGACGAGGTCATCCGCCTCATTCGCACGGCGCCCGATCCGAACACGGCCCGCGAGGCCCTCATGGGCCGCGACTGGCCGGCCCACGACATCGCGCCGCTCATCGCGCTCGTGGACGACCCGCGTCACAAGATCAACGAGGACGGCACCTACCGCCTGTCCGAGGCGCAGGCCCGCGCCATCCTCGACCTGCGCCTGCAGCGCCTCACAGCTCTGGGTCGCGACGAGATCGGCGACGAGCTGTCGAAGCTCGCGGCCGAGATCTCCGATTACCTCGATATCCTGCGCTCCCGTGTCCGCATCATGTCCATCATCCGGGACGAGCTGACCGAGATACGCAACACCTTCGCCACGCCGCGCAAGACGCAGATCGTGGATTGGGACTCGGATCTGGATGATGAGGACCTGATTGCCCGCGAGGACATGGTCGTCACCGTGTCCCATGCCGGCTACATCAAGCGCGTGCCGCTCTCGACCTACCGGGCGCAGCGCCGCGGCGGCAAGGGCCGTTCCGCAATGACGACGAGGGACGAGGATTTCGTCACCCGTCTCTTCGTGGCGAACACCCACACGCCCGTCATATTCTTCTCCTCCGAAGGCCAGGCCTACAAGGAGAAGGTGTGGCGCCTGCCGCTGGCGGCCCCCAACGCCAAGGGCAAGGCCCTGGTGAACATGCTGCCCATCAAGCAGGGCGAGCGCATCACCACCATCATGCCGCTGCCTGAGGACGAGGCATCCTGGGACAAGCTGGACGTGATGTTCGCCACCTCCCGGGGCACGGTCCGCCGCAACAAGCTGTCGGACTTCGTCCAGGTCAATCGCGGCGGCAAGATCGCCATGAAGCTGGATGAGGGCGATCACATCGTCGACGTGCAGATCTGCTCGGAGAACGACGACGTGCTGCTGACCACGGCCAAGGGTCAGTGCATCCGCTTCCCGGTCACGGACGTGCGCGTGTTCAAGGGCCGCGATTCCATGGGCGTGCGCGGCATCAACCTGGCCGAGGGCGACGACATCATCTCCATGGCGATCCTGCGGCACGTGGAAGCCACGGGCGAGGAGAGGGCGGCCTATCTCAAGATGCGCCGCGCCGTCACCGGCGAGCAGATGGGGGCAGATGCCGACGCATCGGAGGATGCGGAGGAGGCCAATGCCGACGCCACACTCTCGCAGGAGCGCTACGCCGAAATGAGCGCGCTGGAACAATGCATCCTGACGCTCTCCGAGAAGGGCTACGGCAAGCGCACCGTGTCCTACGAGTACCGCATCACCGGACGCGGCGGCAAAGGCATCACGGCCATGGCCGTGAACAACCGCAACGGCAAGCTGGTGGCGTCCTTCCCGGTCGAGAACTCCGACCAGATCATGCTCGTCACCGATGGCGGTCAGCTGATCCGCGTGCCGGTGGAGGGCATCCGCGTCGTCGGCCGCAACTCGCAGGGCGTCACCGTCTTCTCCACCCGCGACAAGGAGAAGGTGGTCTCGGTGGAGCACATCGAGGGCGAGGATGCCGAGGAGATCGAGGGCGTCGATGACGCCGCGACCGAAGGCGGCGAGGCGGCGGAAGGGTAAAATCTCCGAGGGTTCAAGAATGCAAAACCCGTCGGCTCAGGCCGGCGGGTTTTTCGTTGTGCCGTCATTGCCTCCCCGCACTTCATTCGGGAATCATGGCCGATGATTCTGCTTTCCACACCCTTTGGACTTCCTCAGGATGAGGTCGAGATTATGGGCCAGACTTACAGGCTGAGGGTGGAGTATTGGGGATGAAGACGTGTATCGTCGGACTAGTTGTTTGGTGGCGGAACGTTGTTGGGATCGGGTGCGTTACGCCATTGAGGAGTACACTTGGCGCTTTGACGGCCTGCGACGCCGAGCTTCTCACCGCAGGAGGACGTGATGCACTCCCTTCATCCGCAAGCCCGCACCACCCCCGCTGTCCGCCAGGAGATCGCCCGCTCGAGAGAGCCCACCGGCGTGCTGGCCCAGCGCTTCAGCGTGAGCACCGAGACCATCCGCAAGTGGCGCAAGCGCGGAGCCCAGGACTGCCAGGACCATTCCAGCCGGCCGCACAAGCTGCCCTGGAAAGCCACGGACGAGGAGCGCGCCATCGTCTGCGTCCTGCGCCAGGCCACCGGCTTTCCGCTCGACGATCTGACCTTCATCGTCAGCCATTTCCTGCCGCATCTCAACCGCGATGCCGTCTACCGCATCCTCAAGGCGGAAGGCTTGGGACGATTGCCCCC
This sequence comes from Microvirga tunisiensis, assembly GCF_009296175.1. Lineage (GTDB taxonomy): Bacteria > Pseudomonadota > Alphaproteobacteria > Rhizobiales > Beijerinckiaceae > Microvirga > Microvirga tunisiensis. The sequence continues at coordinate 763 of NZ_VOSK01000224.1, read as the reverse complement.
GGCGCAGCAGCGCCAGCGCCGGAGCGGCACGTTCAAGGATTACGATCTTGGCTTCATCCACATGGACATCAAGCACCTGCCCAAGCTGCAGACCGCCAACGGCGAGCGCCGCAAACGCTATTTGTATGTGGCCATCGACCGCTGCTCGCGCTGGGTGCACCTGGCCGTCAAGGACGATGAGCTGGCCACCAGCGCGGTCGCCTTCCTGAAAGAGGCGGTGCGCGCCTTCCCCTTCAAGGTCACGCACGTCCTGACGGATCGAGGATCCTGCTTCACGGCGGATGCTTTCGAGGACGCCTGCCGCCAGCTGAAGCTGGAGCACCGCAAGACCAAGCCCTACACGCCGCAGACCAATGGTCTCGTGGAGCGCTTCAACGGGCGGGTGCAGCGCGAGGTGCTGGGCATCACCATCTACAGCCATCGGGACCTCGAGACGCTGCTCAAGGGCTTCAATCAGGCCTATAACAGAAGACGTCAACGCGTGCTCAAGGGGCGATCCCCGGATGAGGTTGTGCGAAGCCGCCTGGCTGCCGAGCCGAAGCTCGCCAACCGCCGCTACAAGCCACCCGATGCAGACGCGTTGCCGCCCGCCCTCCAGGTCATCGCTCATGCCAAGGAGGTCTCGCATCCAGACACCTAGTACTACAGCCGGGGCTTGTGCGTTGTCTTAGACACGGAGGTGTCGCGCCATGACAGACGCAAGCGAGGCCCACCGCTGGGCCGATCAGTTGGACGATCTCGTCACCCGCATTGCTCCCCGCTT
>NZ_VOSK01000223.1 GCF_009296175.1 Microvirga tunisiensis | reverse complement strand
CGAAGCTGCGGTCGGCTGCAAGGTCATCAACATCATGACCAGCCTTGGCATGCCAGTATCCCAGCGCCTCGTCTGAACCCCAGGGCTAAGGGGTGCATGCGGCCCACCTCTCAATTATGCACCAACGTCCCCCGTCATGATTTCCAGGTCCTCCTTTCCAGACAAAGCAGCCAGAACAGAAAGAGCACGCTTCCGAAATAGCCTACCTGAAGAAGCAGCGCACAGGCCAGCGTTGTGACGATTACTGTGCGGATGGAATGCGGGACGAAGCAGACCATTAGAGCGTTGGTGTACAGGACCAGCCGCAGGACGCGATCAAAGATCCTGAAGGGCAACGCCGTTCTCGCTGGTTTGTCCGTCAGATCATGCAGCAACCTTGTCGGCCGCAACATGGGTCTGGCAGTTCTTCGGGCAGACACGGGCGCAGGCTCCGCAGCCAACGCAGCGGCCGGGATGATCAACGACCATGATCATGCGATTGAGCTGGCCATCGAAGTCGTCGTCCTCGCCGTCGCAGACCCCGAGGATTTCACCCGTGTCATCGATGCCGTAAAGGTGCATGACCTCGCGCGAGCAGACCTTGAAGCAGCGGCCGCAGCCGATGCAGGTCGCGCCATCGATCGCGGTCAGATAGTCCGGCATCCACCTGGAGCCGTCGCGGGTGACGAAAGGGCCCGTCATCGTAAACTCTCCAACGTTGCGAGCTCTCGCTTAGCAGCGTCCGACTCCGCAAATGCGTTGAACGTTTTCTCGGCGACCGCCTTGATCTCGGTCCAGTTGACCGGAAGGTCCTCGGCAAGATCTTGCAATTCTATCTTCGCAGTTTCCGCGCGCCACTGCAGCTTGCGGACCTTCTTCTGCAGCTCTTTAAGGTCTGGCATGATCCCCTTCCTCGAGAACCGGTTTCATCACGCCCGCGCCACGTCGGGATAGGCTTCGATGACGGCGATCGCATCGTCGACCAGTTTCGTACTGGCCGCAGCGAGTTTCCAAAGCGCCTCGAAGCCGAACTGATGGACGTCGTGCAGGGTCTTCGTCAGAACGACCAACCGCCCGGTCGTGAGAAGCACGCACCCGAAGCCCTCATGGCTCATCTCCATCATCGGCGATGCCATCAGGCCGGAGCGCTCCTCGATCGCAATCCCGACGGCCTTGTAAAAAAGGTCGAGCCGCCACAGCACGTCCGGATCGTGTTCGCCGATGATCGGGATCGCACGGCGCTCTTCCTTGGTGACGATGAAGTCGGCCAGCAGCTCGGCATCCGATTGGCCTTCCCATGACCCATAAGAATCCTGAGCGCGGATTAGCCGCACTAGGCATTTGACAAAAGGGGTGGCAAGGGCTGTTTCGTCCTCGTTGATAGCAGGGCTAACCGCGGCATCAGACATCTCGCGTTCTCCTCATTTCAGTCCTCGAAGGACGGTTTCTTGTCGGGGACGCCTGCTTCCGCCAGCACCTTGCGCAACCAGGGCGGAGGAGCCGTCCTGAGCATTGTCTGGGTGCGCGACAGTACGTCTTCGATGGATTGGGACTGAGGCACCTTGACCGGTTGGATTTTTGCCGAAACAAGCTTGGCTGCCGAAGGCCCGCCGATAGCCAGGCAAAACAGAAGATGGCAGCCCTTCAACGCCTCCACCTTCGGGGTGATGCGGTCGTCGCCCTCGGTCCGATGCTTCCCACTCTCGTCGGAAACGTCATCGAAGGCCACGGCTTCCACGAAATTCCACGCGTCGGGCGTCACGTCGTAGACGGCAAAGCGCTTGGCCGACCCGAAATGGGCGTTGAGGCCTTTCATGTCTTGCGTAACGATCGCTACGCGCAATGCGCCGGCTTGCCGCTCCGGCATCAATGCGTGAACCGCGTCAGTGACGAGCGAGAGGCGACGAACGAGAGTCATCTGGCATGTCTCGGTTACGGAATGGATCAAGAGTCTCAGGCGTCGGCGCGTGCTGGTTGGCCTGGAAGATGTTGGCGATCTCGAAGATCAGGTCGCGCGTCCCTTGATAGAGGATTGTGAGCTTGTGCTGACTGCCGAGCCGGTCGAAGATCGGGAAGCCAACGCGCATGAGCGGAATGCCGAGTCGCTCCGCCGCTTGGCGTCCGTGCGAATGGGTGACGAGAAGATCAGCGCCGGCGGCAAGACCTTCCAGATCGCCGAGATCGCCAACCTGGACCGATTCCGCCGGCACTTGATCGAGAATTTTCGACGTATCGGTCGTGGTGACGGCGGCCGCGATGTCGGAGCCCATGCCGATGAAGAAGGTCGCAAGCTGGTAGAGCTGGTCTGGTTCGGCGGCGATCGCAATTCTCTTGCCGCCGAAATGGAAATGTCCGTCGAGCAACGCATCCTGCAGTTGCGCCCGGCGACGGCGGAGCTTGGCCGGCACCGCGGCGCCCGAAATCGCGGACAGCAGCGAGACGAACCGGTCGACGCCTTTCAATCCGGTCAGCGACTGGAACAGCACGTAAGGCACGCCGGTCAACCGGTGCAGCACCTCAGCCGGGCGGTGCATATGCTCGCCGATGGCGATGCAGTGCGCCACCGTGCCAAGCTCGCGGATCTCGTCGATGGTCGTCCCGCCATATGTGGTCGGAATCCAGCGATCAGGAACCGTGCCGTCGAGTGCGCCGGAAACATCCGGGAAAATCACCGCTTGCAGTCCAAAGCTCTCCACTGTCTCGTGTAGATGCTCGATATCGGCAACGGTCAGATTCCAGCCGGGCAGGATGGCGATCTTTTTTGTGTCTCGCGCCTGTTTGCCTGACCGCGTGATGGTCTCGATCATGGCCGTGACGGCCGTGGCCCAGCCGTCTTCGATCGCGCCGTGGAAATCCGGTGTGTTGGCCAGCACGACCTTCGTGCCGGCGAGTTCTTCGCCACGTTTCGCTCTGATATTGGCGATGTCGCTTGCGAAGTCTTCACCACGGGTTTCCACCAGCGCCGTCGTGCAGACCCCGATCAGCTTCGGATTGGTGCGGGTCTTGAGGTTGAGGATCGCCTCCTCCAAATGGTCCGCCCCACCGAGGATCGTTGCGACCTCATCCATCGCCGTTGTCTGCAGCGGGATCGTCTCCTTGAAATGCCGCACGAAAAGCACCAGCGCGAAGCTGGTGCAGCCTTGGCTGCCGTGAAACAGCGGCATCGCACCCTCGACGCCAAGAAAGGCGAAGGCCGCGCCCAGTGGCTGCGACGACTTCAGCGGGTTGACCGCCGCCGATTTGGTCTGGGGAAGGATGCGGACCATCGGCGTACCTCAACACTCACCGAAGTCGCCGGCCGTCGTGCCGGCGAATTCTTTGAAGGCGTCGACGGTAGCTCTTGTTCCCTCTTCTCCCAGCATCTCCTCCTCCACGGCAGGCAGGCAATCCCACGGTGCCGGCTCCCGCACCTGACACCAGATCGGGTTGTGAATGGCGAGGTCGATCTGGCGTACGAGTTCCACCATGCCGTCATAGCCGGCATAGGGATGGTGACGCTCTTGGTTGATGTCGAGCCAGGGGATCTTGGCCTTCAGCGCGATGAATTGCGTGCGCCCGCCCGACAGCATGATGTCGGCCTTGTGCTGTGAGAGCATGGCGTAAAGCTCGCGCGGCGCCATCGACTCGAACATGTGGTTCTCGTCCTTGAGGATCTGTTTGATGCGCTCCTTGTCTTCCACCGTCGATTTCTTGACCGAGGTGCCGATGATCTCAATGCCGATTTCCATCAGCGCATGGACGACCGACCAGGACTTCACACCGCCGGTGTTGAGCAGCACGCGCTTGCCTTCGAGCCTCGGCCGGTAAGCCTCAAGCTTCTTCCACGCAATTGCCTCCTCCTCTGCAATCAGCGCCTCGGTGCGGTCGAGGATCTCCGGATCGGCACCCTTCCTCACGAGCAGGTCAGCGATTTGCCGAAGCGCTTCCGAGGTGTCGGTGATGCCGTAGAAGGATCCCTCGAAGAACGGGATGTCCCAGCGCTCCTCCATCTTGCGGGCGAGATTGATGAGCGCGGTCGAACATACCATCATCGCTGCCCGGGCGCGGTGCGCGGAGGCAACGTCGAGGTAGCGCGCGTCACCTGGAATGCAGGCGCGCACCCGGATGCCGAGCCGATCAAGGAGCGGCTTCACCAGCCAGAACTCGCCGGAGAGGTTGAATTCGCCAAGGATATTGATGTCGTAAGGGCCGGCATCGTCGGGCTCCACCGTGCCGATGACATGATCGAGCAACGCCTCGCCGGCGAGCTTGTTGCCAAGATTCTTGGAGCCGACGAAGCCGGGCGCATTGATGGGCACCACCGGCAAGCCGAACTTTTCCGCCGCGCGCTTGCAGACCGCCTCGATGTCGTCGCCGATCAGCGCCGTCACGCAGGTCGAATAGACGAAGATCGCCGGCGGCGCATACGCTTCCTTGATCTCGCGGATCGCTTTGAAGAGCTTCCGCTCGCTCTGCCCCATGACCATGTCGAGTTCGCTGAGGTCGGTCGTGAAGCTTGTGCGCCACAGCGTTGGCCCGGACGAAGCCGCGCCGCGGTTGTCCCAGGAATTGCCCTCGCAGGCGAGCGGCGCATGGATCAGATGCGCGATGTCGGTGATCGGCTGCAGCACAATCTTGGCGCCGTCGAAGGCGCAGCCGCCGGCCGCCGCCCCGGGGGTCAGCGGCTTCGAACAGCCCTTTTTGCGCGCCTTGGCATCCTTGCCGTGGTTCTTCTCGCAGGCGGGCTCGTTGAAGACATCCTGGATTTTGGCACTGAGCGAGAACATGGCGCCGGTCTCCAAAGGCCATCGGAAGACGGCCGGCCTCGACGAAGGCCGGCCGCCACTCTTAGCGGGTGAGATCATACGAATAGTCCGTCACGCCCGGCTCGATCGTCTCGCGATCGAGCTTGTCGAAAATCTTGTCGAGGATCGTCGTTAGGACGCGCAGCCCGCCTTGGTAGCCCATGAGCGGGAAGCGATGGTGATGGTGCCGGTCGAAGATCGGAAACGTCAGCCGGATCAGCGGCGTACCGGTGTCGCGCTCCAGATACTTGCCATAGGAGTTGCCAATCAGCAGGTCCACCGGCTCGGTGAAGAGCAGCGAGCGCATCGCCCAGAGGTCCTTGCCCGCCCAGACCTGGGCATCCTTGCCGAAGGGCGAGGATGCAAGCAGTTCCTTCATCTCGGCTTCCCAGGTCGCCGTGCCGTTGGTGGCGAGGCAGTGGGTCGGCTCGCCACCGGTCTCCATGATGAACCGGGTTATGGCGTAGACGAAGTCAGGGTCGCCGTAGATCGCGTATTTCTTGCCGTGCAGCCAGGACTGGCTGTCTGCCATGGCGTCGATCAATCGGCCGCGTTCCAGGCGGATGGCCTCGGGGATTTCCTTGCCGGAGATCGCCGACACCTTCATCAGGAACTCGTCGGTCGCCTGGACGCCGAGCGGGTAATGGAACGAGGCCGTCGCCTGCCCGACTTCCGCGCAATAGTTCAGCGTATGGCGGGTGTTGTAATGCTGTAGCGACAGTGTCGCCTCGGCGTTAAGCGCCGCCTTCACGTCCTCGATCTTGGTGCCGCCGTCATACATGCGGAACTCGCCGTCCGACGGCGTGTCGAACTGGTCAGAGGCGTCCTGGATGAAGATGTAGGACACATCCATCAGGTCGAGCAGGCGCCTCACTTCCCGGTTGTTGCCGACGCAGAAGCCGTCGAAACCCGGAATGATGTTGATGGTGCCAGCGGCTTGCGTGCGCTCCTTGTTATCCCAAAAATGCTCCAGCACGCCTTCCACCATGCTGTCATAGCCATCGATATGGCTGCCGACGAACGCCGGCGTGTGAGCGAAAGGCACATCGAAGTCACGCGGGACTGAGCCTTCGTTCTTGGCGTTCTCAATGAAGCCGTGCAGGTCGTCGCCAATGACCTCCGCCATACAGGTGGTCGAGACGGCGATCATCTTTGGGTCGTAGAGCGTGTAGGTGTTGGCGAGCCCGTCAACCATGTTCTTCAGGCCGCCGAACACTGCCGCGTCCTCGGTCATCGAGGAGGAAACGGCGGACGCAGGTTCCTTGAAATGGCGCGACAGGTGCGAGCGGTAATAGGCCACGCAGCCCTGGCTGCCATGGACGAAGGACATCGTCCGCTCGAAGCCCGCGGCCGCGAACACTGCGCCGAGCGGCTGGCAGGCCTTGGCGGGGTTCACGACGAGCGCTTCGCGAGCGAGGTTTTTTTCGCGGTATTCCCAGGTCTTGGTGAACTCGCGTTGATCAGTAACGACCTGATCCGGGTGCGGACATTCGAAATTCAGCTTCTTCGCGGCGAGCATCTGCCTGTATTCCGGCTCGCGAAACAGGGGAGCATGATCGAGAACTTTTTCGGCCGACTGCGGCATGGTGGTCACCTCTTCCATCTGGCCGCGCCATACGGCGGCACAGGGATGTCGAGACGTTTCAGGTCTCCCGCGGATCAAAGCCTGCGGGCGTTCATCGGCCTCCCTGCCCGTGGGAGGCCAGGTCTCATTCGGCGGCCATCGCCGCTAGCGGCACGGCCTTTTTCTTCCAGGGAGCGTCGTAGAGGTCCCAGACCGGGTTGTTGATGGCCAGATCCATGTCGCGGGCGAAGATGGCAAAACCGTCATAGCCGTGATACGGGCCGGAATAATCCCAGGAGTGCATCTGACGGAACGGGATGCCCATCTTCTGTACCGGGTACTTCTCCTTGATGCCGGAGCCAACGAGATCAGGGCGGATCCCCTCAATGAACTTCTCCAGCTCGTAACCGGTCACGTCGTCATAGATCAGCGTACCTTTCTTCACGTAATGGCCAGTGCGCTGATAGTCATCGTTGTGGCCGAACTCGTAGCCGGTGCCGACGATCTCCATGCCGAGATCCTCGTAGGCCGTGATGACGTGACGGGGACGCAGGCCGCCGACATAGAGCATCACCGTCTTGCCCTCGAGGCGCGGCCGGTACTTGGCCATGACCGCATCGACCAAGGGCCGGTACTTGGCGATGACGGCCTCGGTCTTGTCCTCGATCTCCGGCCCGAAATGCTTGGCAATCTTGCGCAGAGAGGCTTCGATCTGGGAGGGGCCAAAGAAATTGTATTCCATCCAGGCGATGCCGTACTTTTCCTCCATGTGCCGGCAGATGTAGTTCATCGACCGGTAGCAGTGGATGAGGTTGAGCTTAGCCTTCGGCGCGCGCTCGATCTCGGCGAGCGTGGCGTCCCCCGACCAGTTGCCGACCACGCGCAGCCCCATCTCCTCGAGCAGGATGCGCGAGGCCCAGGCGTCGCCGCCGATATTGTAGTCGCCGATGACGTTGACGTCGTAAGCGCTGGGCTCGAACTCGACTTCCTTCTTGTCGAAGACCCAGTCGCGGATCGCGTCGTTAGCGATGTGGTGGCCGAGCGATTGCGAGACACCGCGGAAGCCCTCGCAGCGCACCGGCACAATCGTCTTGTCGTGCTCCTTGGCCTTCTTGCGCGACACCGCCTCGATATCGTCGCCAATCAGGCCGATCGGGCATTCGGACTGCACGGTGATGCCCTTGTTCAGCGGAAACAGTTCCTCGATCTCGTCGATGACCTGTTCCAGCTTCTTGTCGCCACCGAAAACGATGTCCTTCTCCTGGAAGTCGGAGGTGAACTGCATCGTCACGAACGTGTCGATGCCTGTCATGCCGGTGTAGTAGTTGCGGCGCTGCGACCAGGAATATTGACCGCAACCGACTGGTCCGTGCGAGATGTGGACCATATCCTTGACCGGACCCCACACCACACCTTTGGAGCCGGCATAGGCGCAGCCGCGGATTGTCATCACGCCCGGAATGGACTTGATGTTCGATTTGACGTCGCATTCGGACAGGACCTTGCCCGCCTCGCCGATCTCATCCCCGCGCGAGGCAACACTGAGGTGCTTCTTGCGGCGCTTCGCCGCCTTGTCTGGATATTGCGACAGCACTTCCTCGATAAGCTTCTCATGGAGAGCGCCATCATTCTCGTGGTCCAGGCTCATGGGACCTGCCCCTTTCAAGGTTCGGGTGACGCCTCGCCGACGAGGCGCCGTTTATGGAAAGACACGCCGGGTCAAGGTCGGCGCCTCCTGTCGGCAGCGGCGGTTACCGGGCGGCCGCCCGCGTCGCTTCCTTGGCCTGAAGCTCGGCAAGCATCTGCTCGTCGGTCTTCATGATGCCGAAGTCGAGCAGCATGTCCTCGAGCTCTTCCATGGTGATCGGGGTCGGAATGGTGCCCTGGCCCGAATTGGCATGGATTTTCTCGGCCAGCGCGCGGTATTCCCCGGCCTGTTTGGAGTCCGGCGCGTACTGGATCACTGTCATCTTCCTGAGCTCGGCGTGCTGGACGATGTTGTCGCGCGGCACGAAGTGGATGAGCTTGGAATTGAGCTTGGCCGCCAGCGCCTCGGCGAGATCGAGCTCACGGTCGGTCTGGCGCTCGTTGCAGATCAGGCCGCCGAGCCGCACGCCGCCCGCATGGGCATATTTCAGGATGCCCTTGGCGATGTTGTTGGCGGCATAGAGCGCCATCATCTCGCCGGACATGACGATGTAGATTTCCTGGGCCTTGTTCTCGCGGATCGGCATCGCGAAGCCGCCGCACACCACGTCGCCGAGCACGTCATAGGAGACATAGTCGACATCGTTATAGGCGCCGTTCTCCTCGAGGAAGTTGATCGAGGTGATGACGCCGCGGCCAGCGCAGCCGACGCCCGGCTCGGGGCCGCCGGACTCCACGCACTTGATGCCTCGGTAGCCGACCTTGAGTACGTCCTCGAGTTCGAGGTCTTCCACCGAACCTTCCTGTGCCGCGAGATGCAGGACGGTGTCCTGCGCCTTCGCGTTCAGGATCAGGCGGGTGGAGTCGGCTTTGGGGTCGCAGCCAACGATGAGGATCTTCTGCCCGAGGTCGACAAGGGCGGCGAGCGTGTTTTGGGAGGTAGTGGATTTGCCGATGCCTCCTTTCCCATAGAATGCGATCTGACGCAGACCTGCCATGTTGATTCCTTCCTTCGTTTCATCGATCGCGGTTACCCGCGCTATGCATGTCGATCGGCAGCTCCTGCCGCCCCGCGACGAGAGAGTTTCAAAACTCGTGCCAATTTGGCGGATCGAGCCGAAGAACGAACTTTGCGATTGTTTTTCAGCGATTTAGCCTGAGGCGACACAAGTGACAGGCTCAACAAGCCTGTGTCACAGAGCCGACAAACCCGACAGAAGGTGTCGGATGGCGTGACCTGCGATCGCTATACGTTGACCTCGCTGGAGAGCCATAAGGGCTGGCGATCTATCAGCGTACGCACAGCTGGATCAACGAGCGTCGAAATGGAGGCCTTTGCACATCCAAGCTCCCCCAGTGGAAGGCTTCATGCCGGATATCTGTTGCCTTTCCGTTTGCGGAAGAACGCAACGAGCGAGATCGCCACCAGACGGCATCGGGACCTGACGATCTTCACACTGGATGATGGCGACCCGCAAAGGCCGATGACTTCACCGCCCGCATGTTCGACGCCATCAATGGTATGATGCTCGATGTTCTGGCCGCCGTGGCCCGCAAGGACTACGAGGACCGCCGCCGCCGTCAGGCCCAGGGGGCAGGCAAAGGCCAAGGTTGCAGGCCGCTACAAGGGACTCCCAGAGAACACTGTCCGCAATGCCGGGATCATCTCGATGCTCAAGGTCGGGGCATCATGGTCGAATATTCAGGCTGCTACCAGGTGCAGCCGAGCGACAATCGCCAAACTCGCAAAGCGGGCGTAGAACACAGGGCCGCATAGCGTCCTTTGCAACGGGTTCAAACAGGCTCGGATTAGGAAATCAAATCTGCTTCGACCTGCTGGGTGTTGCGGCAAGCCTCGACATACTTTCTTGAGGTAAAACACCAGGACAATTCCAGATTATTCTGGATAACTCGCTGGTCATGGCATGCGGACGCCGACTTTAGCCAACCTTTAATGATATCTTGTTAGATTGGCAATCGGCGCTTTAGCAACTATGCAGTGGCGTCTAAATGACATGGTGAGGCGGGCAAAGTGAGCGCAACGGCCGAGGAAATGTCGACCATTCGTTCGATTTCACCTTTCCGTTATCCAGGCGGAAAGGCATTTCTTTATAAGTATTTACTTGAGCGGCTGAAATCTCTTCCTGCAGGACCTCGGTACTATGCCGAGCCGTTCTGCGGTGGTGCTGGCGCGGCCGTAATCCTTCTGAAGCTAGGCGCTGTTGACCAACTCCACCTCAATGATGCTGATCCTAAGGTTTACTCTGCTTGGAAGTTTATCCTCGACGAGCCCGAGCGCTTTTCCGAAGCAATTCTTAGAACGCCTGTCGACCTCCAAACATGGCATGCGTCCCGCAAGATCGTCGAAAGTTCCAGTGAGTCCAGCTTCGAGCTTGGTTTCGCGACGTTTTTCCTCAACCGGACGAGCCGCTCGGGTATAGTGATCGGAGCTGGGCCGATTGGCGGCTACGATCAGCGGGGCAAATGGAAGATCGACGCCCGCTTCAATCGGGATGCCTTGGCCGACTTTTAATTACCCATAGATTTGCGCTCCGATCCTGGCGCCGAGTTCGATGTCCATCAGGCGCGAAAGTCCTCTCCACATGACGGTGTTGCCTGGCGGCGGATCATGCCCACGCGCGAGATAGCCGCC
>NZ_VOSK01000222.1 GCF_009296175.1 Microvirga tunisiensis | reverse complement strand
GCATCAACATAGGCGGCAAACCGCGCCTCGCGCGTCTCTGATGGGATAGGAAGGTTCATCACACGCCTCCGCATGATGGATCTCCCGACTATAGCTCGCCTCGTGAGTTTATGACACAGTAGTACTAAGCGGCCGTTCAGAGGTGAGAACCCGTCAACGGTGAAAGAGCTGACGAGGTCACTGTGTGCAGACGGTAGTGGGCCTTAACCGTGTGTCACTTCGCTAATCAGTTGTGATAGCCTGTCCGACCAGACTGCGAGGTGGGTCATATCCGGCCTCACTGCCCATCTGCCCCTCGCATTGATCGGCGCCACTCTTCCAGGAATCTCGCACGGCGGGCGCGGTCCTGCACAACGAGGAGTTCAGGTCCGATCGTGACCGGATTGAAGGTCCCTCCCATGGACAGGGTCATCGGTCCATCGACCTCCGGCGGAAGAGGCGTCTCAGCGCCAAAGAAGAATGATGCCTCCCTTCCGACACGCTGACCACGCTCCGACAGCAGGTAGTCCACAAACCGCTGGGCCGCGGCCGGTCGATGACGGCCCACGGGAATGAGGACGGCGCGGATCAGGACGAGGTTGTAGTCTCGTGGAATGACGATGCCGATCGGGGCCCCCGCCTTGAGAGCCCCATAGGCGTATGATCCGAGGAGATTATACCCGAGCGCAATGCGCCCCGCGGCCAAATCCGCCAGCACGTCCGATGTGCAGCAATGCGTGACAGCATGGGCCCGGCCGAACGCCTCGAGCAATCTCCCGTAGGTTGAGGAGGTCCGGGCATCATACGAGGCGAACAAGTAGCCGATGCCGGACTGGGTAATGTCGTAGGAGCCGATCTTGCCGTCGTAGCGCTCCGGTTTGGCACGCAGCAGATCCAGGAGCTCGCCTCGCGTCCTTGGGATGTCTTCCGGCGGTACGAGCGCCTTGTTGTAGACAATAACGGCAGGTTCGATGGTGAAGCCGAAGACCTCATCCCGCCACTTCGCCCAAGAAGGCAGTTGCGCCGTCTGCGGCGAACGGAACGTCAGGGCGCATCCGCGATTCACCAGAGCCACGAGTTGATCGACTGATGATGATAGGATGACGTCCATCGGGCTCTCACCGGCTGCACAGGCTTTCTGTGCCGCTGCGAAGAGATCATTGGTCACATACTCGTTATATTCGATGCTGACTGTCGGCATCAGCACCTGAAAGTCCTGAATGAGCGGCTTCATGGCCGCGAGATCCGTCGCCGCGTGGATCGTGATCACGCTGTGCTCCCCGCCAGGGGCCGGAAAACGCGTGACCTCGGCCGCAAAGCCAGCTTGCAAGCCGACGAGAAGGTCGAAGCAGCCCAGGACGGCTCCGAGCAGGCGGAGAAGCATGGTCATGGCTCCTGCAAAATGGAAGAAGCGGTCTGATCGCCCGCACCGAGGCGGCGGAATGTCAGAACAACTGCAAATCCCTCGCCGGAGTGCTCGCGGAAGCGAAGCTCGCCGTCGTGCGCCCGGACCACGTCAACAGCAATCGAAAGGCCGAGCCCCGATCCTGTCCCTGCCGGATCTCCCGACTGGAACGGCTCCCGAACGCGGCTCCAATCCGCAACCGGAATGCCGGGTCCATCGTCGACAACCTCAACTGAGGCGCGCTCGGCGTCTGCACTGACCCGGACCATCAGCCGACTTCTGGCGCCATGCTTGAGAGCGTTGTGAATGATGTTTGCCAGGGCTTCGCGCAGGCTGACTCCGTCGCCTTCAATCAGAACCTGCTCCACCTTTGCTTCAAAGCTGATCTCGACCGGTCGGTCCAGGGACAGCGGCACGGCGTCGGAGAGGGTTCGGCGGGCCAGGCCGACCAAATCGATTGGCTCAAACTGGTCGCTCTCCGCCCGATGGATGACCATGGCATGGCTGAGCAACTGGTTCGTCAACCGGGCCAGTTCCGTAGCCCGTTCCTGCACACGCGCAAGCTGCCGCTCCTGCCGCTTCGGGTTCGTCTCTGTGGAGAGAAGGTCAACCTGTGCAATCAGGGCCGTCAGAGGAGTTCTGATCTGGTGGGCGGCATCGCCGATGAAGCGGTTCATCAGGCCGACGCGGCGGGAGAGGCGCTCCATGAAGTGGTTGATCGACGTGACCAGGACAAAGACTTCTCGCGGGACCTCGACATCGAGAGGGGTCAGGTCTTTCGGCTCCCGGGAACGCAAAGCCCTGTCGATAACCCTCAACGGGGCCAGAGCCTGCCGCACCGCGATCATCATGGCGATCAGGGCCAAGCCACTCATCGCAAGCACCAGCAGGGATGCCTTCGCTGTCAGATCTTCAGCCAGGGCTGAGCGGGCCTGCCGCGTCTGGGCCACGGTGACGATGGCCCAGCCTTGGCCGGCCGGCTCCGGAACAAGGCGCCTCACCGTGGCCATTCGCACGGGAACCTGATGGTATCTTCCGTCCTCGACCACCGGGCCCTTGGAGAGGCTCGACGCCGCCGTCGAGCGCAGATCGTCATCCCCTGTCAGGATCGTACCGGTCGGATCTCGGACCTGATAGAAAATTCTGTCATTCCGCGCCAAGGCGAGCGTTTCGAAGGCTGCGACCGGAGGCTCGACACCGATCCGCCCGTCCTGGACAGAGATTGCGTCTGCGATCTGGAGCGCTGCACCGAGGAGAAGCCGGTCGTAGGCATCATCAGCCGCGACCCTTGCATAGTACCAAGCTGCGGTCGTGAGGATAATCGCCCCCAGCAGCAGGACCGCCGCAATAATCAGCGCCAAGCGACGAAAGAGGGACTGGCCGCGCGCGATCATGGGCAGACGATCTGATACCCGAGGCCTCTCAGGGTCCGGATCTCGACACGGGAGTTTGAAAGCCTTTTCCGGAGGCGGGCGATCGATTGCTCAACGGCGTTCTCGCTGGGCTCGTCCTCGAACCCGAAGAGCTGATCGATCAACTCATCCTTGCTGACGATCCGTCCTGGCCGCGATGCCAGGATTTCGAGAAGGGACAATTCACGCCGAGTGAGTTCGATGGCAACGCCGTTGATTTCAACCGACCGCGCCGCCGTGTCGACAACCAGATCGCCGCAGATAATCTGATTTGTGGCGTTTCCCGTGTTCCGTCGCGACAGGGCCCGCACACGGGCTTCGAGCTCACGAAAGTCAAACGGTTTGACGAGGTAATCGTCGGCGCCGAGATCAAGGGCGCCCACCCGGTCGTCGACTTCGGATCGGGCTGTCAGCACCAGGACCGGGACGGCGGATTTTCGTCGCCGCAGGTGCTTGAGGATCGAAAAGCCGTCAAGCTTCGGCAGCATGACGTCCAGGATCACAAGATCGTAGGTCTGGATCTCAAGGACCTCATCGGCCACGCCGCCATCCTTCTCCCAGTCCACAGCGTGTCCCAGGCGCTCAAGTCGGGCAACGATCGCCTCGCCGACGTCGATCGTGTCCTCGACCAGAAGGATACGCATGATCACCTCCTGCCCCGTTCAAGGCCCACACTCCAGAAGAATCTGTCAGGTTCATGTCAGGTTGAAGCCTTAAGACCTCCCTTAGCACCCCACGTAGCGGATGCACCAGCCTCTTAGGGGAGGAGACATGAACATGCATTCGAGGCCCGAATTGCCTCAGCCGTTGCTCGCGGTTGACGGCGTTACCCTTCAGTACAAGACGACCGATCATCTTGTCACCGCGACCTATCGCGTTGATTTCGAGGTCCTGCCGTCCGACCGATACATTCTTCTTGGCCCTTCCGGTTGTGGGAAATCCACGCTCCTGAAGGCGATCGGGGGCTATATGGCTCCGGTCGAAGGAGAAATCCGCCTCAAGGGCAAGAAGGTTACGGAACCAGGCCCCGACCGCATGATGGTGTTCCAGGAGTTCGATCAGCTCCTGCCCTGGAAAACGGTGAAGCAGAACGTGGCCTTCGCCCTCACTGCCAGCGGAAGGGCCAACGGGGCAGAGGCGACCGACCGCGCGCACCACTACATCGAGAAGGTTGGTCTGGCGAAGTTCGCGGACTCCTTCCCCCACATGCTTTCGGGCGGCATGAAGCAGCGCGTGTCGATCGCCCGCGGCATGGCCATGGAGCCTGACATCCTGCTCATGGACGAGCCGTTCGCGGCATTGGACGCCCTGACCCGGCGCAAGATGCAGGACGAGTTGCTCCAGCTCTGGGATGATACCCGCTTCACGGTCATCTTCGTCACCCATTCCATTGAGGAGGCCATTCGCGTTGGCACCCGCATCCTCCTTCTGTCTCCCCATCCCGGGCAGGTGAAGGCCGAGCTGAACAGCATCGCACCTGATGAGATCGGCACGCCCAGTCAGGCCAAGCTCGAAGCCCGGATCAACGACATGCTGTTTGCAAAGTGAGGAGACGACCTATGGCCCATACCCAGCTTTCACTTCGTCCCGAGATCATCCGGGAGCCCAGCCAGTCCCATGTCACTGACGTCGAAAGACCCTTGAGCCTGTGGGAAAAGCTCTACCGCAATGGTTTTGCGCGCAAGGCCGTGATCCTCGTGGCCCTAGCCCTGATTTGGGAACTGTATGGCCGCTGGCTCGACAATCCTCTGCTGTTCCCGCCCTTCTCGGCGACGCTGGACGCGTTTGTCACGGATATTGCCAATGGGGTGATTCCGGCGCGAGCATTCGTCTCTCTCCAGACGCTCCTGATCGGCTACGCAATCGGCATTGCGCTCGCAGCCGTGCTGACGACGATTGCCATTGGATCGAAGGTGGGAACCGACCTCCTCGAGACGCTGACCTCGATGTTCAACCCGCTGCCGGCCATTGCCCTGCTGCCGCTCGCATTGATCTGGTTTGGCCTCGGCCGCGGCAGCATCGTGTTCGTCCTGGTCCACTCCGTCCTTTGGGCGATTGCACTCAACACCCATGCGGGGTTCCGCTCCGTGTCCAACACCCTGCGCATGGTCGGGATGAACTATGGCCTGCGCAATCTGCGGCTGGTGCGCCTGATCCTGATCCCGGCCGCCTTTCCGGCCATCCTGACGGGCCTGAAGATCGGTTGGGCGTTCGCGTGGCGCACCCTGATCGCGGCGGAACTCGTGTTCGGGGTCTCCTCCGGCTCCGGCGGCCTCGGCTGGTACATCTTCGAGAACCGGAATGCTCTGGAGACTCCCAGCGTGTTCGCCGGCCTGTTCACGGTCATCATCATCGGCCTCTTCGTCGAGAACGTGATTTTCGCCAACATCGAGAAGAGGACAATCCGCCGCTGGGGCATGCAGCACTAGGCACGCTCCCGGCATTCCCAGCCGTCCATAGTCAACACAGGAAGGAACGCACCATGCAGTTCAGACGATTAAAAGATCTCGTTGCGGCCACAGCCATTGCCTGCGCACTCGTCGCTGGCACGGCCGCACAGGCCGAGGTGAGCGAGGTCCGCCTCTCGAAAGGATTCGGGATCCTCTACCTGCCCCTCTTCGTCATGCAAGACCAAAAGCTGCTCGAAAAGCAGGCCGCGAAGGCGGGACTGGGGGACATCAAGACCACATGGCTGTCTCTGGATGGCGGCAACGTCATCAACGATGCGATGATCGCGGGCCAGCTCGACATTGCCGGTACGGGTGCCCCAGGCTTCATCACTCTCTGGGCGAAGGGGCGCGGAAGCCCGAAGACCGAGGTGATCGGCGTCTCCGGAATGAGCTCGACCTCGCTGTGGCTGAACTCCAATAATCCGGAGATCAAGTCACTCAAGGATTTCACGTCGAACGACAAGATCGCGCTGCCCGGCATCAAGACCTCGTTGTCTGCCGTGGTCTTGCAGATGGCCGTCGCCAAGGAGTTTGGTCGGGAGAACTACACCAAACTCGATCCTCTGACAGTCAGTCTGCCCCATCCTGAAGCCATGGGTGCCCTGACGTCCGGCAAGACCGAGGTGACGGCCCACTTCACGTCCCCGCCGTTCTCCTATCTTGAGCTTCAGGACAAGAAGATCCATCGCGTGCTCAACTCGGTGGATGTGCTCGGCAACATCACTCTGGATGTGGTCTTCGCACCGAAGCGGTTCGTGGAAGCCAACCCGAAGATGACGGAGGCCTTCCTGGCGGCCCTTGACGAGGCCAATGAGTACATCGCCCAGAACAAGAAAGGCGCGGCGGAGATCTATACGCGGCTTTCGCCTGTGAAGGTTTCGCAGGAGGAGGTTCTCCAAATCCTTGAGGACCCGGATTCCCGCTTCTCGTCTACGCCCAACGGCATCATGGACTTTGCCGAGTTCATGCACCTGGCAGGTTCGATCAAGGTGAAGCCGGCGAGTTGGAAGGACCTGTTCATCGCACCGTTGCAGGCCCGCGCTGGAAGCTGATCCGGGGAGAGGATAGCGTCAGACGCGACACGAGAACTTAGAAGCGGCACCACTCGCGGAGCGTGGTGCCGCTTCCTGCATGTACAGCGGACGGGATTCGTCAGTTGAGTGCGCACGAAGCGCGAATAGAGGCGGCCCAAAAATGCAGAAGAGTCATCTCACCACCGCTAATCCGGAAGCAACAAGTGCATAGGACCGCTTATGGCACGAGGCCGACCTTGGACGCATTTCCGCATTAGAGCTGTAAAGCGACCTTCATATGAACTCCCTCAAGGGCTCTGCTTGACCCGTTGCGGACTTCCCGGCTCTTCTTTCCTGGAATGCCTTTTCATGGCAGTGGCAGGGACTGATTGAATCAATGATGCCCGTGTCCACCGCTCCCGTTTCACCAACGAGAAAGATTGTCATGCAAGCCTTGGATCCGCTCGACCACATTGCCATCAACGATGTCCTCTGCCGCTTCTTCCTCGCCTTCGACGAACGCGATTGGTCGGGGATGGACACGTGCCTCGCACACGAGGTGTTCATTGACTACTCCTCGTCAGGCCGCGAGCAGGCAAGCACGATGAGCGGCGCCGAGTTTGTGCAACGCCGGCGGGATGCGGTTGACACCCTCGCCAAGAATCACAGCTTCTCCAACCTGCTGCTGTCGAACGAACTGGAGGGCGTGCGGGGACGCTGCAACTACCTGATCCTGAGGTTCGACCGCGACTTCAAGGGGGAGGGTGAGGACTTCTACCATTCATGCGGCGCCTACGAGTTTCGGTTCGGCAAGGCCGAAGGCCTGTGGAAGATTACCAGCATCACACAAAGGGCGCTGCGGAGCTGGGGCAACCGGAATCTGCATGGCGGCACGCGCAAGGCCGACGGCCAACACACGAAGGCCTGACCACCCGCCCGCAAAGTTTTCCGACATGTTCCAGGGGATGGCCGCTCACCGGGTCGCCATGTCGACAAGCGAGCGGCTCCAGTCGGCAATGAACCGCCTCCGCCTCTCGTCGTCCTGAACCGCGAGCAGGGCAGGTCCAATCGCGATCGGACGGGCAATGCCTGTGCGTACGATGGAGGCTGCGCCCTCGATGCCGGCAGGAGCCTCCGCCGCAAATCCGAAGAAGAAAGCCTCGCGCTGTGCCAGCGTCTGGCCCCGGCCTGACAGAAGGTAATTTACGAAACGGGTTCCTGCGGCGGCATTGCCTGCGGTAGCGGGGATCATGGCTCCCCGGCTGAGCACAAGGGTGTAATCCGCAGGCATGACCAGCCCGAGCCTGGCTCCGGCACGGACACGGGCATAGGACGCCAGCATGTTGTAGCCGATGAGGATGCGGCCTGCCTCGATTTCATCGAGGATTTCGCCTGTGCAGCAGCGTACGACCGTGTGGGCGCGCCCGAGGCTTTCGAGGAGGCGGCCATAGGTGGTGGTCGTCTGCTGCGAGTCGTTGAAGGCCAACAGATAGCCGATGCCTGACTGACGGATGTCATAGGTGCCGACGCGTCCCTGGTAAGTGTCAGGCTTCAACCGCAGGAGGTCGGCGATCTCAAGAGGTGTTTTGGGGACATCCTCGACGGGGACCCTGTCCCGATTGTAGACGAACACCACGGGCTCGAAGGTAAATCCGAACACCTCGTCCCGCCAGTTGGCCCAGCGTGGAACCGTCTGGGTTTCCGGCGAACGGACACTGCCTGCGCAGCCGTCATTGGCGAGTTTCACCAGTTGGTCGACGCCCGAGGACAGCAGCACGTCGCCCAAGGCCTGACCGTCCTGACAGGCCTTCAACGCCGCGGCAAAGAGATCGTTCGTGACGTATTCCACGAACTCAACCCGGGTGTTGGGATTCAGGAGCTGGAAGTCGCGGATCAGCGGCTCCATGGCTGGACGGTCGGTCGCGGCGTGGATCGACAAGACCTCCTGCTCGCCCTGCAAGGCCGGGAATGTCGGGGTCGGAATACCTTGGGCAAGGCCGGCCAGAGGTTGGACCGACGTCCAGAACAGACAAAGGATCAATAATATGGGTCGACGCGGCCGTCTGTTCTGGCGACTCATGACTTGGGTCCAATCCTGCTCGGCAGGCTCATGATGACGGTAAAGCCGTTCCCGTCGGCATGGCGGAAGGTCAGGCGTCCGCCATGTGCGGCCAGCACATCCGCGGCAATCGACAACCCGAGCCCGGATCCGCCCGGCGAAGGTGCGCCGAACCTCTCCGTCACCTGCGGCCACAGCTCAGGCAGGATGCCAGGGCCATCGTCCTCCACCTCGATGTCCACTGTCTGGGATTTCCGGCGCACGCGAAGCGTGAGCTGCGTCGGAGCACCATGGCGGATCGCGTTGTCCACCACGTTCTTCACCGCTTCCTTGAGACTGATGGCATCTCCTTCAATCGTCACCGGAACCGGAGGCAGCTCCAGGGAGGTCAGGACGTCGCGGTCCAGTGTTTCCGGCATCGCCTCGCGGATGGCACGCCGGACGACCTCGACCACATCAACGGTCTCCAACGGAACGGCTCCCGCACGATGGTTGACCATGGCATGGCTGAGCAACTGGCCGGCAAGCCGGGACAGTTGGTCGACACGCTCCTGCACGCGTGTGAGGTGTTGCAGTCCCTGGGGCTCCATCGGCTGACGCGACAGAAGCTGAAGCTGCGCCTTCAGGGCCGTCAGGGGCGTGCGGATCTGGTGGGCGGCATCGGCGATGAACTGCTGCATCAGATCCATTCGGTTCTTCAGCCGCGTGATGAACTCGTTCGTGGCGGACACGAACGGGCGCAGCTCACGCGGCGTGCTGACGGTGATCAGCGTCACGTCATGGGCGTCCCGGTCCCGAAGAGCCGCTCCGAGGCGTCCAATCGGTCTGAGAGCATACCGGATCGCAAAGACGGCACCGCCGAGGGCCAAACCGCTCATGACGATGATGAGTGCTACCGCACGCAAGGTCAGCTCACGAGCCAAAGCCGTTCGTGCCTCTGTGGTCTGGGCCACGACCACATCAACCCGTCCTTGGACGGAAGGGTCGGAGAAGAAGCGGCTGACCTTCGTTACGCGGACATCGGCCCCCTTGAACCATCCGTCCCGGGCTTCCGGATTGGCCATCGCGGGGGCATCGCTCTCTGGCGTTGCAAGATCGGGGTAGCCGGTCAGCGTGCGCCCGCCAGGATCGACGATCTTGTAGAAGATCCGGTCACGCTCAGAATTTGCCAGCAGGTCGAAGGCCGATACTGGCAGTTCAACGGTCAGCGTTCCTCCCTGCACGGTGAGCGCTTCCGCCATCTGGTATGCCGCACCAACCAACAGACGGTCGTAGGCGTCATTTGCAGCCGCACGGGCGTAATACCAAGCTGCCGTGGTCAAGGCAGCGGCTCCCGCCATCAGCACCAGCGAGATGAGGACGATCAGGCGGGTGAACAGGGATGGTTCACGACGGGCCATGAGGAACCATCTGATAGCCAAAGCCCCGGACCGTCACGATCTCTGCGTGTGCACCATGGAGCTTCTTGCGCAGGCGGCCGATGTAAAGCTCGACTGCATTGAACGAAGGGGCCTCCTCGTCGAAGCCGAAGACCTGGTCCAGCAAATCCTCCTTGCTGAACACTCGGCCAGGACGGGAGGCCAGGATCTCGAGCAGGGTCACCTCGCGCCGGGTCAGGTGCACCTCGCGCTGTCCGACCCGAACGGCACGGGCAGACCTGTCGATGCAGATGTCACCGCACTCGAGCAGGTTCGTAGCCTCGCCGTGGCGTCGCCGCATCAGGGCTCGGGCCCGGGCTTCCAGTTCCCGAAAGTCGAAGGGCTTTACGAGGTAGTCGTCGGCTCCAATGTCGAGGGCGCTCACCCTGTCCTCGACCTCGGACCGGGCGGTGAGCATCAGGACCGGGGTTGTGCTGCCGATGGCTCGAAGGCGTTGCAGGATCGAAAATCCGCTCCGGCCAGGCAGCATCACGTCCAGGATGATCAGATCGTACATTGTTTCGTCGAGCGTCGCTGCCGCTGCTTCCCCGTCGGTTTCCCAATCCACGACGTGACCGATCCGGGCGAAGTGCTCAACAATCGCCTCCCCAACGTCGCGGGTATCTTCGACCAGAAAGATGCGCATGCCTTCCGTCACCTTGGATGACAGGTGAATGACAGGTTCCGATCCTACGGTACCCAATAAGCTCGGGCCACACCGAACGTAAGACCAATAATGTAACGGGATGAAACGATGAGGATGCGCCTCCTCCTGGCACTTGCATGCGACTCGACCGATGCTCGGACGGGCGTCATGGCACCTGCAGCTGTCAAGCGACACCGAGATTTACGAGATAAGGCGACATCCAGTTTTACGACGGCTCAAGCGTGAGCCCGCTGGAGAGCCTCCTCCAGATCCCGCAGGCGATAGCTGCGCCCCTTGATGTTGAGAACATGCGCTCGGTGCAGCAGGCGGTCGAGGATGGCCGTGGCCAGCACCTCGTCGCCGGCCAGCAGCTCGGTCCACTCCCGGATGCTCTTGTTC
>NZ_VOSK01000221.1 GCF_009296175.1 Microvirga tunisiensis | reverse complement strand
AGGTCGATGCCGATGGTGGCGATGGCCTCAGTCGCGGTCTGCTGTGTCATGACATGGCTCCTTCGCTGCGGGACAATCCCGTGCCCCCATGCTCCACCCGGGAGCACGGCCGGTCCATGCCATTAGGTGCTCGCCCGCGAGGCACGGGCGTTGGAACTCGACGTTGGCGATACCATCGTCCGCCGCCGGCTGGTGCAGAAGATGGAGTTCCTTCTCGACGATACGATCCGCACCACTGAGCCACCCGAGCCCGAGCTGCGCGTCCTTTACGAGACGCGGTTGGATCTCGTCCGCACGCCAGCGCGGGTGTCCTTCACGCAGGTCTTCTTCCGCCGTGAAGACGGGGACGGTCGCGCCCGGGCCAGCCTCGTGGCCTTGTCCGATGCTGCTGCAACTCCTGATGAAGAGGGAGATCGCCTCCTGCTCGGCGACACGTTTGCGGACCAGGACGAGCTGGCGCTTGCCAACCTGTTCGGTGCCGCGTTCGCGCAGGCGGTCCTGGCTCTTCCGGCCGGACGCTGGTCGGGGCCGATCGAATCCGGGTATGGGCTGCATCTGGTGAAGGTCACGGCCGTGTCGCCGCCTCAGGCGCGTCCGTTTGCGCAGGTCCGCGAACGCCTGGCGGAGGAATGGCGCCGCGAGCGGCAGGAGACGGCCCAGGCGCAACTCCTTCGGGAGCTGATGCGGAAGTACCAGGTTGTCGTCGATCCGTCCGTGCGCCCGTGGCTCGGCCCTCTCGCCAGCCAGGTGGAGGTCCAGCCATGAGGGGGCTGCCGATTCTCGTGGCCCTGGCGTCGCTGCTGACGCCGCTCCCGGGTCACGCGCACGAGGTCCGGCCTGCCTACCTCGATCTGAGGGAGGAGCGGACCGGCGAGTTCAGCGTGCTGTGGAAGACGCCGATGGTCGGCGAGATGCGGCTGGCGCTACAACCCGTCTTCTCCGGTCGGGTTCAGGCGCTGACGCCGGTCGCGGCCCGGATGACGGGCGATGCCGCTGTGCAGACCTGGCACCTGCGGGCGAAAAGCTTGCGCGGGCAGACCCTGCGCATTGAGGGCTTGGAGGCGACCCTCACGGACGCCCTTGTCCGCGTCACCTTCCTGGACGGCAGCACGTGGGTTCAACGCCTCACCCCGCGGCAGCCCGCATACCTCATTCCTGCCCAGCCCCACGCCTGGGGCGTGGCGGGCACATACCTCACGCTTGGCATTGAGCACATCCTGACGGGCATCGATCACCTGTTGTTCGTACTGGCCCTGCTGCTTCTGACGAAGGGGACGTGGCGCCTGGTGAAGACGGTAACGGCGTTCACGGTCGCGCACAGCATCACGCTCGGGCTGGCGACACTCGGGACCGTCCATGTGCCGTCCAAGCCGGTCGAGGCGGTGATCGCGCTGAGCATCGTGTTCGTGGCGGCGGAGATCGTGCACGCCCGCTCCGGACGGGTGGGACTGGCGGCGCGCATGCCGTGGATCGTCGCCTTCACCTTCGGCCTGCTGCACGGCTTCGGCTTCGCCGGGGCCCTGAGCGAGGTTGGTTTGCCCGAGGGGCAGATCCCGGTGGCGCTCCTGTTCTTCAATCTCGGCGTCGAGGTGGGTCAGTTGCTGTTCGTCGCCGCCGTGCTCGCCCTCGTGGCCGGCACCCGCCGCATTCCGATGGTGTGGCCGCGCTGGGCCGGACTGGTTCCGCCCTATGCCATCGGCAGTCTGGCGATGTTCTGGGTGATCCAGCGCGTCGCCGCATTCTGATCATTGCCTCACGGCCGACGTCCGGAGGCAGAAACAAGATCGTGTCGGCAGGTCGGGCCGATGCGGGATGAACAACGGGAGGACGCCCATGGCCAGGAAAGATGTCGAACGCTCGATCGTGACCGGCTTGATGGCACTCGGTCTCATCTCATCGGCCTGGGCCCAGGACGTCGGCTCTCCGTCCAAGGAGGAAATCGAGAAGGCGCTGCCGAAGCCACCCTATTCACCCTATGTCAACCGCGACTTTCCCACGCGACCCTTCTTCGGCGACACGCATCTCCACACCTCGTTCTCCATGGATGCAGGCGCCTTCGGGGCGCGGCTCGGGCCGAAGGAGGCCTACCGCTTCGCCAGGGGCGAGCAACTGACCGCCTCCAGCGGGCAGCCGGTGAAGCTCTCGCGACCGCTCGACTTCCTCGTTGTCGCGGACCATTCCGACAACATGGGCTTCTTTCCGGACCTGTTCGCGGGCAAGCCCGAGGTGCTCGCCGACCCGACAGGACGCCAGTGGTACGACCTGATTCAGTCCGGCCGGGGCGCGGAGGCTGCCCTCCAGATCATCAGCGCCTTCTCGCAGGGGACGTTCCCCAAGGATCTCATGTACATGCCCGGGACGCGGCCCTATCGCGGCGCCTGGCAGGAGACGATTGCCGCCGCCGAGCAGTACAACGAGCCGGGCCGCTTCACCGCGTTCACCGGCTACGAATGGACCTCGAACACCGGCGGCAACAACCTGCACCGCAACGTCATCTTCCGCGACAATGGCGACAGAGCGAGCCAGGTCGAGCCGTTCACGGTGTATCCGCCTCTCGGGAGCGACAACCCGGAAGATCTCTGGAAGTGGATGCAAGCCTACGAGCAGAAGACCGGCGGCAGCGTGCTCGCCATCGCGCACAACGGCAATCTCAGCAACGGCCTGATGTTCCCCGTCGTCGAGGCCTTCGGCAAGAAGATCGACCGGGCCTATGCCGAGCAGCGGACACGATGGGAACGGCTCTACGAGACCACGCAGACCAAGGGCGATGGCGAGGCGCATCCGTTCCTGTCGCCGAACGACGAGTTCGCCAACTTCGAGCGCTGGGACTTTGGCAATCTCGACGCCAGCGTCGCAAAGACCAGGGAGATGCTCGAATTCGAGTATGCCCGCTCAGCGCTGAAGAACGGCCTCAAGCTCGGACAGACGCTGGGCGTGAATCCCTACAAGTTCGGCCTCGTTGGCAGCAGCGACGCACACACGGGTCTCGCCGCGATGGAAGAGGACAACTTCTTCGGCAAGACCACGCCGCAGGAGCCCAGCCCGGAGCGCATGCTCGCCACCTTCATGAACAACCCAAAGACCGGCATCAAGATCATGGACTGGCAGGTCTCCTCCTCCGGGTATGCCGCCGTATGGGCCAAGGAGAACACGCGTGCCTCGCTGTGGGATGCCATGCAGCGCCGGGAGACCTATGGCACGACCGGGCCGCGCATGATCGTGCGGTTCTTCGGCGGATGGGACTTCGCCCCGCAGGACGCCAACAGCCGCCTTCCCGCCTACACGGGCTACACCAAGGGCGTGCCGATGGGTGGCGAGCTGCGGGCCGCGCCGCAGGGCAAGTCACCCACCTTCCTCGTGGCGGTGCTGAAGGATCCGCTCGGGGCGAACCTCGACCGCTACCAGATCGTCAAGGGCTGGCTCACCCGAGACGGCAAGTTGGAAGAGAAGGTTTATGACGTCGCCTGGGCCGATGCTGAGCGACGCAGGCCCGGTGCGGACGGCAAGCTGCCTCCGGTCGGCGACACCGTCGACGTGGCGAACGCCACCTGGACCAACACGATTGGAGCGCCCGAACTGGCGACGGTCTGGACGGACCCGGACTTCGACCCGGGCCAGCCCGCCTTCTATTACGGTCGGGTGATCGAGATCCCGACGCCGCGCTGGACCGCCTACGACGCAAAGCGGTTCGGGACCCCGCCTCTGCCCGGCACCGTCATGACCATCACGGAGCGCGCCTATACCTCGCCGATCTGGTACATGCCTCAATGACCCGGGAGCCAAATTTGGTCGGCTTCCGAATTGCGCCTTGGGGTCAAAGAGCAACAAACAGCAAACAAAATGAAAGTCCGCTCACCGCGTCGAGCCTGTGTCAAAACACGAACGGGCCGCGCCGTGGAGCAATTTAATTTCCTGCTGACCCCGGTAGACCGCGGAATCCCCGATACACGGGGATGAACTTGTAAAGATCGTTCAGCGAGGCCGAGCCTGTTCGGGTTTTGACACAGGCTCGGTCAGGCAGCGAAATTCGTGGCCCGTGAGGAAGGTCTGGTTATGCAAGGATTGCTGCCCTCAGGCTTAGGTCAGCCCCGTATCAGTAGCGCGGTGAAACCCTTGTTCCCCGAGGTTCCGTCATCCTCCTAAAGGCACTGCCATCAGAATTGCGCAATCAGCTTGAGCTTGGCCTGATGCCGCTCGAAGTTCTCGAGGTCGAGGTGACCGGACCCGTCATTCGCCTTGCCTGCCACTTGCACGTCCCATGCGGCGGATAGGGACAGGTGGTCGGAGACCTTCATGTACAGGGTTGGGCCGATGAACAGCGCGCGCCCCTCGAATGCCTTGAAGTCGAGTCCCTCGTACTGGCGCAGGTAGCGGGCCTCGGCTCCGACAAACAGGTTTGGCACCGCCTGGAACGCCGCGGCCGCGGAGATGCCGAGGGTCGACTCACGCTCGGCCGGCGTCCGAGTGATAGCCACGGCCGCGGGGTCGGAGGGATCCACCTCGTCCAGGTCACGATCGAGGCCGATGAAGCCCTTTGGCCGCACGCGCTCGCCTTCGTAGGTGAGGTTGACTGCCCCGAAAACCCGCTCGGGCACCAGGGCCATGTCAAGGCTCAGCACCGCCTCAAGGGCCGTGCGGCGGGCGCGCTCGCCCGTGTCCTGATCGAAGAAGCCGAACTGAGGCTCCAGGCTGAGCGTGACGCCAACAGGGGACGGGTCGCGCTGGATGAACTGGTAGCGCATTTGCGTGGAGAACTGGCTCAAGCCGCCCGTATTCCGGTTCTCGAGATCCGGGACATTGCGGATCCAGTAGTGGTCGAAGGTGGCATCAAGCGAGAGGCTGAGCCGCTCAGCCGGAGTGTATTCCAATTCGAGCGTGGGGCTGAACACACCGTAGCGCCCGCCCCTGCGGCCGAAGCGCCCCGTGCTGTCAATGGAGGCTTCCAACTCGCCCGGATCCCCCACGTCGCTGCCCTCGGTGAACCCGAACAGGTCCTCTGTGTCAATTTCGGATTGGGACTGCTTGTCCTCCTGGGACTGCTTGTTGTCTTGGGCCTGCTGCCTGCCCTGAGGCTGTGCCGGACGCGGCGGCGACCGACGCGGGAGCCCTTCGGCACAAGCCGGATGGATCAAGGCCACGAGGGCCAATGCGGGAGCGACACGCAGGACAGGGCTAAGCAACATGACAGCTCCGGTAGAGCTCGATGCAAGGGGACGGCGGTTCAGGCGAACCCTACCCTCTCGCTCCGTGAGGAGGAAGGCCTGCACAGGTTCTTCCGCAGAGCGGGCTGGACTTGCCCTGAACCGGTCTGAGCGGACAGGTCAGTGCCCCGTGGCGGCGTGGGGAGCGGCCACGGGCTTGGACTCCGGCGATCCGCGTTCCCGCAGGTAGATGCCGAGCACCAGCAGCACCCCGATCGACAGGAACTCGCTCTGCCAGTTCTGGAAGCTCTCGTACCAGAACTGCGGATCAACCAGCGTGTCGGTGATGGTCTGTGGCGGCTGCGGGTGCTGGAGCGCCTCCTCGTTGATCCGGCGCGTGCTCCCCGCCACGTGCAGCCAGGAGGCAAGAAAGAGCGTGACCAGCGCGATGCTGAGGGAATGCGAGTAGAGCTTCAGCAGCAGGCCGCCACGATGCACGGGCCAGGGAGCCTGTGGGTTGTTGCGCTTGGCGGACGGCGACTCATCCTCGGGGTTGTCCTCATCAGGCTTCTTGGACTCAGAGGCCCCCTTCTGGAACAGGAAGATGGTGAGCAGCACGTAAGCCGCCATCTGGAGGAACTCGCTTTCCCAGTTCTCGAACACCGCCGAGATGAAGTGGCCGCTGGTCAGATAGGGCAGGAAACCGATGGCAGGGAGTTCATGCAGGCGGAGTTCCTCGGCCTGGGCTCTCCATCCGGTGAGCGCCTGGCCGACCAGGGAGATCAGGAACAGGCCGAACAATGCCACCGAGAGTCCATTGTCCCGCAGGAACCGACGCATACACTGACCTCACGCTCGCAAACCGCTACGGTTCGTCAACGCGGAGGCGGATTGTCGGTTTCCGGATCGGCCTTATCGTCGACGGCGGCGCCATCCGGAGGCTCACGTTCCACAACAGCACGTTGCTTGCGCAAGGTGACCGGCACCTCGACGGTCTCGGTTTCGACCCGGCGCCGGATGTGCAGTTCCTCCTTGAGCACGAGGCGCTTCTCGACCACGAGCACCTCCTCGAGCACCGGCACGATCGTCACATCGCCCTCGGTCCTGATCTCGGGCGCGGTCTCGACCACCCTGTCGATCGGCACACGGGTGACCTCGATGTCCTCCCGCTGCACGGACGCGTGCGCCAGTTCCTCGACGGTGTCGGTGACCGTCCGCACCCGCACATGCCCGGTCACGACCTGCCGCTTGCCGATGATGGCACTCTCCTCGACGACAGGGACGATCTCCTGCGCTACGGTTCAAGGATCGCTCCTCAGGGCATCATCAAGGACAGGCACCGGCTCCTGGTCATCCGGGGGCGCGTTTGGGTTTGGGACGGGGTCGGCCATCGATCCTCTCGAGGTAAGCGACAACCAACGGGTGCTGGGTAGGGGAGTTCCCGGCGCCGAAGAGGGATAAGGGCCATCGTTCGGGACCAGCCGCGCGGGCGCCTCCGCAGGAATAGCGTCCTCCCCACAAGCCTGGCAGTCGGAACCGTCACCGTGGTCGCACATTGAGCCCTACGTGTTTGACACAGAGGAGAAGCACCTTGAGACGCCTCGGCTTTGCAACTCTGGCCGTCCTGTCGGCCCTGACCACGGCGACGATGGCCCAGACTTCGGCGACACAGCCGACGAACAACAGTGGCTCGTCCAATCCTGCCGTCACCCATAAGCCCGCCGACAGTCCGCAGACGACCGGCGCAGTCGAGCCCGGTGCCAACAGCTTCACCGAAGCGCAGGCGCGCTCCCGCCTTGAGGCGCAGGGCTTCAGCAACGTCACCGAGTTGCGCAAGGACGATCAGGGCATCTGGCGCGGCAAGGCCCAGCGCGACGGCAAGTCGGTCAGCGTGGGCATCGACTACAAGGGCACGGTTCAAACCCAGTAAGCCCGATCTCCATCTCTCATTCCATCCAACAACCAGGATGCCGGCGCACAGCCGCATCCGTTCCGAGGAAGTGAAACGATCATGACGAACAAGACCATCACGGCGTTCTTCGACCGCTACGAGGATGCCTCGGAGGCCGTCCGCCGCCTGGAGGCTGCCGGCGTTTCCCGTGGCGACATCAGCTTGATCGCCAACAACGAGGGTGACCGCTACTCGTCCCATGCCAGCCGCACCTTCGATGGCACGAACCATCATGATGACGATGTCAGCGACGGCGCCGGCACGGGGGCTACCGTCGGCACGCTCGCCGGCGGTGGGGCTGGCCTTCTCGCCGGCCTCGGCATGCTCGCCATCCCGGGGCTCGGCCCCGTGGTGGCGGCGGGTTGGTTGGTGTCCACTCTCGTTGGTGCCGGGGCCGGCGCAGCCATTGGCGGACTGACGGGGGCGCTCGTCGACGCCGGCGTCGACGAGAATGACGCCCATGCCTATGCCGAGGGCGTCCGCCGCGGCGGACGCCCTGGTGACGGTGCGGGCCTCTGATGCGGAGGTCGACCGGATCGTCGATATCCTTGATGATGAGGGGACCGTCGACTTCGACGAGCGCGAGACCACCTGGCGCTCCGAGGGCTGGACGGGCGCCAGTGCCACCGCACCAGGTGCGACTGGGCTGCCGGATCGTGCGTCGTCCACGGCTCGCGGCACCGATGAGGTGATCCCGGTCGCCGAGGAGGAGCTGCATGTTGGCAAGCGCGAGGTGAACCGCGGGCGCGTGCGCCTGCACTCGCGTGTGATCGAGCGCCCTGTGCAGGAGCAGGTCACCCTGCGCGAGGAGCGCGTCGACGTGGAGCGCCGCCCGGTCTCCGGCACGACGCAGGCTGGCGCCCTCGGCGGCGATCCCTTCCAGGAGCGCACCATCGAGGTGGAAGAGCGCGGCGAGGAGGCGGTGGTCTCGAAGGAAGCCCGTGTGGTCGAGGAAGTGGTTGTGCGCAAGGAAGCCGATCAACGCACCGAGACGATCTCGGACACGGTCCGCAAGACCGAGGTCGACGTCGAGGACGAGCGTGGCAACACCGTCTCGCGGACGGGCACCACGGGCAACCCGAGCGGCCGCACCCGCTGAGGATATCCGGAAGCCCGGCCTTCAAGCCGGGCTTCCTCGGCCGATCGCATCACCTGACCCGAATCCGCCGTCAGGATGGCAAAGGGACGACCATCATGCTCAAGACGCTCCAGATCTCGACGGCTGCGACGCTCGTTGCGGTGAACGAAGCCCTCGCGCAGACGACTCCCGCCGCCCCGGCGGCACCCGGGGCAACCGATGAGAGCGCAAGCTGGCTGTGGCTCATTGTTCTCCTGGCCATCGTCGCCGCTGCGGCCTGGTATTTTCTGCGGAGGCGGTCGCGGACAACGACAACCAGCACGACTGGCACCTCCACCACCTCCGGGACAGCGGGCAACCGACCCAACGTGTACGACAAAGACCGGCGCCCGTAAGGGACAGCCCCCGCTCGTGACCCGGCGCCGGATATGCAGTTCCTCCTCGATCACCATAGGTTGGCAGCGGCCGACCCTCAGGCCCTTGAAGGGCCAAGCTTTGGCTTCATTGGACAAGTAGCCTGGACTGATGGCGAAAGAGAACACACAGCCGCTCGACGAGGCGGTGGAGCAGACCATCGAACAAGCCGATCAGGCCATCGAGCAGACCCGCGCCGAGATCGCCCGCTCGCAGGCCTTGAGCCAGGTTGAAGCGGGCCTGGCGCGGTCCATCGAACGCATCGCCGATGACCACGACGGCTCCGCCCACGAAGAATGATGCCGCTGCAAGACGCACCACTGTGAATCGACACCGAAGCTTTGACCCCTCGCAAGGGAAGTGTAACGCCTAGGTTAGGCGACACAAAATGGAAATCCGGCGGGGTCATCATCGGCGCCGATGATGACCCCGCTGATGCTACGAATTCGCTAGCAACGTCATGTGCGTAACGGCAGTTGGCGTAAGGGTCCGTGTTCGATGCTGATTTACACTCCTGGGCGGCAGCCGGCAGTCCGGGCATGAGGCCCAGCGCCAATCCGAAAGCCGCCGTTGCCGGATGCCTCATGCCTGCGCTCCCGTCGCTCGGATCAGTTGCAGCGGGTGTAGGTGGTTTCAAGATCGGGGAAGTCCGGATCGAACTTCACGATTGGTGTTCGCATTCGGCACGCGGAACGAGATCGGCAATGCGCCCATCATCATCCGGCTGGAGCAGTCGAGGACCGCCCGAAAGCCGTCGGAGGTCGGTTTCTCCGATCCCAGGCTGCACGTCGCCCGCGCGCCTTGGATGCGGTTGCCGTTGATGATGAAGCTCGTGTCGGCGTTGCGCTTGTTCAGCTTGAAGGCAAACCGCCCGCTCCTCTTCGTGAAGACGTCGGAACACTCCGCCGAGTTGATGACCCAGGCACCCTGGAGTTCCGAAAGGGATGCGGCGTGCGCCGGACCTCCGGTGACGGGGCCGAGCAGCGTCCCCGCAACCATCCAAGCTGCCATCGTCCTGTAGGTTGCCGTCATGGACTTCCCCTCCCCCCTATGGCATGGATCGTCGTGAGCGGCCAGGAGACCCTTGCCCCGGACGGCGCCGATCCGCCCCCGCTTCACCGGTGGAGCTTCCGTTGCCAGGCGTGGGTCCGCATTTGGGGTAACCCCTGACTTTCACCGGAAGAATCCCTCGATTGGCTGGGGTCGTTGCCCCGCTACAGCTCGACCAGCTTGTTGCGGATCGCATACCGCACGAGGGTTGCCGTCGAATGGGCGTTGATCTTGCGCATGGCCGAGGCGCGGTGGCTTTCCACGGTCTTCAGGTTGAGGCTGAGGATCTGGGCCGCTTCCTTGTTGCTGTGGCCCTCGGCGATGAGCTGGACCACGCTGCGCTCCCGCGTCGTCAGGGCGCCGTCGGCGAGAGGGCCCTTCGTCAGATAGGCATTCAGCAGGGTCTCGGAGACGCATCCGGTGAAGAATGGCTTGTGTTGGGCCAGCGTCTCTACGGCCGCGATCAGGAACTTGCGGGCATCCGACTTGAGCAGGTAGCCGCGCGCTCCGGCCTCAAGCAATTCGCGCAGCAGCGGCTCGCTCTCGTGCATGGTAAAGATCAGGACCTCGGTCTATCCGGCGCCTCTATCAGCGCGTGATGCCGACCGCTACCCACCACCGAAACTGGGCGCGTAAATCGGCCCAGCAATTTCGCATAGGCCGCAGTATGGAGCGCAATCTAAGGTGTTCGGAAAGTGTTCGTGACGGCTTATAGAACGCCGCGCCGGCTATTCATTAAAATCCGCTCCGCAGCAGGCCTCAGCCGGCGCGCGAATACACAGAACAGCTTCCCGTTCAAACCGGCCGGAATCTCCTGCCACGTTTAACTTAAGTGATGGGACACACCGCCCTGAGACATAGGCTCATGGTGTTTCCTCCCTAAGGAAGCTCCTGAGACTGGTTCCCTCCTGGCAATCTTCCCTCTGCCGGGAGGGATATTTTTTTGCCGGGACGTAGGAGAGACCGAGAGGAGCACGTTTTCCCGGTCTCTCCCCGCCTGGATGAGGAACAGTTTGTTGGGGTGGACGGCCCCCTTACGGCATCGCTGTGCCAGAATGAGGTCGTTGCTGATCTCAAACACAGGAGACCGTCCGTGGACCAGATTATTCGCATCGGGATGGATACGTCAGTGCGCCGGGAGACCGGCAAGGAGTAGGAGGTGAAAGTCCCCCACGATGAAGGGCAAGCAACCCACA
>NZ_VOSK01000220.1 GCF_009296175.1 Microvirga tunisiensis | reverse complement strand
GCCGACACCATCGGCGCTCAGCAGCACGATGGCGGCCCGCCAGACATGCTTCTGGGCCGTGTTCCGGTTGCTGATAACAGCCTCAAGGCGCTGCCTGTCTGAGGAGTTAAGGGTGATGGAGATACCAGTGCGCATGCTGCAGCCTCGCATACGCACAAGCCAGGGGGAATCCTCACGCGGACTCTTTTGTTAGGCGGAAACCACTAGTCCTCCAATGGGGTTGGGCTTTTACCCGTGTTCCCCAGTTGCAAAACTATATGACAGTTGAACGACGCGCTAGAGGGTTCGAAGCCGGCTTAGGAATTCATGGGCTGGCTGACACGGCCTCCTCCCCCGGCTATGGATAGCTTCCGTTGTTGGAGCCTGAAGATGCGTACCTTCTACCCCGAAATAGAACCTTACGACCACGGCATGCTGGATGTAGCCGACGGCCATAGGATTTACTGGGAATTGTGCGGCAACCCGCAGGGAAAACCCGTGGTTTTCCTTCATGGCGGCCCGGGCGGCGGCTGCACGCCGACCCAACGCCGGCTGTTCGATCCCGAAAAGTACCGAATCCTGCTCTTCGATCAGCGCGGCTGCGGACGCTCGACGCCTTATGCGAGCCTGGAAGCCAACACCACCTGGGATCTCGTGGCCGACATCGAGCGCCTGCGCACGATGATCGGTGTGGACAAGTGGATGGTGTTCGGCGGCTCCTGGGGCTCGACCTTGGCGCTGGCCTACGCCGAGACCCATCCGGAACGTGTAACAGAACTGGTGCTGCGCGGGATCTTCACTCTCCGCCGCGCGGAGCTGCTCTGGTACTACCAGGAAGGCGCCTCCTGGATCTTCCCGGACAAGTGGGAGGGTTTTCTCGCCCCCATCCCGGAGGAGGAGCGCGGCGACCTGATGGCGGCCTATCGCAAGCGCCTGATCGATCCCGACCCTGCCGTCCGGGCCGAGGCGGCGCGCGCCTGGAGCCTCTGGGAAGGGGAGACGATCACGCTCCTGCACAACCAGGAATACAGCGACCAGTTCGGCGATGAGCACTATGCCATCGCCTTCGCCAGGATCGAGAACCACTACTTCGTCAATGAAGGCTGGTTCGAGGAAGGGCAGCTCATCCGCAACGCCCATCGCCTGAAAGGCATTCCAGGCGTGATCATCCAGGGCCGCTACGACATCGCCACGCCGCCGAAGACCGCCTGGGAGCTGCACAAGGCCTGGCCCGAGGCGCAGTTCATCATGGTGCCGGATGCGGGCCATGCGGTGAGCGAGCCGGGCATCACGCATCATCTCATCGAGGCGACGGATGCGTTTGCGCGATCGTAGCGCCGAACCAAGCCGTCATCCCGGAGCTGCGTCACCGGAATCAGAGGCCACTCTCAAAACT
Organism: Microvirga tunisiensis; assembly: GCF_009296175.1. Lineage (GTDB taxonomy): Bacteria > Pseudomonadota > Alphaproteobacteria > Rhizobiales > Beijerinckiaceae > Microvirga > Microvirga tunisiensis. Next base: position 9,489 of record NZ_VOSK01000220.1, on the reverse strand, counting down.
CTCCCCGTCATGGCCGATCGGGATCACCGGCACAAGGCCGGTGATGATGTGAGAGGGGGCATTCCGGCCGGAGCAAAGCCGAACGCAGGACGACCATGGCGTAACTTACTTCGCCGTCCAGCCCCCATCCATCGACAGGTTGGCGCCCGACATCTGGCTTGCCGCATCCGAGCACAGGAACACGGCGAGCGCCGCGACCTGATCGACGGTCACGAACTGCTTGGTGGGCTGCGCCTCCAGGAGCACGTCGTTGATCACCTGCTCCTTGGTCATGTTGCGCGCCTTCATGGTGTCGGGGATCTGCTTTTCCACGAGCGGCGTCCAGACATAGCCGGGGCTGATGCAGTTGACCGTAATGCCGTCGGTGGCCACTTCGAGCGCCACCGTCTTGGTGAGGCCCGCAATGCCATGCTTGGCAGCCACATAGGCCGATTTGAACGGCGAAGCGACGAGGGAGTGGGCCGAGGCCGTGTTGATGATGCGGCCCCATTTGCGCGCCTTCATGCCCGGCACCGCGGCGCGGATGGCATGGAAGGCGGACGACAGGTTGATGGCGATGATCTGATCCCATTTCTCGACCGGAAAATTCTCCACCGGGGAGACGAACTGGATACCCGCATTGTTGACCAGGATATCGACGCTGCCGAATGTCCGCTCAGCGAGGCGGATCATCTCCTCGATCTCGTGCGGCTTCGACATGTCGGCCGGCGAATAGATCGCCTTGACGCCATACTCGCTCTCGATTCCGGCACGCGTCTCCTCGATGTCGCCCGCATCGCCGAAGCCGTTGATGACGACATTGGCGCCTTCCTTGGCGAAAGCCCGGGCGATGGCAAGGCCGATGCCGCTGGTCGAGCCTGTCACGACGGCTGTCTTGGATGTCAAAGTCATGATCTACTCCGTTCAAGCCTGGGCATCAGGCATCATCTTAGGGGAGGGATAGCACGAAGGGCGCTGCCAGGGTGAGCCTAGCAAAAAGAAGCATGGAAGGATGATCCCGTAGCAAGGCCCTCACCTGCTTCCGGTGCATGGCCCATTGGATCGAGGCCCCGTTGCCGGATCGGCAGCAATATGAGATGCGGGATCTCTGGCTGTTCCGGATCGTCAACAGGTGCATCGTGCCGACACCGAAAATACTCCCCTGCGGCGACAGCGCCGTGACCATCGAGTTCGGCGATACGATCGATCCGGACATCAACGGCATGGTTCTCGCGCTGGACGATATTGTCCGGGCACGCGCCCCGGCCGGCCTGATCGAAACGGTGCCGACCTATCGCTCCCTCACCATCCAATTCGATCCGGTGGCGACCGATTATGACGCTTTGGTCAGGCTCCTGAACGAGGAAACGCAGAACCTGCCCCCTCGCAATGCCGTTGGCCGGCGCTGGCGTGTGCCGGTCGTCTACGGCGGCGAATACGGCATCGATCTCGAGGAGGTGGCGAGCCTCCACGGCCTGACGCCAAACCAGGTAGTCGAAATCCATTCGTCCGCCATCTATCGGATCTACATGATCGGCTTCCTGCCGGGCTTCACCTATCTCGGCGGCCTCGACAAGAGGATCGCCACGTCCCGCCGGCTCCATCCGCGTGCCAAGATCCCCGCAGGCTCGATCATGATCGGCGGCGAGCAGGCCGGCATCGCGCCCATGGACATGCCGAGCGGTTGGCACAACCTCGGCCTGACACCCGTTCGTTCCTATGCACCGGGCCGCGATCCGGTCTTCCTGTTCGCGGCCGGCGACGAGATCGTCTTCGAGCCCGTCGACGCTTCGCGCTGGGAGGCGCTGGAGAAGGCGGCGCTGGCCGGCGAACCTGTCGCCGAGGAGGTGCGTCCATGACGGATCTCGTGGTGAAATCCTGCGGCCCGATGACCAGCCTGCAGGATCGCGGGCGTCTCGGCTACGAGGGCTTCGGCGTCTCGCCCTCCGGTGCCATGGATCGCCGTGCGCTGGCGATGGCCAACGCTCTCGTCGGCAATGCCCCCGAGACGGCGGCTGTCGAATTCATGAACCTCGGTGGCGCCTTCATGTGCGAGGGCGGCGATCTTCACCTCGCGCTCGTCGGGGCAGGATGCGCCCTGAGCATCGATGGGGCACCTGTAGATCCTCAGACCTCTGTGGTTCTCAAAGAGGGGCAATCTCTTGAAGTAGGGCATCCGCGGACCGGTACCTTCGCGTACCTCGCGGTGGCCGGAGGCTTCGCCGTCGAGCCGGAACTGGGGAGCCTGTCCTTCCACCTGCGCTCCCGGCTCGGCGGGCTGAAGGGAGCCCCCCTGAAGGCGGAGGACCGCCTTCCCTGCCGGCCTGAATCGCAGGATCGCGAGCCGATGCAGCTTGCCCTCGATCCACCGGAGGAGAGCGGCCCGATCCGCGTGATGATGGGGCCTCAGGACGATTACTTCACGCCGGAAACGATTCGAATGTTTCTGGAGAGCGAGTTCGCCATCAGCCCTCAGGCCGACCGTATGGGCTTTCAGCTCACCGGCCCGCGCCTCGAACACGCCAAGGGCTTCAACATCGTATCGGACGGTATCGTGGATGGCCATATCCAGGTGCCGGGCAGCGGCCAGCCCATCGTGCTGATGCGCGACCGGCAGACGGCGGGCGGCTATCCGAAGATCGCGACGATGATCAGTGCCGATCTCGCCCGCTTCGCACAGATGCGCCCAGGTATGAGCGTGCGCTTCACGGCCGTCGAGCGGGATGAGGCCGTCGCGGCCGCGCGCCGCCTGAAGGACTGGATGGCGTCCCTGCCTTCAAGCCTCACGCCCGTTCGCTTCGCCCTTACGACCGAGCATCTATTGAGCCGCAACCTGATCGGCGGCACGGTCGATGCGCTCGCTCCCGCCACAACCGACCCGAACGATTGAACGAAAAGGGTGTCGCACCTGCGACGCCCTTTCTCATACTATTTCGTCTTGACGCCGCTCTCCTCGCTGCGGTCCGGCGCCCCTGCGGCCTTCGCCTCGCGGCGGCGTTCGTGCAAGATCCATTCGGTATAGCCATTGGGCTGCTCGGCGCCCTTGAAGATCAGGTCGCAGGCGGCGTTCCAGGCCGGGCCCTCGAATTTCGGCGTCATGGGACGGTAGAGCGGATCACCCGCATTCTGCCGGTCCACCACCTCCGCCATGCGGCGCAGGGTCTGCATCACCTGGTCCTTCGAGACGATGCTGTGGCGCAGCCAGTTGGCGAGGTGCTGGCTCGAAATGCGCAAGGTGGCGCGATCCTCCATCAGCCCGACGTCGTGGATGTCCGGCACCTTGGAGCAGCCGACGCCCTGGTCGATCCAGCGCACCACGTAGCCGAGAATGCCCTGGCAATTGTTGTCGAGCTCCTGCTGCACCGCATCCGGCGCCCAGTTCGACTGCGACACCGGAATGGTCAGGATGTCGGAGAGCTTCGCGCGCGGACGCTCCTTCAGCTCCTCCTGACGGACCTGCACGTCGATCTGATGATAGTGGAGCGCATGAAGCGTCGCTGCGGTGGGCGACGGCACCCAGGCGGTGTTGGCGCCGGCCTGAGGATGGCCGATCTTCTGCTCCAGCATATCGGCCATCTTGTCGGGAGCCGCCCACATGCCCTTGCCGATCTGGGCCTTGCCAGGTAGGCCGCAGGCGAGCCCCACATCCACGTTGTTGTCCTCGTAGGCCTTGATCCAGGCGGTCGCCTTCATGTCGTTCTTGCGGACCATGGGGCCGGCTTCCATGGAGGTGTGGATCTCGTCGCCGGTGCGGTCCAGGAAGCCCGTGTTGATGAACACGATGCGCTCGGACGCGGCCTTGATGCAGGCCTTGAGGTTGACGGAGGTGCGCCGCTCCTCGTCCATGATGCCCATCTTCAGCGTATTGCGGGCAAGGCTCAGCATGTCCTCGACGGCACCGAAGAGGTCGTTGGCGAAAGCCACCTCGTCCGGACCGTGCATCTTGGGCTTCACGATATAGACCGAACCCGCGCGACTGTTGCGGATCGGTCCCGAGCCCTTGAGATCATGGATGGCGATCAGCGAGGTGACGGCGGCATCGAGAATGGTCTCAGGAATCTCCTGGCCGTCCTCGTCCAGCACCGCGTCGGTGAACATGTGGTGGCCGACATTGCGCACCAGCATGAGGCTGCGCCCGTGCAGGCGCAGCTCGCCGCTGTTCGGCATGGTGTAGACCCGGTCCGGGTTGAGACGGCGCTCGACGGTGCGTCCCCCCTTCTCAAAGCTCTCGACGAGGTCGCCTTTCATGAGCCCGAGCCAGGTGCGGTAGACCTGGACCTTGTCCTCGGCATCCACCGCCGCAACGGAGTCCTCCAGGTCCATGATGGTCGAGACCGCCGATTCCAGCACCACGTCGGCGATGCCGGCCGGATCGTCGGCGCCGATCGGATGCGAGCGGTCGATCCGGATGTCCAGGTGCAGGTTGTTGTGGCGCAGGAGCACGGAGGACGGATTGGCAGCCTCGCCCTGGTAGCCGACGAACTGGGTCGGATCCATGAGGCCGGTCTCGGTGCCGTCCTGCAGCGTGACGAAGAGGGCGCCGCCCTGATCGGCGTAGGCCACGGCATCCCGGTGGCTGCCGCTGGCCAGGGGCGCCGCCCGGTCCAGCACTTCGCGGGCACGCTCGACCACCTTGGCGCCCCGTGCCTTGTTGTAGCCGCCGGAGCGGGCGGCACCGTCCTCCTCCGGGACGGCGTCGGTGCCATAGAGCGCATCGTACAGGCTGCCCCAGCGGGCGTTGGCGGCATTGAGCGCGTAGCGGGCATTGGAGACCGGCACCACGAGCTGGGGACCGGCGATGCGGGCGATCTCGTCGTCCACATGCTGCGTCCCGACGGAGAAATCCTCCGGCTCGGGCAGCACATAGCTGATGTCACGCAGGAAGCGCTCGTAATCCGCCTGATCGAAGGCCTTTCCGGTCCGGGCGCGATGATACTTGTCGATCTGCGACTGCATCTTGTCACGGACGGCGAGCAGCTCGCGGTCGCGTGGCGCGAAGTCCCGGACGAGCCCGGCCAAGCCTCCCCAGAAGACAGCACTCGACAGCCCCGTGCCGGCAATCGCCTCCCGCTCGATGAAATCGTGAAGAACCGGTGCAACCTGGAGGCCGTTCGTCTGGACGCGCGTCATCGTTCCCGCTTTCGGTGGCTAAAGGACACTGCCTTAGCTTAAGGCGCTGCGACTAAAAATGAAGATCGACAGCCCTTCCATGAGAAAAAGGATGAACGATGGGCCGGAATCCTATGCTTTAGAAGTCGATCCGGCTTCCCGGATAGGTTCTTGAAACAAAAAAGCCGCCTGAGCGGCGGCTGTTTTTGAGGAATTGGTGGAGCCGAGCGGGATCGAACCGCTGACCTCTTGAATGCCATTCAAGCGCTCTCCCAACTGAGCTACGGCCCCTTGAAAACCGCGGCATTTGGGGTGCCGCGGCGGTTTCTGTCTTCAGCAGAGGCGTCTCTATAGTCGCCTCCGATCTGAGGTTCAAGCCTCTTCGTCGTCTTCCAGATCGCTGTCGATCAGATCCGACACATCGTCGTCGCCCTCTTCCTCGTCCTCGAGGAAGGTGTCGTCATCGGGAGCATCATCGGCCACGTCGATATCGTCGTCGACCGGGACGTCCTTCTCGTTCTCGCCAGCCTCGACCTCGTCGAGGGAGACCATCTCCGGTCCGGTCGATTCGATTTCGGTCTCGTCATCGTCGGCGACAGCCGCACGGGCGACCACGGGGGCGGCGACCCGGCTCAGGGCGGTTGCCTGGAACACCGTGCCGCATTTCGGGCAGACCGCCGGGTCCCTGTTGAGATCGTAGAATTTTGCGCCGCAGCTCATGCACTGGCGCTTCAAGCCGAGTTCCGGTTTGGCCACGGGTGATTGCCTTTGGAAGTGAATGGTCGGGAACGCTCCGTTAGTCGTGAGGGAATGGCTTGTCAAATAGGAAATTGCAAGAATTGCAAGAGAGGGCGGACCTTGAGCCAGCTTGCGCGTGACGGCGGGAAAACCCCGTGTTAGGAGCCCGCCCGTATAAGAAGTCCCAAGGAACCCGAGCAAGGAACCGAGAATGTCGCACGCGCACGGATCGCCGTCCCCGGTCTCCAGCAGGTCTGGAACGCCCCTGAAAGGGCGCATCCGCCTCCCCGGCGACAAGTCGATTTCTCACCGTTCCATGATCTTCGGGCTGCTGTCGATCGGCGAGACCCGGGTCGAGGGTCTCCTGGAGGGAGACGACGTGCTGCGCACCGCCGAAGCCTGTCGGGCCCTTGGCGCCACCATCACCCGCGAGGCACCGGGCCGGTGGCGGATCGTCGGCGCCGGCATCGGCGGGCTGAAGGATCCCTCGGATATTCTCGATTTCGGCAATGCGGGCACCGGCTCGCGCCTCATGATGGGCGTTGCCGGAAGCCACCCGATCACGTCGACCTTCGACGGCGACGCCTCGCTGCGCAAGCGTCCCATGCGCCGGATCCTCGATCCGCTGACCCAGATGGGCGTGACCGTTGTCAGCGAGGCCGAGGGTGGACGGGTTCCCCTCACCCTGCGCGGTCCGAAGGAGACGATCCCGATCACCTACGAGACCCCGGCGGCTTCGGCTCAGATCAAGTCGGCGATCCTGCTCGCCGGTCTCAACTCCCCCGGCAAGACCACCGTGATCGAACGCGAGGCGACCCGCGATCACACGGAACGGATGCTGCGGCATTTCGGAGCGAGCGTGGAGGTCGCCCTCCACGGAGCCGATGGCCGCGCCATTACCCTCCAGGGCCAGCCCGAGCTGCGCGGAACCGAGATCGTGGTGCCAACCGACCCCTCCTCGGCCGCCTTCCCCCTGGTCGCAGCGCTGATCACCCCCGGTTCGGACGTGGTTCTCGAAGGCGTGATGATGAATCCCCTGCGCACAGGCCTCATCACCACGCTGATCGAGATGGGGGCCTCCATCGAGCGCCTGAACGAGCGGGACGAGGGTGGCGAGACGGTCGCGGACCTGCGCGTGCGCCACAGCCGCCTCACCGGCGTGACCGTTCCCCATGCCCGGGCCCCGGCCATGATCGACGAGTACCCGATCCTCGCGGTCGCGGCCGCCTTCGCCGATGGCACGACCCGCATGCAGGGGCTCCATGAGCTGCGCGTGAAGGAATCCGACCGCCTTGCCGCCGTCGCCGCAGGTCTCGCCGAGGCCGGCGTCGAGCACGAGATCCAGGGCGACGACCTCCTGGTCCATGGCTCGAACGGCAAGGTTCGTGGCGGCGGCAATCCGGTGGCGACTCATCTCGACCATCGCATCGCCATGTCGTTCCTGGTCATGGGCCTGGCAACGGCCCAGCCGATGACGGTCGATGACGGAGCGATGATCGCGACGAGCTTCCCTTCCTTCCTCCCGCTCATGCGCGAGCTTGGCGCCACGATCCAGGATTGAGCCGTCCATGATCATCGCCATCGACGGCCCCGCCGCCTCGGGCAAGGGTACCCTGGGCAAGCGCCTGGCCGAACATTACGGCTTCGCCCATCTCGATACCGGCCTGCTCTACCGGGCGGTCGCCCGCGTGCTCATGGATCGGGACATCCCTCTCGCTGATCAGGCCGCAGCAACAGAGGTGGCGCAGAACCTGGACGTCAGCCATCTGGAAGACGATTCCCGCCTGCGGGGAGCGGCCATGGGCGAGGCCGCCTCGGTGGTGTCCGCCTATCAGCCGGTCCGGGATGCCCTTCTCGCCTTCCAGCGCCAGTTCGGCGTGAAGGCCTCAGGCGCGGTGCTCGACGGGCGGGACATCGGAACGGTGGTCTGCCCCGATGCGGAGGTGAAGCTCTTCATCACCGCTGCCCCCGAGGAGCGGGCGCGACGCCGTCACCGGGAACTGCTGAGCCGGGGCGAGCAGGCGGAATACGAGACCATCCTCGTGGATATCCGCCGCCGCGACGAGCGCGACATGACCCGGAGCACCGCTCCGCTGAAAGCCGCCGCCGACGCCGTCACCCTCGATACGACGCATCTGGATGCCGACGGTGCCTTCCGGGCGGCGCTCGCTATCGTGGAGCGCAAGCGCACCTCGAAATGAGCAGTGGAAGCCCATAATTTCCTGGGCTCTGAGAATACCCCTAGTCCCCGCCTGACCTTGCCTTAGTTTCAGAAGCTGGCACACTTCAAAGACCAATCCGGCTCCCGACACGGAGATACCGATGGTTCGTTCCGGCTTCATCCGCCTTGCCGCAGGACTGGCTTGTCTCTGGGCGCTTCTGGCCCTGCCGGCCCAGGCGCAGACCGAGACGGAGGTCGACCTGGCCCTCGTCGTGGCCGTCGACATCTCCTTCTCCATGGATACGGACGAGCAGGCCCTGCAGCGGGAGGGCTTCGCCCAGGCCTTTCGCTCCAAACTCGTCCACGATGCGATCCGCGGCGGGATGCTGGGCAAGATTGCCGTGACCTACATGGAATGGGCCGGGTCGCCGGATCAGAAAGTGATCGTTCCCTGGACCGTCCTCGACAATTCCGAGAGCCTGATGGCCTTCGCGGACAAGATCGCCTCGACGCCCCTGCGCCGGGCGCAACGAACCTCGATTTCCAGCGCCATCGATTTCAGCGTGAAGCTTCTCGAGGAAAGTGGTGTCAGCGCCACACGGCGGGTCATCGACGTCTCGGGCGACGGTCCCAACAATCAGGGCCGGCTCGTGCTGGAAGCCCGCGATGCGGCCCTGGCCAAGGGTATCACCATCAACGGCCTGCCGATCATGCTGCGCCAGCCCGGCTATCTCGACATCCCGGATCTCGACATCTATTACAAGGATTGCGTCATCGGCGGCCAAGGCGCGTTCACGGTTCCAGTGCGCGAACGCGATCAGTTCATCGAGGCGATCAAGACCAAGATCCTGCTCGAAGTCGCCGACCTTATGCTTCAGCAGTCCCTCATCAACCGCATTCAGTCCACTCCGCGCACCAACTGCATGGCCGGCGAGATGCAGTGGCGTGACCGCTGGAGCAATTGAGCTGTCTTTACCCATGAAGCAATTGACGTTGGCGCTCGTGGCTCACGACGCCAAGAAGGACGACATGGCCGATTTCGTGGCCATGTATGAAAACGACATCCGCCCCTTCACCCTCTTCGCGACCGGCACGACAGGCGGGCGCGTGATGGAGCGCTGCCCGTCCCTGTCCGTCACGCGGTTGAAAAGCGGACCGCTCGGCGGCGATCAGCAGATCGGCGCGATGATCGCGGAAGGAAGGATCGACGCGCTGTTCTTCTTCGTCGATCCGCTTTCGCCGCATCCGCATGACGTGGACGTGAAGGCGCTGATGCGCCTCGCCCTCGTCTACAACATCCCGATGGCGCTCAATCCCGCCACGGCGGAGCGACTGATCGAATCGTTCAGGGACTAGAGCGCGTTGACATTCAGGCTTTCGACGGACTCGCAAATCTGATTCAAGCTCCTTTTGGGCGCGGAGGCTTGGGTGAGCGGAGTTCGTCTGATGTTGAAAGATCACCAGTGGGATCGGATGGAGCCGCATTTGCCGGGCAAACGCAT
>NZ_VOSK01000021.1 GCF_009296175.1 Microvirga tunisiensis | reverse complement strand
CGACGACGCCGACCCGTATCGACAATCTCAACTCGATCCATAGCCGCACTGTCCTTTTTGACGTCAATAAGGACAGTCAGTGCCAAATCCGACAATTCCTACAAGGCGGCCCACCTCGGATGCGTACCTTACTTCAGCGGTAGGTAGATGTCCGTCCGCAGCTCGGTCGGCGGCGTGTCGCGCGGGCTGTCGAGATAATGCTCGAAGACCGGCGCATCGGCGGCGTCACACCCCGACGAGGGAAGCCACTGGCCATAGAGCCAGTCATAGGCCGCGCGCATGTCCCCGTAAGGACCTTTATATTTCAGCACTGCATGATCGCCGCCCTGAATGTGCGTGCTGAAAAGAGGTGCTTCGACAGTCATGGGCTCATCCACGACGACACAGGCCTGCGACCTCCATTCGGCTTCGGGAACACTCGTCGGATCGTCGAGATAGACGCCGACCATGCGCAGGTCAGGCCTGATCAGGTTGCGGTGCGCGAGCGTCGTGAAGAGCAGGTCGAAGCTCTTGCCGATAGCCATGTAGGAACCGCGATGCTCGACGGCGATCAGGGACTTTGGAGCAATGGTCGTGATGCCGACATCATACATGACATGGACTCCTTGTGGCGTGCTGGCTTTGAAGACGGAGTGATTGCCGACCTCGCGATATCTGGCAGGAGGCAGGCCGAAGGCAGCACAGAAGGCGCGCGTAAACGCCGCCTGGCTGTCATAGCCGGCCCGCTCCGCCACTTTCAGGATCGGCCTGTCGGTATGGGCGAGATCGGCGGCGGCGCGCTGCAATCGCAAGCGCCGGACGGTGGCCGCAACCGTTTCGCCGAAATGAGCGTGGTAGATCCGGTGCCAGTGATAGGGGGAGAGGCATGCGATTCTGGCGAGCACGTCGAGGCTGAGTTCCTCGTCCAGATGATCGTGGATGTAGGCGGATACCCGCGTGAGGCGGCTCGCATAGCTTTCAGAAGTCGCTTGTTCCATTGCGCGGCATCCGTCTTCAAGGTCGTTGAACCAACCTTAAGCGGAGCGCCTTTGATAAATCCTGCTCTTTTGTGTCAGCGAGAGAGGCTGTCCGCTTGCGGGATGATCCAGCTCCCCAGGGGCGCCGCGCGGCCGCGGATCTGGACGATCTGGCGGTCGCGGTCGGAGAGGTCGAGGCCGGCGCGGGAGGCGAGGTCCTCGGAGATCACGAGTTCGACGTTGAGTTCCTTGGCGAGCCCTTCGAGGCGGCTTGCGGCGTTGATGGTGTCGCCCACGGCGGTCAGGCTCGTGGCCTGGCCGTAACCCATCTGCCCGACGATGGCGGGACCGGCGTGGAGCCCCATGGCGATCTTCAGCGGGTGCTCGAACTCGCTCTCGTATTCCTCGTTGAGATGCACGAGCGCCGCCTTGATCCGGAGCGCGGCATCGAGCGCCTGTTTCGCCGCCTGCTGCGGCGAGGCCTTGAGGCCGAAGAGGGCGAGCACACCGTCACCGATGAACTTGTCGATATAGCCGCCCGCTTCCTCGACGGACTCGCCCACCGCCTCGAAATAGCGGTTGAGGATGAAGACCGTATCGAACGGCAGGCGCCGTTCGGCAAGGCTCGTGAAGCCGCGCAGATCGCAGAACAGCACCGCGATCTCCTGCTCCTGCCCCTGGGCCCTGCCGCTGCGCACGAGGGAGGTCACGCCGTTGCGCCCCGTGGACAGGATCGGCACGACCGACACGTCGTGGGACGGCCTGAACTGGCAGGCAAGCCTCACATGGGGACCGGCCTTGATGCGCGCGAGCGTACCGCGCTCCTGCGCGCTCGGCGGCGGTTGCCTCTGATGGCCATCGAGCACCCTCACCCGGCAGGTGGAGCAGCGTCCTCGTCCGCCACAGACCGAGATGTGCGGAATGCCGGCGCTGCGGCTTGCTTCCAGCACGCTGAAGCCGAGCGGCACGGTGGCGACCTGGTCGCCGGGATAGAAGACGCGCACCCGCCGCGACCATAAGGGCACCCTGCGGAGAAAACGGGCGGCCAGCGTGGCCACGATCAGTCCTCCGAAGGCGGCATAGAGGCCAGGGCCGAACATGGGCAGGATGTCAGAGGTGGGAGGAGCCGGAATCCGGGTAAACTGCTCCGGCGCTTCGGCGATCTCCCTCCCGGCCTCCGCAAAGCCGAGCAGCGCGAGAACCGGGACGAGAACGGCGCCCGTGTAGAGAAGCAGCGCGGAGCGCGGGAACCAGGTTTTCGGGCGCAGCCAGAAATAGATCCCGAGGCATCCGTGCAGCCAGGCGATGACGAGGGCAGCGGCTTGCCGGGCGCCGATTTCCGGATTGAGGATCCAGAGATTTCGAACCACTTCGGGATAGCCGGAATCGTGCCCGGTCAGGGCCCATTCGATCCGGGTTCCGACCACGTGGCCGATCAGGAGAAACGGCAGGCTCAGGCCGAGGATCAGCTGCGCCGCCTCGCGAAAGGGCATGCGCAGGGTCCGCCGCCGGTAGAGCGCCAGCAGCGCCAGCAGGAAATGCACGAGAACCGACCCGTACAGGATCACGGTGCCGATGGGGTTTCGCCACAGGCGGTTGAACCAGGTGCGTCCGGCCTCCATCGCGTCGACCGAAACGAGGCCGAGGGCATGGTTGGAAAAATGGGTGAGGAGAAAGGCACTAAGCACGAGGCCCGTGACCAGGCGGATCTCGCGCGTCCGGATGTGGATCTCGGAGACCGCTGCCTCAGGTGTCGGTTTGCCTTGAAAACTATTCATACGCGTCTTTCACACCGGACCAGCCTCAAAGGCTTTCGGGCTTGCCGGCAGCTATGCAGTTGCACCAAGGTGTCGATTGTCAAATCACGTTCCCTGCACCGGCTCCTCGAGACATGTCCACCACAATCACCACCCTCTCCGAACTTGAAGCCGTTTACGGCGAGATCAACAAGGGCTCGCTGCTGAAGGAGACGGATCGGGTCGTGCCCGAATACGGGGCCTTCATCGAGGCCGCGCCCTTCGTAGCCTTGGCCACCCGGGGGCCGGAGGGGCTCGATTGCTCGCCGCGCGGCGATGGACCGGGCTTCGTGCGCGTGCGGGACGAAAAAACCCTGTTGCTGCCGGACCGGCGCGGCAACAACCGCATCGATTCCCTGCGCAACATCGTGCGCGATCCGAGCGTGGCGCTGCTGTTCCTGATTCCCGGCATCGGCGAGACCCTGCGCGTCAATGGCCGTGCCAGGATTTCGGTCGAACCAACCCTGCTCGAAAGCTTCGCCATCGACGGCAAGGCGCCGAAATCGGTGATCGCGATCATGGTCGAAGCGGTGTATTTCCAATGCGCCCGCGCGATCCTGCGCTCGGAGCTGTGGAATCCGCAGAAGCATGTGGCGCGCGGCTCATTGCCGAGCGCCGGCCAGATCCTCGCGGCCTTGTCGAACAACCAGGTGGGCGGCGAAGCTTACGACAAGGAACTGCCGGAAAGGCAGCGGACAACCCTCTATTGACGCAGGATGCGCTTGACCTGAGGTCCCCTGCCCCCGAAAAGGCAGGTTCCACTTGTTCTGCAAAAGGCACAAGGACATCCCATGACGATTCAACGCATCAAGCCCGGCCCGCGGATGAGCGGCGCCGTCGTTCACGGCAACACGGTCTATCTCGCCGGCCAGGTCGCCAACCAGAGCGCCGGGCAAAGCGTCACCGAGCAGACGACGGAAATCCTCGCGATCATCGACAGCCTGCTGGCTGAGGCCGGCACCGACAAGTCGAAGATCCTGATGGCCAATATCTGGCTCACCGACATGGGCACGTTCCAGGAGATGAATGCCGTGTGGGATGCCTGGGTGTCGGCCGGCAACACCCCGGCCCGCGCCACCGTCGAGGCGAAGCTCGCCACTCCCGCCTTCAAGGTCGAGATCGCCGTCATCGCGGCCAAGTAAGACGCAAAAGAAGCGGGCCATGAGGCCCGCTTCTTTCATTCATGCTTCGATACCGTTACGGGCAGGGATGGCGCAGGCCGTCATAGCCGAGATAGGTGCCCGAGCCCGGGTCGTAGGACTTGAAGCGCTGGGCGCAATAGGCATTGCCACCATAGGCCGGCGCAGCCTGCGACTGGGCGATCGCACCGCCGATGATGGCGCCGGTAGCCAAGCCGATGGCGCCCGCTGCGGCGGCCGAGCCGTAATCGCGGCGGTAATAGCCGCGATTGCCGTAATAGCGGCCCCCATAATAGCCGCGCGGACCGTAGCCGCGGCGCTCCACGTAGCGCGGGCCGCCGCCGCGATAAGCACGCCGAACGGCGCGTCCACGATAGTAATCCTGCACATAGGCGGTCATCACGTCGCCGTTCCGCACTGCGGCAGCAAGCTGATCGATCGGCATGGTCCGCGTCTCGGCAGCGGAAGCCGGAGCGGCAAAGCCTAGGGTACTAAGGGCTGCCGTGGCGGCGACAGCCAAGACGAACTTACGCATGAGTTCACTCCTTCAATCGTGGGAGGCGAACGCGGAAAACCCGCAGCTCGTTCCGTATTCGAGGAATTTCGGGCTATCTCTCGCGGGAACGTGAGGATCGATGATCCTGCACCGCGCCTTCCGACTTGATGGCGATACTCCGCGTCCCCGCCACCCGCCCCTGCCCGGTCGGACAGAGATCGAGAATGGCGCAGCGCCCGCAGGCCGGGCTCTTGAAGAAGCAGCAGCGCTGACCGTGGAGCATCATGACCTCGTGATGGTCGTAGACCTGCTGCGCGTTCCAGTCCTCGGGCAGCAGGCCGGCGAGCGCCGCATGGGACGGGCCGACCGCCGCCGATTGCGGAATGAGGCCGGTGCGCTGCGCGACCCGATGATGGTGGCTGTCGACGGGCAGAGCCGCCTTCCGCAGCATCGAGAACGACAGCACCGCAGCACTCGTCTTCGGGCCGATTCCCGGAATGCTCTCGAGCCACGCCCTCGCCTCCGCGACCGGCATGGCGCTAAGGAAATCGAGCGAGAGGCTGCCATGCCGCTCCTCGATGGCGCGAAGCACCGCTTGCAGGCGTGGTGCCTTCTGCTCGGGCCATGTCACGCCTTGGATGGTCTCCTCCACCTCCTCCGTCGGCGCGTTCATCATGGCGCGCCAATCGCCGTAGCGTGCTCGCAACGCCTTGAAGGCGCGGCCCGAATCCGCGTTGCGTGTGCGGTGGGACAGCAGCGAGGAGATCAGCTCGCTCAGAGGATCGAGGGAGTGGAAATACGGAATGGGACAGCCATAGACCTCACAGAGGCGCTGGTGGATGATCAGCGCCTTCACTTTCAGATCCTGCAGGTCCGGATTCATCCCGATGCAAGTCGCGAATCAGCAGGGTGGTTCCATGCACGCCTGTCACTGTCATTCCGGGGCGGCTCGTAGAGCCGAGCCCGGAATCCATAAACACGACGCCTATCATGTAAGGCGCTTCGGACACCGCGTCGCCCCATCCTGCATCGTTAGCGGTTATGGATTCCGGGCTCTCGCTTCGCTCGCCCCGGAATGACAGTAATGACAGTGTGGAGTTACAAAATAAACCGGCTCAGGTCCGTGTTCTTCGCCAGCGTTTCCACCTCGCCACGCACGTAAGCGGCGTCGATGGTCACCGTCTCGCCCGAACGGTCGGGCGCCGTGAACGACACGTCGTCGAGCACCCGCTCGAGCACCGTCTGCAGACGACGTGCGCCGATGTTCTCGACCGAGTTGTTCACGTCGACGGCCACTTGCGCCAGCGCATCGATGGCATCGTCCGTGAAGACGAGGCCCACGCCCTCGGTCTGCATCAGCGCTACCGACTGCTTGATGAGGCTTGCTTCCGTCTCGGTCAGGATGCGCTTGAAATCCTCTACCGTCAGCGGTGCGAGCTC
Source organism: Microvirga tunisiensis (assembly GCF_009296175.1). Lineage (GTDB taxonomy): Bacteria > Pseudomonadota > Alphaproteobacteria > Rhizobiales > Beijerinckiaceae > Microvirga > Microvirga tunisiensis. Next base: position 47,679 of record NZ_VOSK01000021.1, on the reverse strand, counting down.
GACGCGGATCGGCAGACGGCCCTGCAGTTCGGGCAGCAGATCCGACGGCTTCGACACGTGGAACGCGCCGGAGGCGATGAACAGGATGTGGTCCGTTTTCACCGGGCCGTATTTCGTCGACACGGTGGTGCCTTCGATCAGCGGCAGAAGATCGCGCTGCACGCCCTCGCGGGAGACATCGGCTCCGCCACGGCTTTCCCGGGCGCAGATCTTGTCGATCTCGTCGAGGAACACGATGCCGTTGTTCTCCACTTGGCGCAGCGCCTCCTGCACGATGGCGTCCTGGTCGAGCAGCTTGTCGGCCTCTTCCATCACCAGCGGCTCATAAGCCTCGCGCACGGTGGTGCGGCGAGTTTTCGCGCGTCCTCCGCCGAAGGCCTTGCCGAACATATCGGAGAGGTTGATCGCGCCCACCGATGCTCCGGGCATGCCCGGGATATCGAACATGGGCATGCCCTGCCCTCCGCCCGATTGCAATTCGACCTCGATCTCCTTGTCGTCGAGTTCGTTGGCGCGCAGCTTGCGGCGGAAGGAATCGCGGGTCGCGGCGCTGGACGTGGAGCCGACGAGCGCATCGAGCACGCGCTCTTCCGCCGCCACATGTGCTTTCGCCTGGACCTGACGGCGGCGTTCGTCCTTCACGAGACCGATGCCGATCTCCACGAGATCCCGCACGATCTGCTCCACGTCGCGGCCGACATAGCCGACCTCCGTGAACTTGGTCGCCTCGATCTTGATGAACGGCGCGCCCGCGAGCTTGGCGAGGCGGCGCGAGATCTCGGTCTTGCCGCAGCCGGTCGGGCCGATCATGAGAATGTTCTTCGGCGCCACCTCTTCGCGCAAGCTACCTTCGAGCTGCTGCCTGCGCCAGCGGTTGCGCAGCGCAATGGCGACCGCGCGCTTGGCGTCGTTCTGGCCGACGATGTAGCGGTCGAGTTCGGAAACGATTTCGCGGGGAGAAAACGTGGTCATTCGATGTCCAAGGTCTCAATGACAATATTCGAGTTCGTGTAGACGCAGATCTCGGCGGCGATGCCAAGGGACCGGCGCACGATGGCTTCCGCATCCATCTCGGAATCAGCCAAGGCGCGCGCGGCAGCGAGGGCGTAGTTGCCGCCGGAACCGATGGCCATGATGCCGTTTTCCGGCTCCAGCACGTCACCGGCGCCGGACAACAGCAGGCCCACGTCCTTGTCGGCGACGAGCATCATCGCCTCCAGGCGGCGCAGATACCGGTCGGTGCGCCAGTCCTTGGTGAGCTCGACGCAGGCCCGGGTGAGCTGGCCGGGATATTGCTCGAGCTTGGCCTCGAGGCGCTCGAACAGGGTGAAGGCATCGGCCGTGGAGCCGGCGAAGCCGCCGATCACGCCGCCCTTGGCGAGGCGGCGGACCTTTCGCGCATTGCCCTTCACGACGGTCTGCCCCAGGCTCACCTGACCGTCGCCGCCGATGACGACGCGGCCTCCTTTCCGGACCATGAGGATGGTGGTGGCATGCATGCGGGGGGTGGCGTCTTCGGACACGAGGATAGAACTCCGGCGGGCGGGAATAACTCAGCATCGGCCACAAGGCCATTTCAGGGCTGACTTAATCATTCATCGGCCAAAAGCAACGCGGGTGGCATTTCTCGTCGCGGCTTGCTAGAAGGCCTCGTCTCCTGTTCCGCAAAGGATTTTGATGATGCGCTCCGCGAGCGTTAGCCGTCGCACCGCCGAGACCGATGTCGCCGTGTCGATTGCCCTGGACGGCACCGGCAAGGCCGAAATCTCCACGGGGGTCGGCTTCCTCGACCATATGCTCGAACTGTTTGCCCGACACGGTCTCTTCGACCTGACCGTGAAGGTAACCGGCGACTTGCATGTGGACCAGCATCATACGACCGAGGATACCGGGATTGCGCTGGGTCAGGCTATCCTGCAGGCGCTTGGCGATAAAAAGGGCATCTCGCGCTATGCCGACATCCATTGTCCGATGGATGAGACCTTGACGCGCGTCGCGCTCGACATATCGGGCCGCCCCTTCCTGGTGTTCCGGACCACCTTCCCGACGGAGAAGATCGGCGTTTTCGACACCGAGCTGGTGCGTGAGTTCTATCAGGCGTTTGCCATCAATGCGGGGCTGACCCTGCACGTGGAAACGCTCTACGGCGAGAACAGCCACCATATTGCCGAGAGTTGCTTCAAGGGCTTGGCACGGGCCTTGCGTCAGGCCGTGGCACTGGACCCAAGGGAAGAGGGCCGCGTTCCCTCCACCAAGGGTACGCTCTAGTTCTAAACAAGAGAACGCCTTGTCCGGCGAGACACTTGTCGTCACCTCACCGGACGGGGCTTGAGGAAACGTCGCCATGACCACCTATACCCTGCACCTTCCGCGCGATGCGCGGCCGGGCGATCCGACAGCTCTGGACGAATCCGAGCTCGTGAAGGATGCCTTCTCCTGGGGGGCCTTCTTCTTCACCTTCCTCTGGTTCTTCTACCACCGGCTCTGGCTCGCCGGGATCGGCGTGCTGATCGTCGTCTTCGCCTTCGGCGGCCTCATGGCCGTGCTGGACGTGCATCCCCTCGCCGGCTCCATCGCTCAAGCTCTGCTGCAGGCCCTGATCGGGCTTGAGGCCAACAGCCTCCGGCGCTGGACCCTGGCGCGCCGCGGCCTGCCCATGGTCGACGCGGTCACGGCGGAAGACCAGGACGAGGCGGAGGCCAGGGCCTTCGCCCGCTGGCTCGAGGCCAAGCCGTCCGCCCTGCCCCGCAACCCGGCGCCGTCAGCCGTTCTGTCCACCCCCCGGAGGCCCGAGCCGGTGATCGGCCTCTTTCCCGATGCGGAGCGTCCCCGGTGAGCGTCGTCATCATCGATTACGGGTCCGGCAACCTGCACTCCGCCGCCAAGGCCTTCGAGCGGGCGGCGCGCGAGGCGGAGCTCGACCTCTCCATTGCCGTCTCGTCCGACCCGAGCCTCGTCGCCAGGGCCGACCGGATCGTGCTGCCGGGCGTCGGCGCCTTCGCCGATTGCCGCCGCGGCCTCGATGCCGTACCCGGCATGGTGGAGGTGCTGCAGCGGCGCGTCCATGAGGACAAGCGTCCGTTCTTCGGCATCTGCGTCGGCATGCAGCTCATGGCGACACGGGGTCTCGAGCACACCACGAGCTACGGCCTCGACTGGATCCAGGGCGACGTGAAGCCCATCCGGCCGAGCGATCCTCACCTGAAGATCCCGCATATGGGCTGGAACACTCTGACGCTGGCGAAGCCGCACCCGCTGCTCGACGGCATTCCGACCGGGCCGGACGGGCTGCACGCCTATTTCGTGCATTCCTATGCGCTCTCGCCCGCCAGCCCGGACGACGTGGTCGCAACCGCCGATTACGGCGGCCCGGTCACGGCCGTCGTCGGACGGGACAATCTCGTCGGCACCCAGTTTCATCCCGAAAAGAGCCAGGCGCTCGGCCTCAAGCTCATCGCCAATTTCTTGAGGTGGCGCCCGTGATCCTCTACCCCGCAATCGATCTCAAAGAGGGCCGCTGCGTCCGCCTCATTCAAGGCGACATGGACCAGGCGACCGTGTTCAACGACGACCCGGCCGACCAGGCCGCCACCTTCGAGGCTCAGGGCTTCGAGTGGCTGCATGTGGTCGATCTCGACGGAGCCTTCGCCGGCAAGCCGATGAATGCCGCTGCCGTCGAGAACATCCTGACGCGGGTCACGATCCCCGTGCAGCTCGGCGGCGGCATCCGCGACATGAAGACCGTGGAGGGCTGGCTCGGGAAGGGCGTGTCCCGCGTCATCATCGGCACGGCCGCCGTGCGCGATCCTGCCTTCGTGCGGGAAGTTGCCCGGCTCCATCCGGGCAAGATCGCCGTCGGCATCGACGCCAAGGACGGGCTGGTCGCCGTCGAGGGTTGGGCCCAGACATCGACCCTGTCGGCGGAAGAGCTCGGGCGCCGCTTCGAGGATGCGGGCGTCGCCGCCATCATCTACACGGACATCGCCCGCGACGGCATCCTGAAAGGCCTCAACTTCCCGATGACCTTAGGCTTGGCCCGCACCGTCTCGATCCCGGTCATCGCCTCGGGCGGCCTTGCCTCCATGGCCGATATCGAGCGCCTCACGAGGCCCGATTGCAGCGTCCTCAACGGTGCCATCTCCGGCCGTGCCCTCTATGACGGGCGCATCGACCCGGAAGAGGCGCTGGCGCTGCTCCGCTCCGTGCGCAAGGAACCTGCCTGATGCTCAAAGTGCGTCTCATTCCCTGCCTGGACGTGAAGGACGGGCGCGTCGTGAAGGGCGTGCAGTTCGTCGATCTCGTCGATGCGGGCGATCCGGTCGAAGCGGCAAAGGCCTACGATGCGGCCGGGGCCGACGAGCTCTGCTTCCTCGACATCACGGCAAGCCACGAGGCGAGGGGGATCCTGCTCGACGTGGTGCAGCGCACGGCGGAGGCCTGCTTCATGCCGCTCACCGTCGGCGGCGGCGTTCGCACCGTGGAGGACATCCGCAAGCTTCTGCTCGCCGGGGCCGACAAGGTCTCGATCAACACGGCGGCGGTGAAAAACCCGGATTTCGTGCGCGAGGCCGCGGAAAAATTCGGCAACCAATGCATCGTCGTGGCCATCGACGCCAAGAAGGTGTCGGAGGAGGGCGAGGCTCCGCGCTGGGAGATCTTCACCCACGGCGGGCGCAACGCCACGGGCATCGACGCCATCGCGTTCGCCAGACAGGTCGCTGAACGGGGGGCAGGGGAGCTTCTGGTCACCTCCATGGACCGGGACGGCACCAAGGGCGGCTACGATCTCGCTCTCGTGCGCGCCATCGCGGATGCCGTCTCCGTGCCCGTCATCGCGTCCGGCGGCGTCGGCAATCTCGATCACCTGGTCGACGGCGTCGAGAAGGGCCATGCCAGCGCCGTGCTCGCCGCCTCGATCTTCCACTTCGGCACGCACACGATCGGCGAGGCCAAGGGCTACATGGCCGACAAGGGCTTGAAGATGCGGCTGGACAAGGCGGCCTGAGAACAGAGAATAAGGACCGAGTGTCATCCCCGGCGGCCCGAAAGGCCGGGAAAGGGATCTACGATTAAGCACGGAGGATGGATTCCCTTCTCCTCCGCTACGCTCCGGCCGGGAATGACAGTGAAAGCGACATGACCTCCTTCACCCTCGACGACCTCGCCCGCATCGTGGCCGAGCGCGCGGCGGCGCCGGCCACCGAATCCTATACGGCCAAGCTCATCGCCGGCGGACCGGCCAAGGCGGCCAAGAAGCTGGGCGAGGAGGCGGTGGAGGCCGCCATCGCGGCCGTCGAGGGCGACCGGCAGAACCTCACGGCGGAAGCGGCGGATGTGCTGTATCATCTTTTGGTCGTGTTGCAGGGCGCAAACATTCCGCTAAGTGACGTCATGGCCGAACTGGAGCGCCGCACGGCGCAGTCGGGTCTTGCGGAGAAGGCCGCGCGCAAGACCTAACATGGAAAAGAGGTGGTTCGCATGGACCAGCCCAACCTGATGTCCGCCGACGAGGACGATGACGGCCTCTCGCCCTACCGCACATTCCCCCGTGACGAATGGGCCCGCCTCCGCGCCGACGCGCCGATGACGCTGACCGTCGACGAGGTGATGCGGCTGCAATCCCTCAACGATCCAATCTCCATCGACGAGGTGGCGGCGATCTACCTGCCGCTCTCGCGCCTTCTGTCCCTCTACGTCGCGGCCACGCAAGGGCTGTTCAAGGCGACCCAACGCTTCCTCCTCGCGGAGCATCAGGAGAAAGTACCCTACATCATCGGCGTGGCGGGCTCGGTCGCGGTCGGCAAGTCCACCACGGCCCGCGTGCTCAAGGCACTCCTGGCCCGCTGGCCCAACACCCCGAAGGTCGACCTCGTCACCACCGACGGCTTCCTCCTGCCCAATGCGGAGCTGACGCGGCTCGGATTGATGGAGCGCAAGGGCTTTCCGGAAAGCTACGACACAGGGAAGCTCCTGCACTTCCTCGCCGACATCAAGGCAGGCAAGCGCAACGTGAAGGCGCCGCTCTATTCCCACCTGGTCTATGACGTGGTGCCCGGCGAGGAGACGATGGTCGACCGGCCGGACATCCTGATCGTCGAAGGGCTCAACGTGCTCCAGCCCGCACGCATGCCCAAGGACGGCACGGCCATTCCCTTCGTGTCGGACTTCTTCGACTTCTCGGTCTATATCGACGCTGACGAGGACGACCTGCACCGCTGGTACGTGAACCGGTTCCTGCGCCTGCGCCACACCGCCTTCCGCGATCCGCTGTCCTATTTCCGGCGCTATGCGGAACTGCGCGAGGACGAGGCCATCAACATCGCCGACGGCTTGTGGAACCGCATCAACCTGGTGAACCTGCAGGAAAACATCGTTCCGACCCGCCAGCGCGCGAGCCTGATCCTGAAGAAGGGCCCGAGCCACCGGATCGAGACGGTGGCGCTGCGACGGCTTTGACGGCGCTGACCTTTTCATAACCTTGAGCGTTGTGCCTCCAGATGAGCGGAGGATGCATGGCGACGCAGCCGGTCGACGAAAAACTCAAGCAAAGCGCCGAGCACGCGAAGGAAGCGGCAACCCAGAGCCAGGAGGCCGCCGAGCAGACGCAAGAGGCGGCCGAACACACGCAGGCCGCCGCCAAGACGACCGCAACCGCCAGCGTGCAGATGAAGGACAGCGCCGACCGGCGCACGGAACTCGCGGCCAACCGGACGGTTTTCGCGGCCGAGCGCACCTACGCGGCCTGGGTGCGAACGGGACTGGCGTCGCTCGCGTCCGGCATCGGCGCGAAGAAGCTTTTGGAGGGCGTCGTGCCGGACTGGATGATCCTCTCCACCGGCTCGGTCCTGATCCTGTTCAGCGCCTTCTGCTTCGCCTCCGCCGTCTGGCGTCAGATCTTTACGGGATCGCAACCGCCGCATCCGGACGTGCAGCGCATTCCGCCGTTCCTCCTGGTGATGTTCAACGGCTTCCTGGCGCTCGTCTCGCTCGCGGCTTTGTTCGGACTGTGGTTCGGGCAGACGGGAAGGGGTTAGACCCTTTTGCCACAAGCTCTCACCTCATCCTGAGGAGCAGACGCGGTCTGCGTCTCGAAGGAGGATCCAGAGAGCACTGGAAGCTCCTTCGAGACGGATTGCTCACGCAATCCTCCTCAGGATGAGGACAGAGCGAGACTTGATGGATTCAAGAGGTGGATGGCCGGCACAGGGCCGGCCATGACGGGGAGGGCGATCCTTACGAGAGCAGCCCTTCCTGCTGCGCCAGCTCCTTGAGGTTCGCCTGCGGGCGGGCGCCGAGATGGCTGATGATCTCGGCGGCGGCCAGGCCACCGAGGCGAGCGCAGTCGGTGAGGTCCAGGTTGTTAACGAGGCCGGCGAGGAAGCCCGAGGCGAAGAGGTCGCCGGCGCCCGTGGTGTCGACCACGCGCTCCACGGGGAAGGCCGGCACGGCCTTGGTCTCGCCGCGGCTGACGATCAACGCGCCCTCGGCCGAGCGGGTGATCGCGCCGAGCACGTTTTCCTCGCGCAACGCAGCCAATGCGGTGTCGGCGTCGGACGTGCCGTAGAGGCTCTGCAATTCGTGGATATTGGCGAAGAGAATGTCGAGGCTGCCGTCGCGCATCAGCCCCAGGAACTCGTCGCGATAGCGGTCGACGCAGAAGGCATCGGAGAGAGTCAGGGCCACCTTGTTGCCGGCCTCGTGGGCGATCTTCACGGCCTTGCGGAAGGCCTCCTTGGCGGCCGGCGGATCCCAGAGATAGCCTTCGAGATAGACGATGCTCGAGGCGCGCACCGTGTCCGGGTTCACGTCGTCGGGGGTCAGGTTCTGGCAGGCGCCGAGATAGGTGTTCATGGTGCGCTCGCCGTCCGGCGTCACCAGGATGAAGCTGCGGGCGGTGGCGGGACCATCCTCGGCGAGCGTCACGTCGTAATGCACATCGATCGCCTTGAGATCATGGGCGAAGAGCTTGCCGGTCTCGTCGTTCTTCACCTTGCCGATGAAGCCCGCCTTGACCCCGAAGGAGGCGACGCCCGCCGCCGTGTTGGCGCCCGAGCCGCCCGACACGATGATCGCCGGGCCCATGTCGCCGTAAAGCTCCTCGGCGCGGGCCTCGTCGATGAGCTGCATGGCGCCCTTGTGGACCTTCTTCTGGATGAGGAAGGCCTCGTCCGTATGGGCGAGCACGTCAACGATGGCGTTGCCGAGGGTGAGAACGTCGATGCGGGTCTGGGACATGAGCCACCACGGTTGGGGAAAGACGGGGCGCTTTCGCATCCATGGTGAGGGAGGTCAAGCTCTCACCGGGGTGAGACAGGAGCCTGGGCGTCGCCTGGAATGGCACAAGCAGCCTTGCGCTCCCGCTCCTGAGCCTGATCGAGGACGGCGATCATCTGGTGGAGTTCCTCGGACGTGAGTCCGCGGATCTCCCGCGCCAGACGGTTTGCGAAAAGGGTCGCCACGGGATCGGTGTTGGCCGTATCGATTTTCACTTTCGGATCGGAAAAGTCCGCAAGGCGAGCGAGCTCGTCGGCCTCGTCCCAGATGATGTGAAAATACTGCAGGACCCCCTGGATCAGAGCCCAGGTGGGTTTGCCGCGCTCGCCGCGCTCGAGCGCCGAGAGGTAAGCGCTCGAGACGCCCAGATGCGCGGCCATGTCCTTCAACATCCGCCCGCGCTCGCTGCGCAGCTGCCGTACCCGTTCGCCGAAGGGGGTCATCTGCTTATCCCGCACCCCGCCGGCGGCGGAGCCTGACATAGAGTGCACCGGATCCGCCATGCTGGGGAGAGGCTTCCTCGAAGCCGATCACCAGGGAGCGGAGATCGGGCAGGCGCAGCCAGTGCGGCACCATGCGCCTGAGAACCCCGCGTTCCTCGAACATGCCGCTGCCGGCGGCCGCGCCGCCCTTGCCGGTGATGATCAGAACGAGCCCGTGGCCGGAGCTTTGCGCCCGATGAAGGAAATGCAGGAGAGCGAAATGGGCCTCCTCCTGGCGCATCCCGTGTAGGTCGATGACGCTGTCCACATCCTTGCGGCCGCGCCGGAGGGCCTGGAGCGTCTTGCGCTCCACGGGAGCGAGCGGGGGCACGGCCGGTTTCGTCTGGGGCGGGAGCGGGGGCAGAACGGGCGCGAGTGCAGCAATCTTCGGGGCAGGGGCCGTGGCGGGCTTGTCCTCGGGTTCCGGCTCGGGCGGCAGGGGCTTGCCCTTCATGGGCTTCACGTGCCTGGCCACATGGGACCAGAGCCGCTTCTCCTCTGAGCTGAGCTGGCGGGTACGGCTTTTCTTGGTCATGAACGGGGTTTGGGCTGCAGAACCACGAAGCGCACGGCATGACGCAGGAGGCCGGCCCGGCGCCCCGCCTCCTCGCCGCCGCCGAAGAAGAAATCGCCCCGCGCCGGGCCGACGATGGCCGAGCCCGTATCCTGCGCGATCATCAGCCGCCGCAGGGGCTCGGTCTTGTCGAGCGTCAGCGGCAAATACCCGTCGAGCCAGACAGGCAGGCCATAGGCCCAAAGGGAGCGATCCACCGCGAGGCTCCGGCCGGGCACGAGCGGGGTGCCCGCACCGCCGATGGGTCCATCCTCGGGGGCGAGCTCGCTCGCTTCGCGGAAGAAGATGTAGGATTGGTTCTGCCGCATCAGGGCCCTGGCCGGTTCCGGATGATCCTTCAGCCAGCCCATGAGCTTTTCGAGCGTCATGGTCTCCAGATCCATCTCGCCCCGCTGCACCAGGAGGCGTCCGATGGAGGTGTAAGGCCGACCGTTGCGGCCGGCATAGGCCACCCGCATCACCGACCCGTCATCGAGGCGGATGCGGGCCGAGCCCTGGACATGGATGATGAAGGCTTCGCCCGGCTCGCGCAGATACACGATGGGCTTGGCGAGCCTCCCTAAGGCTCCGTTCTCAATGGCGGCGCGGTCGGGATAGGGCTCGTAGCCGTTCTTGGCGCGCCGGGCGGCTTGGAGCCCCTTTTCGAGGCCGGGCAGGGCTTCTCCCTGCGGGATGGTGACGAGATCCGAAGGCCGGTCGAGCAGGGGGACGCGATAGGTGGTGTCGGGCGTGCGCGAGCCCTGGAATTCGGGCTCGTAATAGCCGGTGAGAAAGCCGTTGCCGGAATGGGGAATGACGGCAACGGGCTGAAAATGCGTCTCGAAGAAGCGCCGGGCTTCACTCCTGCCGAGTCGAGGCGTCTTCAAGGCTTTGCGGCAAGCGGCCAGGAGGTCTCCTCGAGGCGCCTGGGCCGGGCGGAGCTCGGCGGCGCTGGCGTCGAGAGCGCGGCAGGAGCGCAGAAAGGCCTGGAAGGCAGCGGCGTGATCGTCGGTCTCCCAGCCGGCAAGGTCCTGGAAGGGCAGGGGCTCGAGGCGCGCCTGATCCTTCAGCGCCGATGCCGCTTCGGCGGACATGCTCAGCATCCAAGGAATGAGACAAGCGAGGAGGGCCTGTCCGGCATGCCTCATTGCCCCGCTTCGGTCGCCACGAGCTGCCAATTGGGATCGCGGCTGCCGAGCGCGCGGGCGAAGGTCCACACATCGGTGACGTCGGCCACGGTCTCGGGGCTGCCATCGACCACGCTGCCGGAGGCATCGCGGGTCGCGGTGATCAGCTTCGAATGGAAGCGCACCACGATCTGGGCCGTCTTGTTCTGGAGCTCGGCTCCGGCCATCTCGGACTTATCGATGGAAACGAAGGTGGTTTCCACCGTCTCCCCCCGGCGCTCGCGCTCGGTGATCGCCCTCTCGAAGCCTTCATAGACCTCCTTGGCGAGGAGATCCTTGAGGGTCTTGCGGTCACCCTGCGCGAAGGCGGTGACGATCATCTCATAGGCGGATTTGGCGCCTTCCAGGAACTCGGCGGGGTTGAAGTTCGGCTCGGCACGGGCAATGCCGTCGAGGGCCTGGGCCATGGGCGACCCGGGCTCGGCGATGCCCTTCCAACGCTCGGCCGACGGGACCTCGGCGGCGGGACGGGTGCCATTGGCGCCGGGCAGGCGCACCACATTGTGATCCGGCTCGGCCGGCGCATTGCCGGGACGAAGAGGCGCATCGCGGCGCGACATCGGGTCGAAAGGCGGCTGCTCGCTGCCAGTCTTCTGCCCCAGAACGGAGCGCAAACGCCAGATCACGAAAACGGCGAGTCCAATAAATATGAGGGTCGTGATGTCGAAGGAATCCTGCATCGTCGATCCGTTGTGAGCCTGCCCGCGCCCGGGTTTCGCCGGGCGTTGTGTCAAGGAGGCGAAGGTGTCATCCTTCGCATATGGGGTCTTGAGGTCGTAACATCCACCTTTGCCCCCGACAAGCGAATGAGTCGGCTCAAATCTTGCTTCGTGTAGGAGAAGCTGATAGCGCGAAGATCCATGGCCCGAAGCGAGCCGGCGCTTTGCCTGACGACGTGTTTCGTCCGGGCCCGACAAGACACCCTTAAGGGAGCATGAACCCATGGCCGAGAACCCGGCAACCAACGGAGCGCCCGCGCTCAACGCCCTTGCGCAGTACTGCAAGGATTTCTCCTTCGAGAACCCCAACGCCCCCCGCTCCCTGCAGCAGCAATCGGAAGGCCCGCAGATCAACCTGCAGGTCAATGTGAATGCCAAGCAGCTCGCCGAGGCCGATTTCGAGGTCGACCTCACCCTCGAGGGCGATGCCAAGATCGGCGGCAAGGACGTGCTGTTCGCCTTCGAGCTGACCTATTCGGGCGTGTTCCGCATCCAGAACATCCCGCAGGACCAGCTGCACCCGGTGGTGATGATCGAGTGCCCGCGCCTGCTCTTCCCCTTCGCCCGCCAGATGGTGGCCGATGCGGTGCGCAACGGCGGCTTCCCGCCTCTCTACATCGACCCGATCGATTTCGTGGCCCTCTACCGCCAGCGCGCCGCCGAAGTGCAGAATCAGCCGAACGGCGGCCAGACGCTGTCGTAAACGGTCGGCCGAATTCGCGTTTTCCAATCGGGCGAAGCGGGGAGCGTTTCGTCCGATTTTTTATGCGCGCAGACCTCTTCAGAGACTGGCCGGCCATTCACCCTCCACGTCATCACCGGCCCTGTGCCGGTGATCCCGATTTGTGAGACGCAGCGCTGTTCAGAATCGGGATGGCCGGGACAAGCCCGGTCATGACGGGAGAGAGGTTCAGGACGGCTGCGCTCCTCAGATGAGGCTGCGGGATGATGGTCTTTAAGACGCCTCGGGCGTCGTCTCGCCGAGATATTCGCGCCAGAGGGTGTTGGGTCCCAGCGACTGGATGAAGGCTTCGTGCGCCGCGCGCTCGGCTTCGGTCAGCCGCGAGATCAGGGTGCGCGGACGGGCGTCTTGTGCCGCGATCTGGCCCCGCGCTGCCGCGCGGCCCCGTGCGGCGGGCCGCAGCGACAGGTCGAAGCCGACCTGCTGGCCGCCGATCAGCTCGATATAGACCTCGGCGAGGATTTCGGCGTCGAGGAGCGCCCCGTGCTTGGTGCGCCTGGAATTGTCGATCCCGTAGCGCGTGCAGAGCGCATCGAGGTTGTTCGCCGCACCCGGATGCTTGCGCCGGGCCATCGAGAGCGTGTCGACCGCGTCCGGAAGGTTGAACCGCGTGTGCCCGGTGCGGGCGAATTCCGCATTGAGGAAGCCGATGTCGAAGGCGGCGTTGTGGATGACGAGCCGCGCATCGCGGACGAACTCGGCGAACTCGTCCGCGATGGCTGCGAAGACGGGCTTGTCCTTGAGAAACTCGTCGGAGAGCCCGTGCACCGCGAAGGCGCCGGGCGAGACCGGACATTCCGGGTTGATGTAGACGTGATAGCTCTTGCCCGTGGGGATGTGATTGAGAAGCTCGACGCAGCCGATTTCGATCACCCGGTCGCCCTTGGCGTGGTCGGTGCCGGTGGTTTCGGTATCCAGAACGATTTCACGCAACATCACGAAAACTCTTCATTAAAATGGCGGCGTCGGCCCGGCCGGCCGGCGAGACAGGCGAGAATCGATTTGACCTGCGCCTCGGCGGAAGAAAAGCCGCGGCTTGTATCGACCAGGAAATGAGCCCGGGTGCGCTTGTCCTCGTCCCTCATCTGCCTGTCCAGGATGGCATGAAATTTCGCCTCCGTCATGCCCGGACGGGCGAGCACCCGGTCGCGCTGCACAGCCGCAGGCGCGGTGACGACGAGAACCGCATCGCAGCGCGTCTCGCCGCCGGTCTCGAACAGGAGCGGGATGTCCAGCACGGCCACCGGCGCCAGGGCCGCGAGTCTCTTGAGAAAGCTTTCCTCCTCCTCCCGCACGAGCGGATGCACGATCGCCTCCAACTGCTGCATGCGCTCCTGGCTGTCGAGAACGGCAGCGCCCAGGCGTGCCCGGTCGACGACTCCGTCCGTGGCCGTGCCCGGAAAGGCTTTTTCGATCAGCGGCGCGGCGCGGCCGCGGTAGAGCCTGTGCACGGTGGCGTCGGCATCGTGGACCGGAACGCCGAGCCGGCGGAAGAGATCGGCGGTAGCCGATTTTCCCATGCCGATGGAGCCGGTGAGGCCGAGCACGAAGGTCATCTTTGGGCCTCGATATCGGCGAGAATCAACGCCCGCAATTCGGGCGTCACCTCCGGCGTCACGCCGAACCAGCGCCGGAAGCCCGGCACCGCCTGATGCAGCAGCATGCCGAGCCCGTCGACGGTTCTCAGGTTATGCGCGGCCGCGGCCGCGAGGAGGGGAGTCTCGAGCGGAACATAGACGATGTCCGCGACGACGGCGTTGCGCGGCGCTTTGGCCAGATCGAGGGTAAGCGGCGGCTGGCCGGCCATGCCGAGCGACGTGGTGTTGACGATGAGCTGGGCATGGGGGATCACCCGCCCGAGGGCCTCCCACGCCGAGGTCTCCAGACCGACAGGGCTGCCCCGCCTGAGATCGCGGACCAGGTCGTCGGCCTTCGACAGGGTGCGGTTCGCCACGAAGATGCGCTTGCAAGGCCGGTTCTGGAGACCTGCCACCACGGCGCGGGCGGCTCCGCCGGCCCCGAGCACGAGAACCGTTTCCACATCCTGTTCCCAGCCCGTCCCCAGGCTCGCATCGAGATGGGCCATGAAGCCGGTGACATCGGTGTTGTCGCCCCAGAGCACGCCGTCCTCGATCCAGAGGGTGTTCACGGCTCCCACGCGCTCCGCCTGCTCTGTGCGACGATCGACGCCCAGGAAGGCCATCTCCTTATGCGGGATGGTGACGTTGCCGCCGGCGAAGCCCCGGGTGGGGAAGCTCTTCAGGAAATCCCCGAAATTCACAGGAGCGACTTCGATGCGCTCGTAACTTCCATCGAGCCCGTATTGCTTCAGCCAATACCCGTGGATCAGGGGCGAGCGGGAATGCTTGATCGGATGGCCGACGACGAAGGCCTTCGCCATGAAGAGACAGTCCTTAAAGAGCCAAGCAGCCGAGGCGGCGCAGGGCGGCGAGAAGCGGGAGGAGAGGGAGCCCCAGAATGGTCGAATGATCCCCCTCGACCGTCTCGAAGAGATGAACCCCGAACCCTTCGAGCTGGTAAACGCCGACGCTTTTCAGCACATCGGGCCCGGCAAGGTCGAGATAGAGGTCGACCGCTTCCTCGGTCAAAGGCCGCATGGTGAGATGGGCGCTTCCTAGGAAATGCTCGACCACCTGCCCGCCGATGGCGAGGGCACCGGCCGAATGCAAGGCGTGGCGCCGTCCGGACAGCCGCATCAGCTGCGCCCGTGCCGCCGCACCGTCGACAGGCTTGTGAAACACCTCGCCTTCGCATTCGAGCACCTGATCGGCGCCGAGAACGACCCGTTCCGGATGGCGACGGCTGACGGCGAGTGCCTTCTCCGCCGCCAAGCGTCCGGCAAGCGTCGGCGGGTCGAGCCCCTCATGGGCGGCCGCCTCTTCGACGGCCCGCTCGTCGATGCTCGAATTCTGCGTCTCGACGGGAAGACCCGCGCTCACCAGCAGCGTGAGCCGGGTCGCGCTCAGCGAGGCGAGAAGCAGCTTTTCGGAATGGGTCCAGAGCGCCGGCATGAACTTATTCCGCGATGAAGCGCAGACGATGGTCGCGATAGAGGTCGATGATCGCCGCCGCCGTCTCCTCGATGGAACGGCGGGTCACGTCGATCACCGGCCAGCCGTTGCGGGCGAAAAGCCGCCTGGAGGCTGCAAGTTCCTCCGCCACCGCGTCGCGATCCACGTAAGAGGTGTCGTCATCGGCCTTGAGACTGAGGAGACGGTTCTGCCGGATCTGCACGATGCGCTCCGGCGTCGCGACGAGGCCGACGATCAGCGCTTTCCGGGCCGTCCCCAGGACGGCCGGCGGCGGCACGCCGGGAACGAGAGGAATATTCGCCGTTTTCAGGCCGCGATTGGCGAGATAGATGGCAGTCGGCGTCTTCGAGGTGCGGCTCACGCCCACCAGGATCACGTCCGCCTCGTCGAGATCGTGCGGCAGGTGCCCGTCGTCATGGAGAAGCGTGAAGTTCATCGCATCGATGCGCTTGAAATATTCCGCGTTCAGCATGTGCTGCGCGCCGGGCCGGGCGGTCGAATGGGTGCCGAGATAGGAGGAGAGCAGGGCGTGCACCGGTTCGAGCACGGAGAGATGCGGCGAGCCCGTGTTGCGGCAGACCTCCTCGAGCCGCTGTGCCAGATCCTGCTCCACCAGGGTATAGAGCACGATGCCCGGTGCGTTTTCGATCTCGCTGAGCACGCGCTCGAGCTGGGTGTTGGAGCGCACGAGCGGATAGACATGCTCGATAGCGGCCACGCCCTCATATTGCGCGACCACCGCGCGGGCGACGGTGATGAGCGTTTCGCCCGTCGAATCCGAGACGAGATGGAGATGAAAATAGCTGCGTCCCACGATCGGTCTCTCTGCGGACAAGGAGTCGATCAATGTGGATAGATCGCTTGCTTCAAGAGGTCCAGCACAAGGGCCTGTGGGATTCGTCTCAATCCATCAACAAGGCTGCCTGTTGTGCGACTCTTAAAATGTCGAATTGGGAGAATCCGGCACGAATCACCCAAAAGTTTTCGATTCAAATTTGGTTAAGGTTCGTTAACGGGCTGTTAAGGTTTAACAATTCGGAAAGGATTGTGGCGGGCCCGCCCCAGCCGTTAATGAACCGTTAACGGCCGACCCGGTGTGGACCGTCTGTGGACGGGGTTGCGGCTTCGTGATTCACGGCCCAAGAGAAACATCAGATTCTAAGATTCAAAGATTCTATTTTATTAGAGAGGGCCTGTGAGCGAGCGTCCCACCAAAGCGATTTTGCGCGTGCTGAACGGCGAACCGGTCTGGCCATTGCCGATCTGGATCATGCGCCAGGCCGGCCGTTATCTGCCGGAATACCGCGAGACCCGGAAGCAGGCCGGCTCTTTCCTCGATCTCTGCTACAATCCGAAGCTTGCCGAGGAGGTGACGCTCCAGCCGATCCGCCGCTTCGGCTTCGATGCCTCGATCCTGTTCTCCGACATCCTGGTCATCCCCCATGCGCTCGGCCAGGACGTGCGCTTCGTCGAAAACGAGGGGCCCAAGCTCGATCCAGTCACCTCGCAGGCGGATCTTGCGCGGCTCACCGACGAGCTGCCGCTGGAGCGGCTCGAACCGGTCTTCGAAACCCTGGACCGCCTGAGCCGGTCTCTGCCGAAGGAGACGACCCTTCTCGGCTTCTGCGGCGCGCCCTGGACCGTGGCGAGCTACATGATCGCCGGCAAGGGCACGCCCGACCAGGCGCCGGCCCGGCTCACCGCCTATCGCGACCCGGTTTTCATGGATGCGCTGATCGACCGGCTGGTGCGGGCCTCGGCGGCCTATCTCATCCGCCAGATCGACGCGGGTGCCGAAGCGGTGCAGATCTTCGAGAGCTTCGGGTCGGCCCTGCCGCCTGCGCTCTTCGACCGGTTGTCGCTGAACCCGATCCGCAGGATGGTCGAAGGCCTCAAAAGCGCGCGGCCGCAGGCGAAGGTCATCGTCTTCGTGCGCGGCGGCGGTGCGCATCTCCACCGCTTCGCGGCCGCCGGCATCGGCGACGGGCTTGCCCTCGACTGGACGCTCGATCCCGTGAACGTGCTGCCGGGTCTTCCCGCTCATGTGGCGACCCAGGGCAATCTGGATCCGCTGGCGCTGATCGCCGGAGGCGAGGCGCTGACCAGGGGGACCGATCATATCCTGAAGGCGGTGCGCGGACGCCCGCACATCTTCAATCTCGGGCACGGCATCCTGCCGGAGACACCGGTCGAGCACGTCGAGCAGCTGATCGCTCACGTGCGGGGGGCATGACATGTTGTATCTTTGGATCAAGGCGTTCCACGTGATCGCCATCATCGCGTGGATGGCCGGCATGCTCTATCTGCCGCGTCTCTTCGTCTATCACAGCGACGTGCCGAAGGGCTCGATCCAGTCCGAGACGTTCAAGATCATGGAGCGTCGCCTGCTCAAGGCGATCATCAACCCGGCCATGGGACTTACCTGGATCCTCGGCCTGATCCTGGTCTGGCAGGGCGGCTGGTACACCTCCGGCTGGCTGCACGCGAAGGTGCTCCTGGTGCTCATCCTGTCCGGCGTGCACGGGTTCCTGTCGAAGACCGTGAAGGATTTCGCCGCCGACAAGAACACGCGCCCGGCGAAGTTCTACCGAATGATCAACGAGGTCCCGACGATCCTCATGATCGGCATCGTGATCCTGGTGATCGTGAAGCCGTTCTGATCTCAGCCTCTCTGATCTCAGCCTCTCTGATCTCAGCCTCTCTGATCTCAGCCTCATGGGCCGCTTCGATGAAGAACGATCCCGTCGTACAGGCTGCCCGCAACAATGCTCTCTGGTGCGATGCCGTCTGCCGCGTGAATGGCGGACCGGGTGAGTTTCAGGCGAGCCTCTGGTTCAACCGGCACGGCACCCCCCGGTTTTATCCGGATGCGGTGACGCTTGCCGATGCTGCGGCGGAAGCCGACCTCGTCGATGTGGTGACTGCCCTGGTCGCGTCGGATCACCAGCGCGGCTGGGCCATCAAGGACAGCTTCAACCGGTTGGAGCTGTCCTGTCTGGGCTTCGAGGTATTGTTCGATGCGCAATGGCTTTTCCTCGAATCCCCTGCCGGGAACATCGGTCCGGATGATCTTGCGATCGTCGCGAGCGAGACGGAGCTGACGGCCTGGGAGCGGGCGTGGGCCGGTCCCGAGACGGGATCGGATGCGCGACCGTTCAGGCCGGAGCTTCTGAGCGACCCCAATATCGTCTTTGCCTCGCTCCTATGGGACGGCGTGATCGTGGGCGGGGGCATCCTGAATCGGGGATGCCGGGGTTGTCGGTCTCTCCAACGTCTTCGGCCCGGCAGACGCTGTCGATCAGGTTTGGCAGGGATTGACGACGCTCGCTTCGAACCGGTTTCCCGGGCTGCCTCCCGTTGGCTACGAGACGGGATCGGATCTCGCGGTGGCGTGCCGGAACGGTTTCGAGGCCGTGGGCGATCTCAGAATCTGGCACCGCCAGGGCAGGCCCTGAAAACCTCTTCGCATTTTTGAACGCGAGGTCTTGAGCCTTGGCCCGAATAGGGCTAAATAAGAATCCTCTTCCTCAAAGACAGGTGCGCCGCAGGGGCCCTCAGGGCTCTCTCAAGTCACCCTCGTGAACTGAGCGGCCCTGTCGACGTTTCCCTTAATCTCCTCCGCGTACAGCCCATCTGCCCGCGATTTTACCCCGAGAGTGTTCCCCGATGAGGGAAATCAAACTTCAAGACCTGAAATCCAAATCCGCCACTGAACTCATCACCTTCGCCGAAGAGCTCGAGGTCGAGAATGCGAGCACCATGCGCAAGCAGGAGCTCATGTTCGCCATCCTCAAGCAGCTGGCGGCGCGCGAGGTGGAAATCATCGGCGCCGGCGTCGTCGAGGTACTGCAGGACGGCTTCGGCTTCCTGCGCTCGGCCGATTCGAACTATCTGCCCGGTCCCGACGACATTTATGTCTCGCCCTCGCAGATCCGGAAGTTCGGCCTGCGCACCGGCGACACGGTGGACGGCCCGATCCGCGGCCCCAAGGAAGGCGAGCGCTATTTTGCGCTGCTCAAGGTCAACACGATCAATTTCGAGGATCCGGAGAAGATCCGGCACAAGGTTCATTTCGACAACCTGACGCCGCTCTTCCCGCACGAGCGCTTCAATCTCGAGATCGCTGATCCCACGCGAAAAGACTTCTCGCCGCGCATCATCGACATCGTCTCGCCCATCGGCAAAGGCCAGCGCGCGCTCATCGTCGCGCCGCCGCGCACCGGCAAGACCGTGCTGATGCAGAACGTGGCGCAGTCGATCACCACCAACCATCCCGAGTGCTACCTCATCGTGCTGCTCATCGACGAGCGGCCGGAGGAAGTGACCGACATGCAGCGCTCCGTGAAGGGCGAGGTCGTGGCCTCCACCTTCGACGAGCCGGCGACCCGTCACGTGCAGGTGGCCGAAATGGTGATCGAGAAGGCCAAGCGCCTCGTGGAGCACGGCCGCGACGTGGTCATCCTGCTCGACTCGATCACCCGCCTGGGACGTGCCTACAACACGGTGGTGCCGTCCTCCGGCAAGGTGCTCACCGGCGGTGTCGACGCCAACGCCCTGCAGCGCCCGAAGCGCTTTTTCGGTGCGGCGCGCAACATCGAGGAGGGCGGTTCGCTCACCATCATCGCGACCGCGCTCATCGACACGGGCTCGCGCATGGACGAGGTGATCTTCGAAGAGTTCAAGGGCACCGGCAACTCGGAAATCATTCTGGACCGCAAGGTCGCCGACAAGCGCACCTTCCCGGCGATCGACATTACCCGCTCCGGTACCCGCAAGGAAGAGCTGCTGGTGCCGAGCGACACGCTCAAGAAGATGTACGTGCTGCGCCGCATCCTCAACCCAATGGGCACCGTCGACGCCATCGAGTTCCTGCTCGACAAGCTGCGCCAGACCAAATCGAACGGCGACTTCTTCGATTCGATGAACACCTGATCCGGAAATTCCGTATCCGACAATGGGCCCCATCCTCCGACTTGGAGGGTGGGGCTTTTCATTTGGCGTCGTTTCCTGCGCAGTCTGGACCCTCCTTTGAGACAGCCGCTTTGCGGCTCATGACGATGAAGTCGGAGATTGGCTTCCCTCGTCATCATCGGGCTTGTCCCGGTGATCCCGATTGGGAGAGATGCGACGCTTTTTCGGATCGGTACGGCCGGCGCTGGGCCGGCCATGGCGGGAAAGCGCGTGACAGAGACGGTGTCGTTTCCGGAAGGACGCGCTGACTTCTCCCGACGTCAGAACACACCCATGAGCGCCAGCACGATCACGGTCAGGACGGCGGAGATCAGGAGCGAGCCTGCGCAGCCCAGCCGGTTCGAGAAGAAAAAGAACATCGTCGCTCCTGCGCCCTGTCCAACGTGGGCGTCCTCAGGTCCTCGTCGATCCCTTCGACGCAGACCGGCTGAAGACGCCGCTTGCCAGCACAACGCCGAACGTCGCCAATGTTATCCCGATCAATGCTGCGCGATCCGGGATCTCGTCGAGGACGGGAACGGCGATCACAGCCGCCATCACGATCGACAGGGGCGAGACGGCGGCTGCGCGCGAGGCGCCGAGACGGTCGACCGCGAGTCCGTAGAGAACGACGCCCGCGACGCCCGAGAAAAATCCCTGCACGACAGCCTGCAGGATCACGGGTCCGGCCAATCCGTCGCCGAGCGCACGCACCAGTGACGGGGCGCCGAAGGGCAGAAGGATGAGGAAGGACCACAATCCGATCAGGGCGGCGGCCTGAAGGGCGGACAATCCGCTGCGGCGATAGGCGTGGGTGTAGATCCCCCACAAGCAGGCGCCGCTCAAAAGCAGAACATGTCCGCGCCAGGCGCCGTTGCCGGCGAACAGCAGGCCATAGCCGCCGATGCAGGCGACGCCGATGAGGATCAGGGCGAAGCCCGCGATCCTGAATCGCCCGAGCCGCTCGCCGAAGACGAGCCAGCCGATCAGCGCCACGAAGAGCGGCATGGTGCCCGGCAACAGCGGACCGATTTCGGCCGCCGGGGCGAACTGCATGCCGAGCGCGACGATGAGGAAGAATGGCGCACCGGACCCGAGAAGCCCGAGGCCTTTCCGGAAACCGAGCCCTTTCGGAAACAGGCCGGTCCGCCAGCTGATCGGGATCAGCAGCAGGGCAGGGACTCCGAACCGCAACAGGCCGATTGCGGCCGGGGGCAGATCATGCGTTACCGCATGGCGGGTCGCGACGGCCCAGACGGCCCAGATCGTGACGGTGGCGAGCGCCGCGAGCCAGCCGGTCAGGGCAGGGCGGGTCTGAGCCTGAGACGGGGGATAAGCAAGATCGGACATGGCAAGCCTCCGTGAGCAACCCTGAGCAACCCTGAGCATAGGCTTTCAGGCCAGGGCACGTCCTTGCGAAGTTCGGCTTGAAGGTTGCGCATTCTTGGCAGAAAATTGCGTGAAAGCGGGGTTCGCGCAGCCATGCCCTTTATCGATCTCGATGCCATCGACCTGCGGATCCTGAATGCGCTTCAGTCTGACGGGCGCTTGACCAACCAGGAACTGGCCGATCAGGTCGGCCTCTCGCCCTCGCCCTGCCTGCGGCGGGTCAGGCGCCTGGAGCGCGACGGCTTCATCCGCACCTACCGGGCCGTCCTCGAGCGAGAGTCGGTGGGCTTAAGCCTCACGGTCTTCGTCGAGATCAAGGTCGAGAAGCATTCCCGCGACAACGCGCAGGCGCTCCAGCAGGCGCTCGCCGCCATGCCGGAGGTGGTGGCCTGCCACATGGTGTCCGGCACGGCCGATTTCATCGCCGAGATCGTGGTGGCCAATCTCAAGGCCTATGAGAAATTCCTGACGGAGAAGCTCCTGGTCCTGCGGATGATCGGCGACATTCGCTCCAACTTCGCCCTCACCCGGGTGAAATCCGACGCGGTTCTGCCTCTGACGCATCTCAAGCGCGAGGCCGAAAGACGCGAGCCCGATTGCTGAGTAAGCGCTCCGCTGTCATCCCCGGCGGTCCGCAGGACCGGGAAGGGGATCCAGCCGCACGCTCAGCGCTATGGATTCCCTTCCCCTTCGCTGCGCTCCGGCCGGGTTTGACACCCTCCTCGTCATGGCCGGGCTTGACCAGGCCATCCGGCTTCGAAGAACTCCGTACCACTCGCATCGGGATCACCAGCACAAGGCCGGTGATGACATTGGGAAGAAAGTTCTCACACTTGATCTAATGCCCGCTGGCGGGATCGTGCCCTTGCACCGGCATCAGCATCTCCGCGACCTGCGCCTTCAGCCCGTCGGCCTCCGTGACCGGCAGGGAGCAGCGCATGCTGGCGCAGACGAGGGCTTGTGCGTCCATGCCCGAGGAGGCGAGGGCGCCGGCCGGATGATTTTCGTCGAGGGTCTCGTCCTCGCGCAGCCGGCGGACGCTGCGGTCGGGATAGGGGACCTGCAGGGCGGTCTCGAACAAGTCCTGCGCGTTGTTTCCCGTGACGAGGATGCTCAGGCCGCGCAGGTGCAGGTCGAGAGCGTTGAGGATCGAGGTATGGCCCAGCGGCGCCGAGCGGGCGATGCCGACGAGCTGGCTCAGGATCTCCGAGGCCCGTTGAAGATCGTCCTGTGTCTCGGTGATCTGGGCGAGCCGGACCAGAGCCTCGGCGAAGACCCCGTTGGCGTTCGGCACGGCGTCGTCATGGGTTGGCTGGGGACGGACGACCAGAGGGTCTGCACCCCGAGCGGTCATGGCGAGGCAGCCGGTCTCCTCGATCATGAATTCCGAGAGCAGCCCATCGCGCCAGATCTGCGCGTCCCGGAGATAGGCGGGCTCAGAGGTCACCTCGTAGAGGGCGAGCGCTGCCCGCATCATCGCGCTGTGGTCGAGGGCGAAGCCCGGGAAGATCAGCGCGCCGCCGCGCCAGGAATGGCCGAGAGAGCCGTTGCGGCTCATCGATTCCGCCACGAAACGATAGGCTCGGCTTGCGAGCGCAATCCATTCGGGTCGATCGAGGAGGGGAGAGGCGCGCACGAGGCTCGCGATCATCAGCCCGTTCCAATCCGCCAGCACCTTGTCGTCGAGGCCGGGCCTGACCCGCGAAGCCCGCTGCTCCAGAAGGTTTTCGCGCATGGTCGCGAGCCGTTCTTCCACGGCCGATGGAGCCTCACCGGAAATGAGCCGGTTCGGGATGTTCGTGCCTTCCCAGTTTCCCTCCTCCGAGATGTCGTAGACACGCGCGAAGAAGGCCGCGTCCTCCGCGCCCAGGACGTCGCGGATTTCGCCCAGGCTCCAGACATAGAAGCGACCTTCCTCGCCTTCCGAATCCGCATCGAGGCTCGACGCGAAGGCGCCCTCGGGGGTGGTCATCTCCCGGTCGAGCCAGGTGACGATACCCTCCGCGGCATCCCGGAACAGGGCGCGGCCGGTTTCCGCAAAGCCAAGCGCATAGAGTTCCAGGAGCTGCGCGTTGTCGTAGAGCATCTTCTCGAAATGCGGCACGAGCCAGCGCTCGTCGACGGAATAGCGCGCGAAGCCGCCGCCGAGATGGTCGCGGATGCCCCCGAGGGCCATGCGCTCTAGGGTCAGGAGGAAACGCCTCTTCGCCTCCTGGTCGCCGGTGCGGCCAGCATAGCGATAGAGGTATTCGAGGATGGGCGGGTTGGGGAATTTCGGCGCGCCCTGCAGCCCGCCGTTTTCTGTATCGATGAGTTCGGAGAGCCGCAGGCCCATGCGGTCGAGATCGTCGGGCCCTAGCGTGCCGCCGTCGCTCCGGTCGGTCTGGTGCTGCTTGAGCGCATCCCGGTTCTTGAGGACGCGCTCGGGCTCCGCGTGGTAGAGGCGGCTGATCTCCCGCAGCACGCCGACGAAACCGGGGCGGCCGAAGCGGGCCTCTTTCGGAAAGTAGGTGCCGCCCCAGAACGGCTCGCCCTCGGGTGTCAGGAACATGGTGAGGGGCCAGCCGCCGGGCTCGCCCAGCAGGTGGAGCGCGCTCATATAGACATGGTCCACATCCGGCCGTTCTTCGCGGTCGACCTTGATGTTGACGAAGAGCTCGTTCATGACCGCGGCCACATCGGGGTCTTCGAAGCTCTCATGGGCCATCACATGGCACCAGTGACAGGCGGCGTACCCGATGGAGATGAGGATCGGCTTGTCGAGCCGCCTGGCCTCGGCCAGGGCTTCCGGACCCCATTCCCACCAATGGACAGGATTGTCCCTGTGCTGCAGAAGGTAGGGGGAACTGGCCTCTTTCAGGCGGTTCATCATGTCTGCTCCGGCGAAGGCTTCCAAGTTCGATCGATTCGGATCAGAACCGATCCTGACCGCGCTTCAGGTTTTAAGACTTCATCAACCTTAAATCCTCTTCTCCTCACGAGGTTCAGCCTCATGCGTTCGGACGACACCATCTTCGCCACTGCCTCCGGTCACGGCCGCGCCGCCGTGTGCCTGATCCGGATCAGCGGACCGGAGAGCCGCACCGTGCTGGAGCGGATGACGGGAAGGGAGCCCGAGCCCCGGCGCGCGGTCGTGCGGACGCTGAAGCACCCGACGACCGGCGAACCCCTCGATCAGGCCCTCGTCCTGTGGATGCCGGGGCCGGGGAGCTTTACCGGCGAGGATCAGGCCGAGCTCCAGATCCATGGCGGGCTGGCGACCCGGGCCGCGGTGCTGCGCGCCCTCGGCGTCATCAACAATTGCCGCCCGGCGGAAGCCGGCGAGTTCACCCGCCGCGCCTTTCTCAACGGGCGCATGGACCTCGCCCAGGTCGAAGGCCTCGCCGATATCATCGATGCCGAGACCGAGGCGCAGCGCCGGCAGGCCATGCGCCAGCTCGGCGGACGGCTCGGGAACGCCGCCGAGAACTGGCGCGAGAGCGTGCTGCACGTCCTGGCGCTGCTCGAAGCGAGCCTCGATTTCTCCGACGAGGGCGACGTGCCGGAGGATCTGGAGCAGGAGATCCTTCAGATGATCGACCGGGTGCGGGGCGAGATCGGACGGGCCATGGCGAACCGCAGCGGCGAGCGCCTGCGCGAGGGTCTGACCGTCGTGCTGGCAGGCCCGCCCAATGCGGGCAAGTCGACCCTGTTGAATGCACTCGCCCGACGGGACGTGGCGATCGTCTCGCCGATTGCCGGCACGACCCGCGACGTGATCGAGGTCCATTGCGATCTCGGCGGCCTACCCGTGATCATCGTCGATACGGCGGGCCTGCGGGAGAGCGGCGATATGATCGAGCAGGAGGGCGTCTCCCGGGCCCGGGCCCGGGCGCAGGATGCGGATCTCGTGCTTTGGCTCGTGCCGCCGGAAGGCGAGGAGAGTGAACCACCTCAGGCTCAACGTCTTCTGAGGGTAGGCACGAAGTCGGATTTGAATCGGGTCCCGCACGATTGCGATCTGACGATCGCGGCCGCGACCGGGGAGGGGTTGCCGGAGCTGATCGCCCGTCTGGAGGAGGAGGCCTCGGCGCTGATGGGGCAGGGTGATGCCATCCTCACCCGCGAGCGTCACCGCAAGGCCCTGGAGCGCGCCCATGCGGCCCTGGAGCGGGCTCGGACCATGCTCGTCGGCCATGGACCGCTCGAACTGGCGGCTGAGGAGGTGCGGCTTGCCGCGCGTGCCATTGGCGAGATCACCGGGCGGGTCGACGTGGAGGATGTGCTGGACCGCCTGTTCTCCAACTTCTGCATCGGGAAATGACCGGTCCCTGCGGTAACCCTGAATCGAATCGGCGAGAGTTGATTTTCGGCTGTTCACGAATCGGTGGAACAATGCTGAATCGGATGGGTACAGCCTGTGAACAGGATGTGCAGAAGCGAGGTCGGGCCCGAAATGTTTCACGTGAAACATTTTGCCCTTTTGACCTCTGTCCCGTCGGGATTTAGATCCAAGCCTATCGCGCGAGAAAGTGTTTTCGGTTTTCCGCGCCGGACGATGTGTTCGGCTGGAAAGCGAGCGTCGGACCGGTTCCATGAGGTGCACTCCACCTCTGGATCCGCGGCTCCGGCATGGAGATCAACATGAGTCAGGTGTTCGATGTGATCGTCGTGGGAGGCGGCCACGCGGGGTCCGAGGCGGCCGCCGCGTCGGCCCGCATGGGCGCGCGCACGGTCCTGGTCACGCACAAACTGTCGACCGTCGGCGCCATGTCCTGTAATCCGGCCATCGGCGGCCTGGGTAAAGGCCATCTCGTGCGTGAGATCGATGCCCTCGACGGAGTCATGGGCCGTATCGCCGACCGGGCCGGCATCCAGTTCCGCCTGCTCAACCGGCGCAAGGGTCCGGCGGTCCGCGGGCCGCGCACCCAGGCCGACCGCAAGCTCTATGCCCGCGCCATGCAGGGTGAGCTGCTGCAGACGCCGAATCTGACCGTCGTGGAAGGGGAGGCGGACGATCTCGTCGTCCAGGATGGCCGCGTCACGGGCCTCCTGCTCACGGACGGCCGTGTGCTCGCAACCGCAGCCGTAATCATCACCACCGGCACCTTTCTGTCGGGGCTGATCCATATTGGCGAGAAGAAGATCCCGGCCGGTCGCATAGGCGAACGTCCCTCGCTCGGCCTGCCGAAGAGCTTCGAGCGGCTCGGCTTCACCCTCGGACGGCTGAAGACCGGCACCCCGCCCCGCCTCGATGGCCGCACCATCGACTGGGCCGGCGTCGACAAGCAGGCGGCCGACGACGAGCCGGTGTCGTTCTCCCTGCTCACGACCCGGATTGCGAACCCGCAGATCGAGTGCGGCATCACCCGCACCACGGCCAAGGTGCATGAGCTGATCCGGGACAATCTGCATCGCTCGGCCATGTATTCCGGCGAGATCCAGGGCAGGGGACCGCGCTACTGCCCGTCCATCGAGGACAAGGTCGTGCGCTTCGGCGACCGGGACGGCCACCAGATCTTTCTCGAGCCGGAGGGCCTGGACGACGTCACCGTCTATCCGAACGGCATCTCGACCTCCCTGCCCGAGGAGGTGCAGCTCGCTTTCCTGAAGCACATTCCGGGCCTGGAGCAGGTGCGGATGCTCCAGCCGGCCTATGCCATCGAGTACGATTACGTCGATCCACGCAACCTGAATGCTGCGCTCGAAACCAAGGCGGTGCAGGGCCTCTTTCTGGCCGGCCAGATCAATGGAACGACCGGATACGAGGAAGCGGCGGCCCAGGGTCTTGTCGCAGGCCTCAATGCGGCACGCCGGGCTTGCGGCCAGGACGGCATCGTATTCGACCGGGCCGAATCCTATATCGGTGTGCTGATCGACGACCTGATCACCCGCGGGGTGAGCGAGCCCTACCGCATGTTCACGTCGCGCTCCGAATACCGGCTCAGCCTGCGCATCGACAATGTGGACGAGCGCCTGACCGGCAAAGGCATGGAGTTCGGCTGCGTCGGCTCCGAGCGCGCGGCGCATTTCCGGCGCTCTCAGGACGAGATCCGCGAGACGCGGCAGCGGCTGCACGCCCTGACCCTGACGCCTCAGGAAGGGTCCCGCCACGGCCTGGAACTCAACCAGGACGGCATTCGCCGCTCGGCCTATCAGCTTCTGTCCTATCCGAGCGTCGGCTGGAACGACCTGACACAGGTGTGGCCCGACCTGTCAGCCGTGAGCATACCCGTGCGGGAACGGCTGGAGACGGATGCCACCTATGCGGTTTATCTCGACCGCCAGCAGGCGGACATCGCCGCCTATCGCCGTGACGAGAGTGTGGTTCTGGAGGAGAGCATCGATTTCCAGGGGCTTCCCGGCTTGTCGAACGAGATCAAGGCCAAGCTCGACCTGATCCGTCCGAAGACCCTGGGTCAGGCGGCGAGGATCGAGGGCATCACGCCGGCGGCCCTGACGTTGCTCGCCGCCCATGCCCGCAGGTCGACGAACCGAAACAGCCGTGCGGCCGAGTCGCTGTCGTGATGAAGTCGGCCATGATCACCGCATCGGACCTGAATGTTTCACGTGAAACATTTGAGAAGCTCGAGTTGCTGGAGCGCGAACTTCGCCGCTGGCAGGCGATCAAGAACCTCGTCGGGCCGGCCACGCTCGACCGGATCTGGGATCGTCATATCGTCGATTCGCTCCAGCTTCTGGACCTCGCGCCGGACGCCGAAACCTGGCTCGACCTGGGCGCCGGCGCCGGATTTCCCGGTCTCGTGCTCGCCATCGCGGGAGCGGAGAGGGGGCTCCAGGTCCACCTCGTCGAGAGCAATTCGCGCAAATGCGCCTTCCTCCGTCACATCGCACGGCTGACGGGAGCCCCGGCCAAGGTGCACGAAGCGCGGCTCGAAACCGTGGTGCCCGGCTTCGTCGGCAAGGCGGATGTGGTCTCGGCCCGCGCCCTGGCGTCGCTCCCTATGCTGCTGGATTGGACCGAGCCCTTGTTGAAAGCGGGGACAATGGGCCTGTTTCCCAAGGGGCGCGACGCCGAGATTGAATTGACCGAGGCCCGGAAAAAGTGGACATTCGAGGCAGAGATCCTGCCAAGCCTGACCGATCCTGAGGCCAGGATTCTTCGCATAACCTCCATCGAGAGCCATTCATGATGACCGACCGCAACGGACCCGAAGCAGGCGCGCGTGGCGTGACGCCGCGCGTTCTCGTGCTCGCCAACCAGAAGGGAGGCGTCGGGAAGACGACGACGGCGATCAATCTCGGCACGGCGCTCGCCGCTATCGGCGAGAAGGTGCTGATCATCGACCTCGACCCGCAGGGCAACGCCTCGACGGGTCTCGGCATCGACCGGAAGAGCCGCCAGATCTCGACCTACCATGTGCTGGCCGGTGAAGCCTCACTGGCCGAGAGCATCACCGAGACCGTGGTGCCCGGATTATCGGTCGCGCCCTCGACTCTCGACCTGCTTGGTGTCGAGCTGGAGATTGCGAACGAGCGGAATCGGTCGCATCGACTCCGCTCGGCGATTCAGAGCCTTTCGGCCTCCGAGGTAAGTGAACCTTTTACCTATATTTTGATCGATTGCCCGCCATCGCTCAATCTTTTGACCATCAATGCCTTGACCGCTGCTGACGCGGTTCTGGTGCCGCTCCAATGCGAATTTTTCGCTCTGGAAGGCCTCAGCCAGCTGATCAAGACGGTCGAGCAGGTCCGTTCGGCGCTCAATCCGGATCTCTCCATCCACGGCGTCGTGCTGACCATGTTCGACCCCCGCAACAACCTCTCGGGGCAGGTCGTCGCCGACGTGCGCCAGTTCATGGGCAACAAGGTTTACGAGACCATGATCCCGCGCAACGTCCGCGTGTCCGAGGCTCCGTCGCACGGCAAGCCGGTCCTGCTCTACGATCTGAAATGCGCCGGCTCGCAGGCCTATCTCCGGTTGGCGTCCGAAGTCATTCAGCGTGAACGCGCCCTGCGCGCGGCTTAAGAACATTTGAGAGAGACAATGGCAGAAGAAGGTAAGTCGCGTCTCGGCCGTGGATTGGCCGCCCTGATCGGCGAGGTCGGGGACGAAATGGGCAACCTCGAGCGAAAGGGCTTCGTGCCCCGCCACGTGCCGGTGGAGTTCCTGCGCCCGAACCCGCGCAATCCGCGCAAGCGATTCGACGACGACGATCTGCAGGAGCTGACCCAGTCGATCAAGGATCGCGGCATCATCCAGCCGATCGTGGTGCGGCCGATCCCGAACCACCGGGAGGAATACGAGATCGTCGCCGGTGAGCGCCGCTGGCGCGCGGCGCAGAAGGCGGGTCTGCACAAGGTGCCCGTGGTCGTCGTCACGATCGACGACAAGACCTCGCTCGAATACGCGATCCTCGAAAACGTCCAGCGCGCCGACCTCAACCCGATCGAGGAATCGGAAGGCTATTCCCGGCTGATGGTCGAGTTCTCCTATACGCAGGAGAACCTCTCGAAGATCATCGGCAAGAGCCGCAGCCACATCGCCAACATGCTGCGCCTCGCCGATCTGCCGGTCGGGGTGCGCAAGCTCCTGATGGAGCGCAAGCTCACGGCGGGCCACGGCCGCGCCCTGCTCTCCGTGAAGGATCCGTTGCAGGTGGCCAAGCGGGTCCTCGACGAGGGCCTGAGCGTGCGTCAGGTCGAGGAGATCGCGCAGAACGACAATGCCGATCCCGCGAAGGCGGAGACCACGACGGCGAAGCCCGCCAAGGTGGAAAAGGACCCGGACACCCGCGCGCTCGAAAGGGCCCTGCAGGACGTGCTCGGCCTCACCGTCAGCATCGACCACAAGGGCAAGGGCGGCGAATTGCGCATCAAGTATAAGACCCTCGAGCAGCTCGACGGCCTGTGCCGGCGGTTGAATCCGTAATCCCGTACCGCCTTCTCCAGCGCGAAAACCTCATCCGGCGAGGCCAGTCCGAAATGGGAGCAGCCCTGAGCCCTCATCCGGAGGAGGTGCTTTAGCACCGTCTCGAAGGACGAGGGCGCCTCCGGTGCTCTCTGGATCCTCCTTCGTGACGCAGCCATGGCTGATCCTCAGGATGAGGTGAGAGAGTTGTGAGCAAGACCCTCACAATGAGGGGTGAATTTCCATAAAAAGAAAGTCGCCGAGCTACCGCCTTGCCGCTCTTGCGATGTCGAGCAGGGTCTTGGCCGCGATCGTATCGGCGAGATCCGCGAGACGACGGGTCTGCAGCAAATTGGTCTGAAGCAACGCGACGGCATCCTTGAGGCTGCCGCTCGTCCAGCGCTGGAGATGGCGTTCGACCAGGGGCTTGCGCCGGAAGTGCAGGCTGCGCATGCCTTCCATCACATTGGGGATCGGACGACCTTCCTCTACGGAAATCCGCGCTGTCAGCAGCATCAGGGCATGGCGGAGCGCGGCGCCGAGCAGCACGGATGCATTCACGCCTTCCGCGGCCAGGCGCCGGGAGCCTGTCTCCAGGCCCGTGCCCTCGCCGGCGAAGGCGGCATCGACCACCGCGTCCATGGCGAGGCTCGACACGTCGCTCATGATCGCGTCCACGTCGGCCAGCGTGATCTCGCGCTGGCCATGGGCATACAGCATGAGCTTGGCGAGTTCTCCGCGGGTGGCGAGCCGGTCGCCGCCGAGGCTCGCGATCAGCGCGGTTCTGGCCTCGCGCTGGATCGAAAAACCGTTGGCCTTCAAGGCATCATCGACGACCGTGCCGAGATCGCGGCCCGTATCCGCATAGCAGGGCAGGGCGAGCGCCTTCTGCGAACGCTCGCACAATGTCCGCAGCGGCGCGGATTTCTGCAGATCGCCGCCTTCGATGACGATCACCGTGTCCTGCAACTCGCCCTTCAGAACCGCATCGACCGCCGGCGCGATGTTGCGCGAGGTCGATTTCACCCAGATCGCGCGCTTAGCGCCGAACAGACCCATGGTCCCGGCCTCGTCGGCGAGGCGGCCCGGGTCCGAGGCGATGTCGTCGCCATCGATGCGGATGAGCTGGAACGGGTCGGAGGGATCGTCCACCGAGCGCTCGGCGACGGCGCGGGCACGCTCGTTGATCAGGCCCATGTCGGGCCCGTAGAATAGGAAGACGCCGATGCGCGGATCGGGGCGCCGCAGCGCTCCGTCCACGTCACCTGCTTTGACGGCGACCATCGGGTCAGCTTTGGGTTGCGAGCGTCGCCGACAAGCGGGTCCTCACCTGCTGCGCCAGATCCGTGGCGAGCCGGATCTCAGCGTCACGCGCCGCCCGGATATTGGCGAAACGCTGCGGGAAGCGGTCGAAGCTCGTGGCCGATGTGGCCGTGCCCTGCGTGACCACCGTCTTTCCGTCCAGGCTCGTCAGCGTATAGGTCAGGGTGCCGCCGACGATGACGGAGCTGGCCGTGCCGGTCTCGCTGTCGACCACCGGGCTCGACTGGCTTTCGGTCATGCGCAGTGCGAGCTTGTAGCGCTTGGCCGTGTCCGATCCCGAGCCGTTGAGCAGGTAGACCAGCTCGCTGCGCAGGTAATGCCCCGTATTGGCGAGCGCCGGCGGCCATTGCAGCTCCGGCACGTCGATGGAGGCCAGGACCGTCTGGAGCGACTGGCCCGAGGCGGTCGGGCCATAGAGCGGCCGAAAGCAGGCGGACAGGCCGAGAGACAGGCCTGCCACGAGAACGACGTGGGCGAGGCCTTTGAACTTAAACGACGACATTCACGATCCTTTGGGGAACCACGATGATCTTGCGGGCGGGCTTCCCCTCCATCGCCTTTTGCACGGCATCGAGCGAGAGCACGGCCGCCTCGACACTAGCCTGATCCGCATCGCGGGCAACCGTCACGTCAGCCCGCTTCTTGCCGTTGACCTGCACGGGGAGGGTCACCGTGTCCTCCACCAGAAGCGACCGGTCGACCGTCGGCCAGGCCGTGTCGGACACGACGCCCTGCTGGCCCAGGGATTCCCAGCATTCCTCGGCGAGATGGGGCATCATCGGGGCGAGCAGCTGCACGAAGATGCGCCCGGCATCAGTGAAGGCCTGGCCCAAGCCCGGCTCGTCGCTGGTCTTGGCCTGGTTCGACAGATCCTGCAGGCTGTTGGCGAGCTCGTAGAGATGGGCGACGCAGCGGTTGAAGCGCAGACGCTCGACATCGTCCTCGACGGCCGCCAGCGCCTTGTGCGCCGCCTTGCGGACGGCGGTGGCGATGGGGCCTTCCGCGGCAGCGGAATTCCCGGCTGCCATGCGCTCGGCGAGATCGCCGACGAGGCGCCAGACGCGCTGGACGAAGCGACCTGCGCCCTGCACGCCCTCCTCGGTCCAGATCACGTCGCGCTCCGGCGGCGAGTCGGAGAGCATGAACCAGCGCGCCGTATCGGCCCCGTAGGATGCGATGATCTCGTCCGGGTCGACCGTGTTCTTCTTCGACTTCGACATCTTCTCGATCGAGCCGATCTCGATAGGCGCGCCGGTTTCCACATGGAACGCCTTGCGTGCCGCGCCTTGCGTCTCGAAGCGCACGTCGGAGGGCAGCACCCAGCCGCCGCTCGCATCCTTGTAGGTCTCGTGGACCACCATGCCTTGCGTGAACAGGCCGGCGAAAGGCTCGTCGACGCCGGCATGGCCCGTCTTCTTCATCGCGCGGGTGAAGAAGCGCGAATAGAGCAGGTGCAGGATCGCGTGCTCGATGCCGCCGATATACTGGTCGACGGGCAGCCAATGGTCCACGGTCGCGCGGTCCGTCGGCTTGTCCGTCAGGGTCGGGTCGGTGAAGCGCGCGAAGTACCAGGACGAATCCACGAAGGTGTCCATGGTGTCCGTCTCGCGGCGGGCTTTCCCGCCGCATTGCGGGCAATCCACGTGCTTCCAGGTCGCGTGACGGTCGAGCGGGTTGCCCGGCACGTCGAAGGACACGTCCTCCGGCAGCACCACCGGCAGCTGATCCTTCGGCACCGGCACGACGCCGCATTCATCGCAATGGATGATCGGGATCGGGCAGCCCCAGTAGCGCTGGCGCGAGATGCCCCAGTCGCGCAGGCGGAAATTCACCTTGCGCTCGGCCACCGGACGGTTGCCGCGGGTCTGCGATTCCAGGCGGCGGGCGACCTCATCCTTGGCCTCTTCGATGGTCATGCCGTCGAGGAAGCGGGAATTGATCATCCGGCCGTCGCCGTCATAGGCCGTGTCGGTGATGACGAAGGCATTCGGTTCGACATCCGGCGGGCAGACCACCGGCGTGTTGCCCAGCCCGTACTTGTTGACGAAGTCCAGGTCGCGCTGGTCGTGCGCCGGGCAGCCGAAGATGGCGCCCGTGCCGTATTCCATCAGGATGAAGTTCGCCACATAGACCGGCAGCGTCCAGTTCGGGTCGAACGGATGCTCGGCGCGAACCCCTGTGTCGAATCCGAGCTTCTCGGCCTTGTCGATGGCTTCCTGCGCCGTGCCCATGCGCTTGCATTCCTCGATGAAGGCAGCAAGCTCGGGGTTCTTCTCGGCGGCCGCCCTGGCGAGCGGATGATCGGGCGCGACGGCCATGAACTTCGCGCCGAACAGGGTGTCCGGCCGCGTGGTGTAGATCTGCAGCTCGGTGTCGCCGTTCGGGACCGTCTCGGGCTTCAACGCGAAGCGCACCAGCAGGCCTTCCGAGCGGCCGATCCAGTTGCGCTGCATCAGGCGCACCTTCTCCGGCCAGCGGTCGAGGGTGTCGAGCCTGTCGTCGAGATCCTGGGCGAAATCGGTGATCTTCAGGAACCACTGGGTCAGCTCGCGCTGCTCGACCAGGGCGCCCGAGCGCCATCCGCGGCCGTCGATCACCTGCTCGTTGGCGAGCACGGTGTGATCGACCGGATCCCAGTTCACCTTGGCGGTCTTGCGGTCGACGAGGCCTGCTTCCAGGAAGTCCAGGAACATGCGCTGCTGATGCTTGTAATAGCTCGGATCGCAGGTCGCGATCTCGCGGCTCCAGTCGATGGCGAGACCCATCGATTGCAGCTGGGAGCGCATGGTGGCGATGTTGGCGTAGGTCCATTCCTTCGGGTGGACCTTGTTCTGCATGGCGGCGTTCTCGGCCGGCATTCCGAACGCGTCCCAGCCCATGGGGTGGAGTACGTTGAAGCCACGCGCGCGCTTGTAGCGCGCCACCACGTCGCCCATGGTGTAGTTGCGCACGTGGCCCATATGGATGCGTCCCGACGGATACGGGAACATCTCGAGCACGTAGTATTTCGGACGCGGGTCGTCGTTGTTCGTCTTGAACAGGTCGCGGTCATTCCAGACCTGCCGCCATCTCAGCTCGGCTTCCTTGGCGTTGTAGCGCTCGGGCCTCATTTTTCTCAGCACATCCGTCGTTTAGCGATTCAAGCGGCTTGCGCCGCAGCGTTGGCGCGGACTAGGACACAGCTCTCCCGCGCGGTCAACGGTTTCGCGCGGGCGAGACGGTCAAGATTCGACGCGGTGTGTCATCCCCGGCGGCTCGCAGAGCCGGGAAGGGGGATCATCGGGGCGTGCCTGACCATGGATCCCCTTCTAGCGTGATGGCATTCGCCATCTCCGGCCGGGGATGACAGTGCGGAGCGAGAGAGGATGCCATGAGCGAGAACGGCGCGGTCGAAGGCTTGAAACAGGTGCAGGAGAGCATCCGGCGCGCGGCCTCCGATTATGGCCGCGACCTATCCTCCATCACCCTCGTGGCGGTCTCCAAAACCTTCCCGGTGGAGGAGATCGAGCCGGTGCTCGCCGCAGGCCAGCGGGTCTTCGGCGAGAATTACGTACAGGAAGCCAAGGCCAAATGGCCGGCCTTGCGCGAGCGCTTTGCCGATGTGGAGCTCCACATGATCGGCCCGCTGCAGTCCAACAAGGCCCGGGAGGCGGTGGAGCTCTTCGACGTGATCCACACCCTCGACCGCCCGTCGCTCGCCGAAGCGCTCGCCAAGGAGATCGTCAGGCAGGGCAAGAGGCCGCGCCTGCTGGTACAGGTGAACACCGGCGAGGAGCCGCAGAAGGGCGGCGTGATCCCGGCCGAGGTTGATGCCTTCCTTGAGGCCTGCCGCAGCAAATACGGCCTGGAGATCGCGGGCCTCATGTGCATCCCGCCGGCGGAGGACCCGCCGTCGCCCCATTTCGCGCTGCTCAACACCATCGCCAGGCGCCACGGCCTCGCCATGCTGTCCATGGGCATGAGCGCCGATTTCGACGCGGCGATCCAGCTCGGCGCCACCCATGTGCGGGTCGGCAGCGCGATTTTTGGGAGTCGGCCAAAGGCTTGAAGGTTTAACTCCGCTAGTGGACCATCAAGGAACCACCAAAGCTCTTGGTTCTCGGCTCCCAAAAATAAAGCACTGTATTGGGGCCATCATAGAAAAGAATACCTGGATTTTTCAGAATTCTTTTCTTTGGCGGACGCTTGAAACACTCATCATCGTAGCAGTTCGGCTGCCAAGCCCCAGGCTCAGCAACGCTAAGACCCGAATGGGGAAGGCCGCTTTGATCAACATCCAGACCGCTTCTGTTGTGCTCGGATAGGACAAAAATCTGAGGGCGGCTCTTGAGGAGGACGATGAGGCCGAGCACATCATCGGGCTTCCGGATTGCGATCAGCGCCTTGTCCTTCCGTCCATCGCCATCGAAGTCGGCTTCGATCATTGAAGGATCGGCCTCACTGCTTGGCGTCTCTCCGACGCGGATCTTTTCCTCCTCGGCCGTGAGCACCCGCCATGCGCCCAGATCCTCTGCCTGAGCGGTTGAGGACATCGACAGAAGGGGGCCAAGCGCCATGCTCAGCAAAAAAGGAACGATTACGATGCGGCCCATGAGAGACTCGATACGATGAATGAGACCCCGATTGTTGTAACATATGACATCCGCTCGGCGGTGAGATTACGCACGCCTCCTCACACCCTCTCGCTGTCCAGCATGGCCATCTGGGCGGACGGATAGCGGTCGCCGGCGGCCGCGCCCTTGGGGACGATCTGCTCGATGGCCGCGAGATCCTCCTCGGTGAGCTTGACGTCAAGGGCCCCGAGCGCCTCGGCGAGGCGATCGCGGCGGCGGGCGCCGACGAGCGGGATGATGTCATCGCCCTGCGCCGCCACCCAGGCGATGGCGATCTGCGCGACGCTGACGCCCTTGGCCTCGGCCAGACGCCGCAGACCTTCGACCAGCGCGAGGTTCTTCTCGACATTGCCCTCCTGGAAGCGAGGGCTATGGGTGCGGAAATCGCCGGGGCCGGTGGTCTCGCCCTGCCAATGGCCGCTGATCAGACCGCGCGAAAGCACCCCATAGGCCGTGATGCCGATGCCGAGTTCGCGGCAGACCGGCAGGATGGCGTCCTCGATGCCGCGCGAGATCAGGGAGTACTCGATCTGGAGGTCGCAGATCGGATGCACGCCAGCGGCTCGGCGGATGGTGTCGGGGCCGACTTCGGACAAGCCGATATGGCGCACGTAACCCGCCTTCACCATGTCGGCGATGGCCCCGATGGTGTCCTCGATCGGCACGTTCGGATCGAGCCGGGCCGGGCGGTAGATGTCGATATGGTCGACCCTCAGGCGCTGCAGGGTATAGGCGAGAAAGCTTTTCACGGCCTGCGGGCGGGCATCGTCGCCGAGCCACGCTCCGGCGGGATCGCGCATGGCGCCGAACTTGACGCTGATCACGGCCTGATCGCGGTCGCGCCCCTGGAGCGCCTCGCCGACCAGCATCTCGTTATGGCCCATGCCGTAGAAATCGCCGGTATCGAGAAGGGTGATGCCGGCCTCCAGGGCTGCATGAATGGTGGCGATTCCCTCGGCCCGGTCCGCCGGCCCGTACATGCCCGACATGCCCATGCAGCCGAGGCCGAGCGCGGACACGGAGGGACCGGTTTTCCCTAAGCGGCGGTGTTGCATCTGATGATCTCCTGAAAATGTCGGCCGGCGGCTCTTCGCCGACGTCAACGGATCATGCCCGCTTCCTGTTCGTGCGATAATCCGGCATAACAAGAACAGGCTGTTTGGATTTTCGAACAATGAGCGATGTCGATCTCGCGGATCTCGAAGCCTTCGCGGCGGTGGCGCGGGCGCGCTCCTTCCGCAGCGTGGCGCGCTTGCGCGGCGTCTCGGCCTCGTCCTTGAGCGAGGCCCTGCGGCGACTGGAAGCGCGGCTCGGCGTGCGGCTTCTGAACCGGACCACGCGCAGCGTCACGCCGACGGAGGCCGGGCAGCGATTGCTCGAACGCCTGAGCCCCGCTTTGAGCGAGGTCGCCGCCGCGCTCGATGCGGTGAACGGCTTTCGCGATTCGCCGACCGGGACGCTGCGGCTCAACGTTCCGACAGCGGTGGCCCGTCTCGTGCTTCCGCCGATCATCGGCCCGTTCCTGGCCGCCCATCCGGGCATCGCCCTGGAGGTGACCACCGAGGACAGCTTCGTCGACGTTCTGGCGGCCGGATTCGACGCCGGTGTCCGCTATGACGAGCGACTGGAGAAGGACATGATCGCCGTGCCCATCGGCCCGCGCGTGCAGCGCTTCCTGGTCGCCGGCGCGCCCGCCTATCTCGCTGCCCATGGCCGGCCTTCGCATCCGATGGACCTTCTGAACCATGCCTGCATCCGCCATCGCTTCGCCAGCGGCGTGATGCACCCTTGGGAATTCGAGCGCGACGGCGAGATCGTGAAGATCACTCCCACGGCCCGGGTGATCGCGAACAACATCGACCTGGAAATCAGCGCCGCGATCCAGGGGCTCGGCCTGATCGCCACCTTCGAGGGATTTATCGAGCCGGAATTGAAGAGCGGTGCCCTGGTGCCCGTGCTGGACGATTGGCTGCAGCCCTTCTCCGGGCCCTTCCTCTATTATCAAAGCCGCCGTCACATGCCGGCACCCCTGCGCGCCTTCGTGGATTTCATCAAGAAGCGGCCCTCGCCCGAGATTGCGCCCGCGGCTCTTTCCGGATAAGCCTTGGATCCCGATCACCATTCGAAACCAGGGAGGGCTGCATGATTGAAGCGATGCATCAACGCACGTTCGGCCCCTGGCATGCCCTGCAGCAGCTTGTTGCAGGGCCGACCATCGAACGGATCTGACGGCGGGTTTTCCGTGCCGCATTTTCTTGAAGCAGAACCGGCTTCCCTTTCGCTGAAAATGCTCCCCGCGTCCTCATCTCATCCTGGTCAGCTCTGAACGGCTTATCGCGCTTGTGGCTCCGCAAGGCTCCCGCGCGTCCGACACGTTCGAGACTTCTCGCGCTTTCGATGGCTGTTGCCCGAGCGCGTTGCACCAGTGAGATTGATCGCATGGCTTCCCTGACCCTTCGCAATGTCGGCGTCGTTGCCCATATCCCCCTGTTCCAGAACCTGAACCTCGTCATCGGCGAGGGTGATCGCCTTGGGCTCGTCGCGGCCAACGGCGCCGGAAAAACGACGCTGCTCAAATGCCTTGCGGGCCTGGCCGAGCCAACCGGGGGAGACATCGTCCGTTCGCGCGGCCTGCGCGTCGCCCTCGTGGAGCAGGACGTTCCGGCAAACCTGCTCGACCTCGCCTTCCATGACGTGCTGCATCGGGCGCTCCCGGCTGACGAGCGAGAGGGACACGAATGGCGTGTCGACATGGTGCTCGACGAGTTCGAGACGCCCGCCGATCTGCGCAACCTTCCGATGCGCGCGCTCAGCGGCGGCTGGCAGCGGTTGGCGCTGATCGCCCGTGCATGGATCACACAGCCCGATCTGCTGCTTCTCGACGAGCCCACGAACCATCTCGATCTCGAAAAGCTCTTCAAGCTGGAGGCCTGGATCAACGCGGCGGGCTATACGGCGCCCATCGTGGTGGCGAGCCACGACCGCGATTTCCTCGATGCCTGCACGACAAGAACCCTTTTCCTGAGACCGGAGGAATCGATCTCCTTCGCGCATCCCTACCGCCGCGCCCGCGAACTGCTCGATGCGCACGATGCAGCCGCGCAGACGCAGCGCGAAAAAACCCTGCGCGAGGTGAAGCGCCTTCGGCAGAGCGCCTCGGCGCTGCGCAATGTCGGCATCAACAGCGGCAGCGATGCGGCGCAGATAAAATCCGCGCAGATCAAGCGCCGGGCCGATGCTCTGGAGCAGAATGCGCGCGCTGTTCACAAGGAACGGCCGGGCGAGATCAGGCTGGCCAATCGCGGCACCCATGCGCGGGTGCTCGTGGCGCTGGAGAACGTCACCGTGCAGACGCCGGATGGGCGCAAGCTCTTCGCGGTTCCGAAGCTCGACGTGGCCCAGGGCGATCGCATCGCGGTGCTCGGCCGCAACGGCGCCGGCAAGTCGCAACTCGTTCGCCTGCTGCACGAGGCGATGAACCGGCCCGAGGGACTGCCCGGCATCCGCGTGACTCCGAGCCTCGCCCTCGGTTATGTGGATCAGGACATGCAGCAATTGCCCGAGAGAAGCACCGCGCACGATTTCATTCTGTCGCGCTTTCGCCTCGGCGATCAGCGCAGCCGCGCGGTGCTGGCGGAGGCGGGCTTTTCCATCGAGAGGCAGGGGCTTCCCATCGCAAAGTTGTCGCCGGGCCAGAAGGCGCGGCTCGGTTTGCTCGCTCTGCGCCTGACCGAACCGAACTTCTACCTCATGGACGAGCCCACCAACCACGTGGACATTCCGGGCCGCGAGCAACTGGAATCCGAAATCCTCGACGCGGAAGCCACATGCATCGTCGTGTCCCACGACCGCAGCTTCGTCAAAACCATCGGCACCCGCTTCCTGCTCATCGACAAGGGCAGAGTGCGGGAGATCGACGGGCCGGAGACGTTTTACGAGAGCGTGGTCGGGTGAGGGGTGAGAGCCGCGCTTAATTTAGTACCGGACGTGAAATTGAGTGAAAGACGTCATCACCGGCCTCGTGCCAGTGATCTCGATGAAGTGAGGCACTGAGCTTTTCCTCATCGGGATGGCCGGGAGGGGTAATGAGGGCCCATGGTCAGCCCACGATCTCGATCCGCGTGTTCGGCCCGATCCGCTCCAGCAGGCGGCGGATCATGCGTTTGTCGACGGCGACGCAGCCTTCCGTGGGCAGGAGGCCCGGGCGGGCGAGATGCAGGAAGATGGCGCTGCCGCGGCCTCGTCTGATCGGCCGGCGGTTCCAGGCGATGTCGAGCACCACGTCGTAGAGATGGTCGTCCCGCCACATCTTCTCGTGGCCGGTGGGGCAGGGCAGGGGGACGAGGCGGTTGTAGCGGCGATCCTTCACGTCGTCGGACCAGCCGTCGGTGGGGCGTATC
The DNA here is from genome assembly GCF_009296175.1 of Microvirga tunisiensis. GTDB lineage: Bacteria > Pseudomonadota > Alphaproteobacteria > Rhizobiales > Beijerinckiaceae > Microvirga > Microvirga tunisiensis. Next base: position 7,143 of record NZ_VOSK01000021.1, on the reverse strand, counting down.
GGCCTTAAGCGAAGGCCGGTTCGGGGCCGGGGAATGTGGTCGGGGCGGTAAAAGGCCTGCAGGATTGCGAAGCGCCCGACCGGCGAGGCACCGTCGCCCTCGCGCTTGGCGTAGGCAGTGCCCGAGCGTCCAAGGGCGCAGGGAATGACGAGATTGCCGGCCTCGAGACGCCCGCGCTTGTGGTCAAGCGGGGAGCGAAAGACGCGGATGACATTGACGCGAGAGAGTTTCATGGGCAGTGGAAGGGATGGAAGGTCCCTCTTGTTGTCAAGCTGGGAATGACTACTCTTATGCGTCGAGCATGATCCAAAGCTCAAGGCTCGCGCTGGCTGAAGGCCAGGCGGCGATTTTCGGTCCGGGATCGTGCGCGGCGGTAAAGGGGCGGACGAACCGGCTTGAGGCTCAGGGGGTCCGCTTTTCGAAGGCCGCTTACGCGACTTGTGCAGTCCATCGTGTTGAAGGGTTTGAGATGTCGAATGCCAGCCGCCTCCTCGTCGTCGATGACGATCAGGACCTGCGCGACACCCTAGCCGAACAGCTCGGATTCTATGACGAGTTTCAGGTCGCGACCGCCGAGACGGCCACGGGCGCCATCGATGCGGTGAAGGGGGACCGGATCGATCTCGCCATCATGGATGTGGGCCTGCCCGACATGGACGGGCGCGAGGCGGTGAAAGTCATGCGCCAGAACGGCTTCCGCAGCCCGATCATCATGCTGACCGCCCAAGGCTCGGAGGCGGATACGGTGATGGGCCTGGAGGCGGGGGCCAACGACTATGTGGTCAAGCCGTTCAAGTTCGCCGTGCTGCTCGCCCGCATCCGGGCGCAGCTGCGCCAGTACGAGGCGAGCGAGGATGCGGTGTTCCAGATCGGGCCGTACATCTTCCGCCCCGGTTCGAAGCTTCTCACCACCGACAAGGGCTCCAAGCTCAAGCTGACGGAGAAGGAAACGGCGATCCTGCGCTATCTCTACCGCGCCGGTCAGGCGGTGGTCGGGCGCGACACCCTGCTCACCGAGGTCTGGGGCTACAATTCCAACGTCACCACGCACACTCTCGAGACGCATATCTACCGCCTGCGCCAGAAGATCGAGACTGATCCGTCCAATGCCAGCATCCTGGTCACCGAGCCCGGTGGCTACAAGCTGATTCCGTAAAAGCGTCATGGCGCTGGACGACGACATCACGGTCTTAAGCCAGGCTCCGCTGTTCAACCTGCTGGAGCGGGATGCCCTGCGCCTCGTCGCCTTCGCGTCGGAGAGCCGGACCTACCGCGAAGGCGACGTGCTGTTCCGAAAAGGAGACCGCGCGGACGGCGGCTATGTGGTGAGCCGCGGTGCCATCGCGCTCGACGCCAGCGACGACGGTTCGCCCGAAACCTTCCTGGCCGGTCCCGGCTCTCTTATCGGGCAGGCGGCCTTGTTCGCCCGCATCGAGCGCCGCGCGACCGCGACCGCCCGCGAGCCCTCGGCCATCATCCGCGTGACGCCGAGCCTCATGCGCCGGGTGCTGGAGGAATTCCCGGACGCCGCCGCGGCGATCCAGGAGGCCATGGCCGAGGAGCTGACCCGCCTCACGGAGGGCCTGGAGCGGGTCCGCCAGCAACTCATCGCCATCGACGGCGAGGACATCCCGGCAAAGGCGCCGGATGAGGCGTGAGGGGTTTGCCCCTCACGCGGCCTGACGTCGGTCAGGAAGACGTCGACCTCGCGGCTGAGGTTCTCCGCATAGCGGGCAAGCTCCTGGGCCGCACTCAGGACCTGGGTTGCCGCCGCGCCGGTCTCGCCCGCACCATGCTTCACGCTCTCGATGCTCTCCGTCACCTGACCAGTGCCGTGGGCGGCGTCCTGGACGCTGCGCGAGATCTCGCCCGTCGTGGCGCCTTGTTCCTCCATCGCGGCGGCAATCCCGGTCGAGATGGTCGAGATCTGATCGATGATCGTCTGGATGCCGTGGATGGCACCGACGGCTTCGTGGGTGGCACCCTGGATCTGGGCGATCTGCGAGCCGATCTCGTCGGTGGCCTTGGCGGTCTGAGTCGCCAGGTTCTTGACCTCGGAGGCCACCACGGCGAAGCCCTTGCCGGCCTCGCCGGCGCGCGCCGCCTCGATGGTGGCGTTGAGCGCCAAGAGGTTGGTCTGGGCGGCCAGATTGTTGATCAGCGTGATCACGTCGCCGATGCGCTCGGCGCTGCTCGACAGGGCCTGCACGATGCCGTTGGTCCGCTTGGCGCTCTCGACCGCCTCGAAGGAGATCTGGGACGACTGGTTGAACTGGCGGGCGATCTCCCGGATCGAGATCGACATCTCTTCCGTTGCCGCCGCGACGGTCTGCACGCTGCTCGATGTCTGCTCGGCTGCCGCCGCCACGCTGACGGATTGCCGGTTGGTCCGATCGGCCGTGGTCGTCATGGTCTGGGCGGTTGCCTCCATTTCCGAGGCCGCGGCGGCCAACCCTTGCGTCAGCGCCGAGACATTGGATTCGAACTGGCGCGTCAGCTCGTCGAGCTTCATGGCGCGCTGCATCTTCGCGCCGCTCTCGCTGGCCTGCTCGACGGCGAGCCGCTGACGTTCAGCCGTGTTCTCGCGGAAGATTTCCACCGCGCGAGCCATCTCGCCGATCTCGTTCCTCCAGGCGAGGTAAGGAACCGTCAGCGCGGTCTCTCCGTGGGCCAGGCTCTTCATGGTCTGGGCCAGCTTCGGGATCGGCCGGAACAGCATCCGGGCCGACAGGATCGCCGCCAGGGTCAGCACGAGGACGGCGGCCAGGGACACGACCCCTACCTGCCACAGGAGGCGGTTGGCCGAGGCCTGGAGGGCGGTGACCTGAAAGCCGCTGCCGAGGACGCCCAGAACCTGTCCGCTCTGGCCGAAGACGGGCAGGTTCACCAGAAGATAGTCGCTGCCGAGAATCGTGGCCTTGCCCACATAGGTGCCGCCCGCCGACACGATGGGGAAGATGACGCCGTTGCGGTCCATCGCCGTGCCGACGGCGCGGGAGCCGTCGGGATTGTGCATGTTGGTGGCGCGGCGAACCATGTTTCCGCTCGTCTTGTCCTTCACGAACAGGGTCGCCGGAGCTTGCGTGGCCTCGGCGATCCGATCGGCCAGTTCGTCGCTGTAGAACACCGCGTCGTCGTTCACGGTGATCCCGGTGACGGCGCCCGCGGCATCCTTCTTCACCGCAAGATTGTCGATCGAGCCGCGCAGGATGCCCACGAAGGTCCGCACATTGGATTGGAGCTGAGCCAGCGCTTTGGTCTCGACGTCGGAACGGGTCTGAAGCGAGACGGCTGCGAAGAGAGCGGCGGCGGTCATCACGACGAAAGCCACCATGGCGGCCGTCGTGAGGTGGGAAAGCTTCCGATGGGCGAGGAACTGCACGGTTGTTTACCTTAGGGAAAGTCGTGCAGAAGCCTTCGCAAATACCGGTTAACAACCCGTCAAAGGCCGGGTTGAAGGGCCGCTTTTCCGCAATGTGCTTCCAGGGTGACCCTCACTTTCAGCGGGCGGCCGGATACGCTAGCCCGCGAGCGGAAACACGATGGTACAAATCACACCGGACGGGTCGAAGTCGATCACGACGGATCCGCCGAGTTCCTGAGCCAAGCCACGCTCGATCAGGCGGGTGCTGAAGCCGCGGGCGGATGGCGGCTGGACAGGAGGCCCGCCGTTCTCGTCCCATCGGAGCGTCACCTCCTCGCCCTCTGCGGCGAGGTCCCACGAGATGGAAATCCAGCCGGACGGCACGGAGAGGGCCCGTATTTCAGGGCGTTCGTCAGAAGCTCGTGGATCGCCATGGACAGGGGCAGCACCTGGCGCGGAGGCAGCTTGATCGCCGGGCCGGACAGGACGAAGCGCTGCAGATCCACACTCTCGAAGGGAGAGATCGCCTGGTGCACGATGGTGCGCAGCTCGGCGCTGTCCCAGCTCTCCCGCGTCAGCACGTCGTGGACGCGCGCGAGCGCCATCAGCCGGCTCTCCAGCCTCTCCTGGGCATGGTCCAGAGTCTCGGCGTTCTTGAGCGACTGGAACGCGATGGACTGCACGGTCGCCAGAGTGTTCTTCACCCGGTGGTTCAGCTCGTTGATCAGCAGTCCCTGGTGGTCGAGCGCCCGCTTGTGATCGGTGATGTTGATGGCCTCGCTGAAGATTCCGATCACACGGCCCTCGGCATCCTTCATCGGCTGATAAATGAAATCGAGGAAATGCTCTTCGAGAGTGCCCTCGGCATCGCCCGCCAGCAGCACGCGCTGGCCGCGCCCGATATGGGGCCGTCCGGTCCGGTAAACCTGGTCCCGCAGCTCGAAGAAACCCTGGCTCGCGAGCTCCGGCAGGGTCTCCCGCATGGAACGCCCGATGAGCGCCCGCTCCTCGCCCACGAAGCGGCGATAGGCGTCGTTGGCCATTTCGAGGATGTGATCCGGCCCGCGGACGACGCTCATCATGCTCGGCATCTGCCGGAACAATGTGTGCAGGTGCTCCCGCTCAGCTCTGAGATCGGCTAGCGTCTCGTCGAGCTCGAGCTGCGAGCCGATCAGGTCGGCAAAGAGCTGCAGGGTCTTCAGGGTCTTGGGGTCGGACAGCTTGGCCGGCTTGGGATCGAGCGCGCAGATCGTGCCGAAGATTTCGCCTGAGCGCAGGATGATCGGAACCGCGATGTAGCTTTCGAAGCCGTACATCTTGGGCGTCCGGTGGGAACAATAGACTTGGTCCGTGCTGGCCTGATCGATCACGATGGGCGTGCTGGAGGCGCGGATCTCCGAGCAGAAGGTGGTCGCGACCTCGAGCGTTCCGCCGACGGGAAGGCCGAAGCCGATCCGGTCGAGCACCGCACAGGCGGTCCAGGAGGTGTCGGTCACCCGGGCAACGGCCCCGAATCCGAGGCCGGTGCTGTCCAGCACGAGTTCGAGGATGGAGGAGACGGCATCGATACGGCCGACCGCTTCGACGGCCGCGCTATCGTCCTGCTCTGCGCCCGATTCAACGCGAGCCACGGCATTCCCTTGTGTCATGGGAAAACCATAGCAGAGTTTTTCCGCCACGAAACGGCTGGGCGGTTATGCCGCTCCGCAGAAGCCCTTACAGCTCCAGCACCGCCGTTACGGGTGCGTGGTCGGAGGGCCGGTCCCAGCCGCGGGTCTCGCGGGTGACGTCGATGGAGCGCAGGGTGTCCTTCATGTCCTTCGACAGCCAGATGTGATCGAGCCGGCGGCCCTTGTCGGCGGCGGCCCAGTCCGGCGAGCGGTAGCTCCACCAGGAGTAGATCTTCTCCGGCTCGGGGCGGAGGGCCCGCATGGCGTCGACCCATTCCGCCTCCTGGCGCAGCTCCTCCAGCGCTTGCGTTTCGACCGGGGTGTGGCTCACCACGTCGAGAAGCTGCTTGTGGCTCCAGACATCGTGCTCGAGCGGCGCCACGTTGAGATCGCCCACGAGAATGGCCGGCGCGGAGGTGGGCTTCGAGCGGCTGCCCCATGAGCGCATCTCGGCCATGAAGTCGAGCTTGTGCTTGAATTTCTCGTTGAGTCCCTGATCGGGGATGTCCCCGCCGGCGGGGACATAGAAGTTATGGATCGTGACGCCTGCCGCCGCCTTGGCTTCCCGGCTCAAGGTGACGGTGATGTGGCGCGCATCCTGGCGGCCGCACATCTCCATCACGCCGGTCTCCGTGAAGGGATAGCGCGACAGGATGGCGACTCCGTTATAGCCCTTCTGGCCCATATGGACGACGAAGGGATAACCGAACGCCTGCAGCTCCTTCAGGGGCAGCTTGTCGTTCGGACATTTGGTTTCCTGCAGGCACAGGATGTCGGGACGCCGCTCCTTCAGGAAGCGGCCCACCTGGTCGATGCGCAGGCGAACGGAATTGATGTTCCAGGTCGAGACGGTCAGTTGCACGGGGTGTGGCCCTTCGGAAGATCCCTTCCGGCTACGACAGATTTCCGCCGGAGGGAAGCGTGGCGGAGCGCGCGGCGCTTATTTGTTCCCGCCCACGAGGGCTTCGTACTGGATCTTGAACAGATCCTGGTCGATCCGGCGGCCGCGCTCGATCCTGCCCAGCACCACCACCGTCTGGAAGCCCTGGGCGTCGACGATGCGCCATTGGTTCAGGCTCTCCACCTGGCTGTCGAAATAGAGCGCGATGCGGGACGTGCCACCGAGGGTCGAGGAGTCTTCCAGGTTGATTCGCACCGAATCGCCATCGTTGATGATGCCGGTGATCCTGATGTCCTGGCCGAGATTGACCCGCTCGCGCAGGAGGAATTTCAGCGGCGTCTGGGAGATCGAATAGAGATCCTGGGTGGCGAGCTTGCGGTCGCGCACGGCGACGGACCGGCCGTCGGCGATCACCTGGAGGGTGGCGGGCGGGTCGTATTCGAACCGTACCTTGCCGGGACGCTGGAGATAGAGGGTGCCGCCCTGCCTGCGCCCGTCGCCGCCCACTTGCGTGAAATCGGCCACCAGAGTGCTTAGGTTCGTGAAATAGGCATTGGCGCGCTCCACCACGACGTCGTTCGGCAGCGGCTGGCGGAGGGCCACAGGCCCCATGGCGGCGGTGACGATGGGCTTGGGCGCAATGGCGATAGGCTGCGGTTCGGGTGCTTCGTGAGTCTCCGCCATCACGGGGCGGCTCGGCGGCAGGGGCGCGGTCACGGCCACAACCTGCTCCGCATTCGCCGGTCTGGGGATGACGGGCCGAGACGGTTGGGTCTCGGGTGTGGCGCGATGGAAGGAGGCTGTCGGCAGATGAGGGGGCGACGGGCTGAAGCCCTGAGTCGCAGCCGGCCGGGCGGGGGGCAGGATCATTTCGATCGGAAGCGTCTGTGCCATGGCCGGCAGGGCACCCGCGAAGAGCGCCGTCACCAGGCTGGCAAGAGGGACGGGACGCATCCGATTCGATCTCCTTCGGAACCATCCTGGGCCATGTGCGATGGCCAAGCAGCGGTCACTGATGACGCAGGGCAGTGGCCAAGGTTCCGACGGAGCCTTAATCGTCTCCCGTCCCCGGAGTTTCAAGCAGAATCTCGCGTTTCCCGGCGTGGTTTGCGGGTCCGACGATGCCCTCGTGCTCCATGCGCTCCATGAGCGAGGCGGCGCGGTTGTAGCCGATCTGCAGCCGGCGCTGGATGTAGCTCGTCGACGCC
>NZ_VOSK01000219.1 GCF_009296175.1 Microvirga tunisiensis | reverse complement strand
GCTCGCCCGTGCCCTTGTCCTTCCAGGTCTCCGACGTGGCAAGGCGCAGGTTCACCACCGGCTCCCCGTTCGACAGACGCCGCACCTCCGGGTCCCGCCCCAGATTCCCAACCAAAATCACCTTGTTCACACTGCCTGCCATCAGGGCGCTCCTGTTCATCTCGGGCTGTTCTGGGGCCGAAGCTGATGAGGAACAAGCGGGCCGAGAAGTTCTGCACAGGTCTGTCCCCAGATTAGATTTCCGCCATTTCCAGATCCCGGGAACAAAGGGAAAGATTCGCCCGTGCCTGGCCAAGCCAAGGCCTCTGAATAGAAAAAGGCTGCAGACCGTGCCTGCAGCCTCCGGTCGGATCATGGTGCGCCGATCAGATCTCGAAGAAGTCGCCGGCATCGACGAACTTCAGCACCTTCTTGTCCAGCTTAGCGACCACCACGGCCTTCGCCTTGCCCGTGCCATCCGCATCGTAGAGAACCTCGCCCGATGCCTTCACGATGATCCGGTGGTCCTTGTCATGCGCCACCTGGCCCTTCCAGAAGGCCTTTTTGTCGATCTTCACGGGCGCATCGAGCGAGCCCACCTTCTTGCTCAGACCTTTGAAGATGGTGTCGTCCAGGTAGATCTTGTCGGCCCGACCGTTGAAGTCGACGATCCGGTCGATATGCTTGGCCCTGCCGACCACCGGCGCGGTGTCGAACACGAAGGCGTCGGAGCCATCTCCACCCGTCAGGGTATCGTTGCCGCCCTGGCCGTGGAGCACGTCGTTGCCGACACCGCCCGCGACGACATCATTGCCCTCGTGACCAAAGAGTCGATCATTGCCGCCCTCGCCCTTCAACGCGTCGTTGAAACGTGAGCCGTAATAGCGGTCATCCGCAGAGGTGCCCGTGACCGTCACACCGGACTGGCGCAGGTCCACGATCTGGCCATGAATGCTCGAGCCGAAATCGTCCCATTCACTGACAACACTGGTCCAAGTCACCGCGAGACGGCCGTCAGCCAATGTCGTGATGTTCAAGGCATGAGTGCTATCGCCATCATAGGCCCGGTCGAGGATGGTGTCTGTACCGAAGCGAGCGCCATTGCCGTTGAAGGCCGAAATGTGAATATCGGCGGAATTCCTGCCTGCAATCTGATCCAGGTAACCCAGGGCGAACCCGCCGTCCGCAAGGGCTGCGACCGTCGCGGCCTTTGCGTTGATGGCTCCCGGCACGCTCAACAGCAATTCGCCTCCGCTCTTGGTGCCGTTGGCATTCAGGATCTGTCCCTTGATCTGGTAAAGATCGGGGCCGGCAGTACTCTCAGTTTGGCTTGTCCAGATCACGATGATCCGGCCATCCGTGAGCTTGGCCGCGACGGGCTTGGAGTTGAAGCTGCCCGGTGTCGAAAAGTCGACGGTGACCGAGCCTGTCGACATGCTTCCGTCGTTATTCCGAAACTGGCCATGGATTGACGTCCCGTTTCCGTAGAAGGCGATATACTGGCCTTGCAGTCCGACGATTTCCGTGTGGTCGCTATTGTCGGCAAGCACTGCTTCAGTCCCGCTCTTCTGCAGGTTGGCATCGAAGCTCTGAACACGGACTTTTACATCGTCATCCCAATAGGAAACAGCAAAACCGCCATTCGTGAGAGCCGTCAACGTAAAGTGGTCGTCGAACCCGGTCGAACTCGCCTTGAACTCATTGCCGATGGCCGATCCATTCGCATTGTAACCACGAGCCCACAGATATCCGCCGCTCTGCCATGCCACGACGAACCGGCCATCATCCAGGACGGTCACATCGGGATTGATCTGAGACCCAGCCGTGGTGGTATTGACGAGGAATTCTGCACCCTTCCTGCTGCCGTCGGCATTGAAAAACTGGCCCCGGATAGAGCCGCCGTCAGTGTCCGCTCCGGTTTCGCTGTTATCGGTCCAGACCGCCACGAAGGAGCCATCCTTCAAGGCGTAAATCTTTGGAGCAAACTGGTTTTCTTTGATATTCGAGTTAATGGGGAAAGCCGCCCCCCAGGCAATTGGCGAAGCCATGGTCTCAGTCCTTTACAGCTGCGTTGTTGTGATTTTAAACGTTACTACGTTTCGTTATTTATAACTCAGCTTGGCTGCTGGACAAGGCGCCCGCTACAATATTTTCCTACGAGCCCAACAGCCGCATCACGTGCTAGCGCCCGTTGAAGCCTCGGACCTCCAGAAGACCGCTTGCCCGCCGTACCCCCTTTGTTCTAGGATCAAACACCTGGAATCATCCGCCGCATTGCACCGGAGGATGAGGCATCACATATGCGGGGACCGGCCGACGAGGCTGGATTTCCTCAAAAGGCTTGCGGGCAATGGCTAAACTCGACGATCTGTTCAACCGCGCGAAGGCGGGAGACCCGGATGCACGCGTCATCTCCGTCCGGGGTGCGCGGGAGCACAATCTCAAGAACGTCGACCTCATGGTCCCGCGGGACAAGTTCGTGGTGTTCACCGGCCTGTCCGGCTCGGGAAAGTCTTCTCTCGCTTTCGACACGATCTATGCCGAGGGGCAGCGGCGCTACGTGGAGTCGCTGTCGGCCTACGCGCGCCAGTTCCTGGAGATGATGCAGAAGCCCGACGTGGACCAGATCGACGGCCTTTCGCCTGCCATCTCCATCGAGCAGAAGACCACCTCCAAGAACCCGCGCTCGACGGTGGGCACCGTTACCGAGATCTACGACTACATGCGCCTGCTCTGGGCGCGCGTCGGCATCCCCTATTCGCTCGCCACGGGCCTGCCCATCGAGAGCCAGACCGTCTCCCAGATGGTCGACCGGGTGCTGGAGCTCCCGGAAAAGGCCCGTCTCTATCTGCTGGCCCCCGTGGTGCGCGGCCGCAAGGGCGAGTACCGCAAGGAGATCGCCGAGTTCCAGAAGAAAGGCTTCCAGCGCCTGAAGATCGACGGCGAGTACTACGCCATCGACGAGGCCCCTGCCCTCGACAAGAAGTTCAAGCACGATATTGACGTGGTGGTGGACCGCATCGTGGTGCGAGCCGACATCGCCGCGCGCCTGTCGGAATCCTTCGAGACGGCGCTCGAGCTCACCGACGGCATCGCCGTCATCGAATATGCCGACGAGAAGGACGCCAAGGGCCAGCCGAAGCGCATCGTTTTCTCCTCGAAATTCGCCTGCCCGGTCTCCGGCTTCACGATCCCCGAGATCGAGCCGCGCCTGTTCTCGTTCAACAATCCCTTCGGCGCCTGCCCGACCTGCGGCGGCATCGGTCACGAGATGCGCATCGACGAGGCGCTCGTCGTCGACGAGACGCTCTCCTTGAAGCGCGGCGCCATCATGCCGTGGGCGAAGTCGAGCTCGCCCTATTACGGCCAGACGCTCGAGGCGCTCACCAGGCACTACAAGGCGTCCATGACGAAGCCTTGGACCGAGCTGTCCGAAGAGGTTCGCGACGCCATCCTCTACGGCTCCGGCGGCGTGTCCATCCGCATGGCCTATGACGACGGACTTCGCGCCTACGAGGTGAAGAAGCCCTTCGAAGGCGTGATCCCCAATCTCGAGCGCCGCTACAAGGAAACCGAGAGCGATTGGGCGCGGGAGGAAATCGGCCGCTTCATGAGCGAGACGCCCTGCGAGGCCTGCGGCGGCAAGCGCCTGAAGCCGGAGGCGCTCGCGGTGAAGATCGCAGGCTCCGATATCGGCGATGCCACGGCGCTCTCCGTGAAGGACGCGCATCTCTGGTTCGGCGATCTGTCCAAGAAGCTCACCAAGAAGCAGAACGAGATCGCGGGCCGCATCCTCAAAGAGATCCGCGAGCGCCTCACCTTCCTGGTCGATGTGGGTCTGGAATACCTGACGCTTGCCCGCGCGTCCGGCACGCTGTCGGGCGGCGAGAGCCAGCGCATCCGCCTCGCATCCCAGATCGGCTCCGGCCTCACGGGCGTCCTTTACGTGCTCGACGAGCCGTCCATCGGTCTGCACCAGCGCGACAACGAGCGTCTTCTCGTCACCCTCAAGCGCCTGCGCGATCTCGGCAACACCGTGATCGTGGTGGAGCACGACGAGGACGCGATCCTTCACGCCGACTACGTGTTCGATATCGGCCCCGGCGCCGGCATCCACGGCGGCGAGATCGTGGCTGAGGGCACGCCTGACGAGATCCTGGCGGATCCAAAGTCGCTGACCGGCAAATATCTCACCGGCGAGATGTCCGTGAAGGTGCCGGCCAAGCGCCGCAAGCGCGACCCGAAACGCATGCTGAAAGTGGTCGGTGCGAAGGGCAACAACCTGAAGGACGTGACGGCGGAAATCCCGCTCGGCACCTTCACCTGCATCACCGGCGTGTCCGGCGGCGGCAAGTCCACGCTCGTCATCGACACCCTCTACAAGGCCGTGGCGCGCAAGCTCAACGGCGCGCTGGAGCATCCGGCGCCGTTCGACCGCATTGAGGGCCTGGAGCATCTCGACAAGGTCATCGACATCGACCAGTCGCCCATCGGCCGCACGCCACGCTCGAACCCGGCGACCTATGTCGGCGCCTTCACGCCGATCCGCGAGTGGTTCGCCGGACTGCCCGAGGCGAAGGCGCGCGGCTATCAGGCGGGACGCTTCTCCTTCAACGTGAAGGGCGGGCGCTGCGAGGCCTGCTCCGGCGACGGCGTGATCAAGATCGAGATGCACTTCCTGCCCGACGTCTACGTCACCTGCGACGTGTGCAAGGGCAAGCGCTACGACCGCGAGACGCTGGAGGTGAAATACCGCGAAAAGTCCATCGCCGACGTGCTCGACATGACGGTGGAGGAGGCGCGCGAGCTCTTCAAGGCCGTGCCGTCGATCCGCGAGAAGATGCAGACGCTCGCCCGCGTCGGCCTCGACTACGTGCATGTGGGACAGCAGGCGACGACACTCTCCGGCGGCGAAGCCCAACGCGTCAAACTCTCGAAGGAGCTCTCCAAGCGCGCCACCGGCCGCACGCTCTACATCCTCGACGAGCCCACGACGGGCCTTCACTTCCACGATGTCGCGAAGCTCCTGGAGGTGCTGCACGAGCTCGTCGACCAGGGCAATACGGTCGTCGTCATCGAGCACAATCTCGAGGTCATCAAGACTGCTGACTGGGTGATCGACATGGGCCCCGAAGGCGGCAGCGGCGGCGGTCAGATCGTGGCGCAGGGCACCCCCGAGGACATCGCCGAGGCCAAGGCGAGCCATACCGGCCGCTTCATGAAGGAAGTGCTGCAGCGCATGCCGTTGAAGAAGGAAGCGGCTCCGAAGGCGACCGCCAAGATGGCGCCGGCGAAGAAGGACAAGAAGGTGACACGGCAGGCGGCTGAATAGCCTGCCGCGCTTTCACCGGGATGAGAGTCGTGCCAAGGCCTCCTCTGCGAGCCGCTTCGTCAGCTCGCCGGCAGGCAATTCACGGCTCAGGCCCGCGGCCTGTCCCGACCAAAGGGACATGAAATCGCCCGAACCGAGAGGCTCGGATTTCTGACGCAGGGGTGCGAGCGCGCCGCCTGCAAGCGGAAAATCCGGCGCCGACGTCGAGATCGGCCCGACCTCGCGCATGACCCGGTTGACGATGCCTCGGGCTGGACGCCCGGTGAAGAGGTTCGTCAGCGCCGTCTTTTCAGACCCGGCGCCCTTCAGCGCCTGCCTGTGAACCGGGGAGATCGTGGCTTCGGGAGTGAACAGGTAGGCCGTTCCAATTTGCACGGCCGATGCTCCCAAGGCGAAGGCCGCGACGATGCCCCGCGCGTCGGCAATTCCGCCCGCCGCGATAACAGGCACCTTGACCGCATCGACCACCTGCGGCACCAGCGCCATCGTGCCGACCTGGGTCGAGATATCGTCCGTCAGAAAGATGCCACGATGACCGCCGGCTTCGAAGCCCTGCGCAATGATGGCGTCACATCCTTCGCGTTCGAGCCAGCGCGCCTCATCGACCGTCGTTGCAGAGGACAGCACTTTGGCCCCAGTCTCCTTCACGCGATTCAGCAGGTCTTGCCGAGGCAGACCGAAATGGAAGCTCACGATCTCCGGCCTGAACTCCTCGACCAGGCCTAAAAACGCCTCGTCGAAGGGAGCGCGCGCGGACGGTGGCGTCGGCATAGCCGGATCAAGCCCGAGCTCCATGTAATAGTCCTTCAGGCGCTGCTTCCATGCCGCTTCACGCTCTGAATCGAACACCGGAGCCTGATGGCAGAAGAAATTGACGTTGATGGGCTTCGAGGTCTTCTGCCGGATCCGGGACAGTTCTTCCCTGGCCTTGTCGATGCTCAGCAGAGCGCAGGGGAGCGAACCCAGACCTCCGGCTTCCGAGACCGCAATGACCATGTCGGACAGGTTGGCTCCGGCCATGGGAGCCTGGATGACTGGAAGCTCGATTCCCAACAGATCAAGAATTCGCCGATCCTTCCACATGGCTGCTGCCTTTCCTGTCTAGGGAGAAACGAGTGCTAAAGCATATCAGTAAAATGAGAACGCATGGTCCGGATCTCTCCATTCCCTGTGAAACGCTTCGTGTGGAGAACCGCGCGCTCCTTCCGATTGCGATCGGCTAAGACCCCTTCAGATCGTCCTCGAGCACCATCTCATAAGGCGACGTGTCGATGGAAGCCGGGCCCGCATAAGGGTGGCTCAGAGCCAGGATGAAATAGAGCGCAAGGCCCGTATAAGCTCCGTAGACGGAGAGAATGGCGATGTGCACGAGATTGGCCGGGAAAATGAGGAAGAACCCGACGATGATGGCGAAGCCGGTCAGGGCCATCCACCAGAACAGGCTGGGCAGACCGCGATGAGCCAGCGAAAGCCGCGCCTTCCGGTGGTCCTGAAGATCGTCCATGTTCATGATCATGCGAGCGCGCAGGGATTGCTGCTGCGGCGTCTCGGCCCTGAGGTCGAGGATGCCGATATCGAGCGTGTTATAGGCCCGCCTCGCCTCCCTGCTGCCTCTGAGGTTGGCGGATGCCTGCCACTCGTTCTGCAGAACCGCCGTCACGTAAGCGGCAAGCTGGCTGCGAAGAACCTTCCCCTCCTGTCCGTTCCACTGGTTCAGTTCGAGCGCAATATGCTCGATCGTCGTGAGCTCCTTGGAAACCTCCTGCTGCAGGTTGGTGTGGGTGGACTGCGCCTCCGCGAAGACAAGCGCCAGGATCAGGCTGTGGACCGTGCCGATGCGAACGGCAACCGTTTCGGCCACGTCACGGGCCTTCGTCGGCAGCTCATCGCCCATACGCAGCCGAAGCAGGACAAAGGGAAGAGCCGAGGCTGCGATCGCGAGCAGCATCGCGAGGATGGCCCCCAACCAGGCCGGAAGCTGCAGAATGGCCGTCATGCTTGCTCCTGAATCCTGCGTGGCTCCTGCTCGCCCGCACCGGTTACGGCGGCGCACAAGAAAGCATGCAACATTCACACAGGCCATGGCTTTTCCGGCGTATCGCGGCCGGCGGCTGAGGATGCTCCGGAGCGTATCCATCGTCGGGACGATCCGGGCCGCTCCACCTCTTTTGAGACACTTGCCTGGCTTGGCCTTCGGCGCGATCATCCCGTCCGTTCACGGCGGAGGAGACGATGGGCGCCACCGATGCAGCCTTTGCGGGCTCGATTCCGGCGATCTACGAGCAGTATCTCGGCCCGCTCCTCTTCGAGCCTTTCGCCGAGGACATGGCGGCGCGACTGCATGACGTCGCGCAGGGCCGCATTCTGGAAACGGCAGCCGGAACGGGGATCGTCACCCGCGCCTTGGTCAAGGCGCTGCCGCCCGGTGTCGAGATCGTCGCGACCGATCTCAATCAGGCCATGCTCGATCTCGCAGCCAAGCGGCTGCAGGCGCCTAACCTGAAATGGCAGCAGGCCGATGCGCAGAAGCTCCCGTTCGAGGATGCATCCTTCGAGGTGATCGTCTGCCAGTTCGGCGTCATGTTCTTTCCCGACAAGCTGGCAGCCTATCGCGAGGCCCTGCGCGTGCTCAAACCCGGCGGGCGCTTCGTCTTCACCGTCTGGAACTCCCTCGATCGCAACGAGGTCAGCCGCATCGTCTCCGATGTGGCAGGAACCTTCTTTCCCGACGATCCTCCGCGCTTCATCGAGCGCGTGCCCTTCGGCTATTTCGACCCAGACCGGATCCGCGGAGAGGTGCAGCAGGCTGGGTTCGAGAACGTCGATATCGAGGTTGTCGACAAGGTTACGCAAGCCCCCTCGCCCCGCGAACCCGCGATGGGGCTGTGCCAGGGCACGCCCCTGCGCGCCGAACTCGAGGCCCGGGCCCCGGAGCGCCTGGAGGAGATTACCGCCAAAGCAACCGAGGCGCTCACATCCCGCTACGGCGCGTCAGCCGTCGAAAACCGCATGAGCGCTCTCGTGGTGACGGCCTGGCGATAACTCCTGGAGCACCGGATCAATTCTCAGGAAGACGCACCGCGCCTCAAAGAAAGAAGCGCGGCCCGATGGGTCGCGCCTTTGCTCCTCATGAGACAATTCTCAACGAGCCGACATCCGGCTCATCAGGCGGCAGAGCGCCTGCATGTCGGAATCGTATCCGTCGGGCGAAGCTGAAACCGTGGCGCAGCTGCGACGCAGCTTCATGCGCTCATCCTCGCTCATGGTGCGGAGCTCCGCCCTGAGACGCTCGGTCTGGCCGGACCTGCCCGGCCGGTTCGGGTCGACGCTTCCGGTCGAGGATGGATTGCGCACACTACCCGTTCCCGTGGAGCCTGGATTGGCGAGGTCGCCCGTATTGCCGGTACCACCGATACCGCCGATACCTCCGGTGCCGCCGGATCCGCCAGTTCCACCGGTGCCTGTGCTGCCGCCGATCCCGACGCCGACGCCAAGATCGACGCCGTTGGAGCCGCCGACACCCGCGCCGACACCGGCGGTCACGCCGCTGGAGCCGCCGATGCTCGTGCCGAGGCCAGCCGTCACGCCGTTAGACCCGCCGACGTTTGCTCCCACGCCAGCATTGACACCATTAGAGCCCCCGACATTCGCGCCGAGGCCGGCCGTGACACCGTTGGACCCGCCAATGCTGGCGCCGCCACCGGCACTCACGCCCGACGAACCGCCGACATTGGCTCCCAGGCCGGCACCGACGCCGCTCCTGCCGCCGACATTCGCGCCCGCTCCCGCCGAGACGCCACTCGCGCCGCCGATATTGGCTCCGCCTCCGGCCGAGACGCCGCGCGACTCGCCCACATTGGCACCGACACCGGCATTCGCGCCGCCCGTTCCGCCGATGCTGGCGCCGAGGCCGGCCGCGATCCCGCCGCCACCGCCGATATTCGCACCCAGACCTGCGGAGATTCCATTGTCGCCACCAACGTTCACGCCAAGCCCGGCCCCGATCCCGTCCGAACGTCCGCCACGGTCGCGGGCAACGGCCGGCTGCCAGACCAATGAGGAGACCAGAAGAACTGCCACACCATATGCTGAAGCTTCGCGGCCGAAGCCGAACAACCGTCCACGCGAATTCATCTTTCTACTCCTTAGGAGCTACCTCTTACCGGCTCTCGCGTGAAAAAGACTCAGCTTTGAGGAAATTAGTTCCACAACTTTGAATATTTATCTGAGTAGATACTTATATCCCCTACTACTCACGATACAACGTACGTAAGAATACTTGAAATACGCTATATCGTTTTGACGAAATTGCTCATCTGAGAGTATAGATTATAGCTTTGCTTTGCGGCTTGGAATTCAGCCCCAGTCTTGGGCAATTGTTGCTTTTAATGGACTGTGTTGTTCAGCAGCATGGAATGGAGAAGTGTGCCCTGAGGACAAACGATATCGAGCCGCCAACCGGACCAGTCCTCGATGTCCGCGCCGATTTCCTGGCGCAGTTCGGTGATGGCAAGGAGAGCCTGAACCTTGGCGCTCTCCAGGTCCTGGACTTCAATCCCTGTATTGTCGACGATCTCTTCATGATCGTTCACAAGGTGGAAGAAGCAGCGCATATCGGGACCGTCACCCCACGAAAAGGATGGTGTCTGCTAGCGGTTTTTGCCAGCGAAGTGAAGAGACCTTCGTCCCCGGACCGTTATTCGTCTTTGGTCGGAGCCTCCCCCACGGGATCGAAACTGTCCAGGGCAACCCAGCCGATATCGGGCCGCGGGGCCGGCACGAGATAGGCGCGTCCATCCTTGAGCCGCTCGATCCGGCAGCTGATCGCCCTCTGGTCTCCCGGAGGACGATAGACCACAGTCGCCCCGACGTGGATCTGGTCCGTGTCGCCCGCGATGGAGCGCTCAGGCGTCGATGGCGCTTCCGGGGATTGCGGCTGGATATGGCTGCCGTTGCCGGCCCTTACTCTATCGAGAGCGGCGATCGCCAATCTCGCCCGGTCCCGGTATCGCTCGCTCACGGATCTCAAGAGAGCGCCGCGCGTGCGCCCAGGATACCACGAGGTCCCCCCGGCCTTTGCCAGTTCCTCTGCAACGGCTTCAATTTCTTCGTCTGTCACGCCTGCCCCCCAGACATCGTGTGCCACCCATCGGAAACATTGCATAATCTGCTTGAAAAGAGCTTAACGCAGAGTAATGCGCAAGTTTAAAGTCAAGAATGGCAGTTCACCACAACTTTAGGCTTTAGCTTGGGCGTACCGACTCCAAAAAGATAGCCCTCATGTGAGGACCAATTCGGGACGCGTGTACTGTGTTCGTCTGCCGCTCCGATAAGCAGGATCGAGCGCTTTTCAGAGGCGAGGCGCGAGCGCATCGAGCGGAAAAGGACCTCGATTTCCGGATGACGCGGACCTTTGGCCTGCACCGGGCAATCCGTCAATGTGTCAAGCGACACCGAGATTTACGAGATAAGGCGACATCCAGTTTTACGACGGCTCAAGCGTGAGCCCGCTGGAGAGCCTCCTCCAGATCCCGCAGGCGATAGCTGCGCCCCTTGATGTTGAGAACATGCGCTCGGTGCAGCAGGCGGTCGAGGATGGCCGTGGCCAGCACCTCGTCGCCGGCCAGCAGCTCGGTCCACTCCCGGATGCTCTTGTTC
>NZ_VOSK01000218.1 GCF_009296175.1 Microvirga tunisiensis | reverse complement strand
TGCAGACCTTCCTCGATGCAATCCCGTTAGCGAAGGAGAAGATGATCGCCGCTTGAAAACATCATCGGACAGATGAGCCCGACCAACTCTCGGACGCCAAATGTCAGATCAAGTTCCAGCTACTACACATCATGTCGCCGGTTCCCCAGACTCCGACCGTCACCGGATAGGTTGGCGACGCCTCCTCATCCTCAATCCAGAGGATCACGGGAGTTCCGTCGCGGGGTGCCAGCCTGATCGGATACCAGTCTTCCATGATGGCTCTTTCGCGGTTCAAACTCTAACCCCAATCTAACTCTGTTCTTGCCCTCAATCGCCTCCGCGGCCCTGCCGAATGCCCTGCAACAGCCGGTCCAAGGCACTTCTGCACACGAGCGCAGCACCTTCCAGGTGCCCGTGTCCTGACCGTCGCCAAGGCGCGCCAGTCGGGCTGCCAAACTATCACTGGTGTCGAACTCGCCGAGCGTCGCAGGAAATACTCACGCAAGCTTCCGTTCCTATGTGGGTTCCTCCGTCAGCCCCAGGACCGCAATCATGCTTCAAGGAATGCCCGAGCGTCGATCAAGCAAACGATCCCGCACGGATTTGGAGGGATGGTTCGCAAGCGAGGCAACCGGAGAGCCGATTGCATGCACTGTGTGGGATCTTTCGGAGTCCGGAGTGCGGCTGGTGATTCCTTCCCCGGCCGATGTTCCTCTTGAGTTCGAGCTGAAGATCCCAAATGCGGGAGCGGTCGCCAAGGTCCGCTTGGTCTGGACCCAAGGATGCCACTATGGAGTGCGGTTTACCGGGTGACTGACAACCAAGCCGGATCCTTCTCCCGCCGCGCTTTGCAATACCCTCTGTAATTCGGTCTGGAACCCAGACCTCATCTCTTGCTCGGCCTAAACTTCGGAGTAGCTTTCGGTTTTTGCTTTGACCGGGAGGGTCACGACCGGCGCCGACTGTAACCCCTCTGTTGTTCGTGTTTGTTTCGCATCCTCAACAGGATGCGCTCGTTCTGACAGGGGCCAATGTTTCCAAGCCGATTTACACACTGTCTCCACATTCGACCTTTCTGATCGAGCAGTGGCCTTGGAGAAGCCAGATGTCAGAGGAACAAATTGCTTGGACAAAGGCGCTCGAACACAAGCGTATGGAGCTAATTCAAGCCTTAGCGCGGAGAGACTTCGCCGAAGCGGATCGGCTCAAGGAGACCATCGAAGAGATGGAGCGCCACGCTCGCAGCCGGGGTTGGCGGCTCAAGGAGCATTGAGGCTCCGATGAGGTTGTCTGCGCGGGACTACCAGCGGCCCCTGCGCTCAAACTCTCTTCACGTCGTCCAGTCGGCTCAGGCCCTCGATGGCTTGCGTGACGTCTCGAACATCGTCACGGGTCACCGAAGGTGGTTGGCCGGGAGTGGTCATGGGCTGTATTGCCACCTTTATGGGAGCGGCGTCATTTACCAATGCGACGCTCGTCCAGCGTCTGGGCATGCGTCGTTTGTCGCACATCGGCATCTGCGGCTTCACGCTCGTGGCAGCGGTACAACTGTCTTTAGCGCTGGTCTATGATGGTCGGCCGCCGCTCCTGCTCTATGCAGGAATTTTTGCTCTCAATCAGTTTCTGTTCAGCCTCACGGTTCCGAATTTCAACTCCATAGCCATGGCTCCCTTGGGTCCTATCGCGGGCACTGCTGCCTCATTCATCGGTTCCTATACGACCTTACTCGGCGCCCTTTTGGGGCTCGTCATCGGTCGGTCCTTCAACGGCACGGTCCTCCCGCTCAGCCTTGGCTATCTCGGGCTGGGTGCCGCATGCCTCGGGATCATTCTCTGGACTGAGAAAGGGCGCCTGTCCCTCCGCGATCGATTGGACGAGGGAACAGAGGAGCGGGCGCTTCCGGCTGCGGCAGAGTGAGGTTTCGGCCGCGCCTGGAGGCGCCGGGGCTTGCCTAGGGGTGCTGGGTCCGCCTGCAACCCATCAAGCCCTGCCATCCGCCGGTCCTTGGGATCCGTAGCCGCGGCACGGACCGGAAGCCAAGCAGATCAGATCAAAGATCTCGCCAATGCCCGCGAGCTTGTGAGTTTTCCAAGGTCAGGAGTGGGTGCATGAATCCTCTGTTCGATCTGGTCGGGAGGGAATGCGGGGGCGATCTGCGGCGCGTTGCATAGGGCATCCGCAACTCGGTCGGGTTCGACTGGAACGGCGGCACCCTGTATTTCACCGACAATGGCGCTGACGGGATGGGAGACAACACACCACCCGACGAGCTCAACGAACTGCAGCCCGGCGCCTTCTATGGTTTTCCCTATTTTGGCGGTCGGGTGCGACTCCGCGGCTTCGAGGCGGCGGCTCCGCCAGCCCCACAAACCCCACCCGCGTATGAGTTCCAGGCCCATGTCGCGGCGCTCGGGGTTCACTTCTATCGCGGTGCCATGTTCCCGCAGTTGCAGGGTGAGGCGCTGGTTGCCGAACACGGAAGCTGGAATCGCAGCACCCCGGTCGGGTATCAGGTTGTGCGGCTGCGTGTGGGCAGCAGCCGCTCTGGCAACGGACTGCGCTTTCTGAGCGGCGTTGGACGCCCGGTTGATGTCAAGGAACTGCCGGATGGGTCGATTGTCGTATCTGATGATGCGGGCGGACGGATCTGGCGTATCAGCCGCTGATCCAACCCCAAGAAAGCTGAACACGACGGGAGCATTGATACCGCTTGGTATCCCCTGCAGCGACGGGCTTCTTGTTAAAAGAATGTTCAGCGCCGCGGTCGTTTGGGGAACCCGCGTACGATCCGATCATTGATGAGCGCCACGTTCGAGCCAATCGTGCCGCCATGTTCGAGCCGGATCAAGAAATCGCTCAGCTTGAGAAGAGTCTCGTCGAGATCAATCTGCTCGTGTCCCGGCAGACCGCCCGGATCGAGCGGTTGGCTGAGAAGGGGGGCGATACAACGCAAGCCAAGGCCGTGCTTCGGGGGTTAAAGGAGGTCCTCGAATACTTCCGCACTCAGCAAAGAATGATCCTCGATACGCTTGAGCAAGGATAAGAACATTGCAAAAACGGCTTCTGCGAACTACATCAGGTATCGACGGCGCTTCAACGGCGAGCTCGGAACCGTCAGTGTTCCTCGGGGGAAATAGCGGAATGGGTCCTTGCGCCCGCCGCGACCACTTCGCTCGATCCGGCGGCGCTTGATCAGGCTTCTACAAGCTCCCGAGATCCGTGGGAGGGAGCTTGCTTCTCCAAACAAGGTCGCCGCGATTTCGGCCTCCGTCAGGCCCGGGCTCCGGCTCAGGAGCGCTTCGATCTCGTCAGCAATCGCCATGTCCAACCATCATCCTTCGAGCGGCCATTTGAGGTTCTCATGCTCCCCGCGATGCCATCGATGAATTTCTGCAAAGCTGGGGTGCCGCGGGAAGGGTGAAAGTCAGGAATGCAGAGGGAGCACCTGCCCTGACACGGCCATGAGGATCTTCAGCACAACCTTCAACAAGGCGTCACGACTTGTCGGCTTTTCGAGCCAGGGCACACTCTGAAGCCCAGAGGGTGGGCTCTGGTGCGGAGGGTAGCCGGAGTAGATGACGAACGGGATGGCGCGTCGGTTGAACTCTCCCGCCAGCTCTGTGGCCGAGCCGTCCTGGAGCATGAAGTCAACGATGGCAATGTCGGCTGTATTGGTTTCGAGCCAGGTTCGCGCCTTAGCCAAGGAGCCCACGCTCGCTACAGCAATGCCGGCCTCCTCCAGGTAGGTTTCGATCGACAGGGCGATGAGGGTCTGATCCTCGACAACCAGGCAGCGGGGCTGATCTGTGATGGCTCTGCTCATGACCTCTTCGCTAGAGGAGGGCAGACACGCCAGCATTCACTTAAGTTGGTCCGAGCGTCGCCATGCACTTGGCAAAAGGGGTATTCCGCACCAGTCGTGGAGGGGACTCCCGCCACCTGTGGCGTGGCCATCTGCCCCATGACGGTGATGATCATCTCGGAGAGCTAAGGTTTGGCCAGGAACGCAGCCATGTCCGGCTGGTCAGCGGGGCTCGACCGTGAGACTTGTCACCTGCGGAATGCCGCTTTGGAACCTGTGTTGCCGAAAGAGAGCAGCGAAACGCCAAATTGATGAAGGGCCTCGCAGGAGGTGCTCTTGTAATGCCTCGACACGCACGGCGAGCGAAGTGCATCTCGCCGCGCGTGCCAAAAGGCTCACTTCATCTTGGTCTGGATCTCCTCCAACAAGGCGATGTGTTCGGTGATCATGCCGCGGGCCATTTTCGCGACGTTCACATGTTCGCGGTTTTGTGGATTGCTTTGCAGATACTGCGTCTGCACCTGCAGCAGGCCGCTGTGCCCTTCCATCTGGCCCTGAAGGTACTGACGATCAAAGGCCTCGCCGGCTTGCGTGTTCTGAAGCCTCTGGATCATCTCCCGGCTTTGGGCATCCATCTGCATGGCTGAGGCGCTCGTCCCTGACGCAGCGCCCGTGGCCGATGTAGCGGCAGGCTCCATCATGGAGTGAAGGACCTCGGACAGGGTGGTCTGTTCCTGTACCTCAAAGGTAGCAAATCGCTTCAGGTCGGCATTCTGCGCCTTCTGCTGCGCGATCCGGCTGGTCTCGAGAGCCACCATGCCCAGCTGCATCGTCTGCTGCATGTGCTGCATGTCAGCCTGTGTCATCGGTTGCCCGCCCATGCGGCTTGCCCCAGAGGCTCCCCCGGTTGAACCAGCGGCGGCACCTGGTTGTCTGGTGCTGGGGGATCCGCTGGTCTGCGCCAGCGCGGGAGCGGTGATTGCGGCGGCCAAGCCTGCTAGGACAATGCGGCGATCCATGGTCTGTCTCCTGTTGTGCTTACGGCCCTCAACAAAGGGGTTTCGGTACGGCTGGATACCAACGCCGCAGAGCCGATTTTGTTAGGACCGTCACAACCGTGTTGTTATCGCTCGAGTGCGAGGGGCAGCGATGATCGGTGACGAGCCTGGGCACCAGGCTGAAACCTCACACGTTACTTAGCGTTTGGACAATGCTGACTGGTCTCAGCAAGCTCCGGAGGAGCCGATGATCTCTCGTTCATTGCAAAGTTTGATGCTTGCGGCTGCACTGCTGTTCGCTGCGGGACCTGTCGCTGTTGCTCAGTCCGGCGGCGGAGGTGGGGGCGGCGGTTCCGGTGGAGGATCCAGCGGCGGTGCAAGCGGCTCTGGCACGAGCGGAGGTGGAGCCACGAGCAGCGGTGCGCCAAGCGCAGGGACCGGCGGACCAACCAGCAACCCGTCCAATTCAGCGACCGGTGGTGCTGGCTCACCCCAGCAGCCCACCGGCGGGATGAACCCAAACAGTGGCGCGGGCGGAGCGCTGACGCCGCCCATTGTCCCACCAGGCACGACCGGCTCTGGGGGCACCCCGGTCAGCACCAGTTCGGGTGGCCCCCGGCAGGGCCCTGGGGCTGGCGGCTCCACGGGCAACCAGACCGGTCTTGGCAACATCGGACCCGAAACCGAGAAAGAGCAGCGTGCTCAGGAGCAGAGTGACAAGGCGACCAGGAGCATTTGCGACCGGTGCTGACAGATGTGCTATCGCGGCGGAGAAACGGGGCAGGTGGATTGCCGCTATGCCGCTTACGAACCGCCATCAAGGCCGCTGAAGACTCTCCAGCAGCGGAAGATAAAGACACGCAGAAATCGATGACGTGACAACGCCGCCCGCCGCACGGCACCACCACGCCACCTCGGGGGTGATCAACCCGCTCCGTCTTGTCGTAGAACGCGTGCGGCCTGCAATTGACACAGGGCATCCTGGAGGATCACCATGCCCCAGTGGGGGTGCGCCACCAGGATGGCCACCATGGATAAGTTCGATCACATCCTGCACTGGACCTTGAAACAGGGCTCGCACGCGTTCCCAGGGAAGGACGGCGGCACCTGCATCAACGAAGCGGCCATCGTAGCCGCCGGCTTCCCCTACCAGCCTGTGCGTTCCGTTCACGACATGCCGAAGTGTTTCTCTCGTCCGATTTGCGCCTTGGCGATGCAGCTGAACGATGAGGCCTCCGATGAGGAGCGCCAGCATCTGCTGCCGTTTGTGACCCGCCTGGCCTGTGCCGACATGCCAAAGATGGAGCGGGAGCGGGAGACGTACATCGCCGCTCGCATGCGCTGGCGGCTGCCGTTCCAAGAGGGCATGAAAGTTCTTGAGGGAGCACTGGCCATTGGGCGGCAGGCAGGTGTGTCCCCACCAGACGAGGTGAGGATTAGGATGGGCGCCGTCCGGGCCAGAGCGACCACTTCCACGTCAATTCCCGACACACCTCTCTTTGCGAAGATCAAGACCTGGTTCGGAGCGAAAGAGACGGCGTCTGCTGGCTGAGCGCTCAACGGGGGAGGGCTGGAGGCGGGAGGTTCAGGAGATGGCATGAACGCGCATTGGGACAAACCACGAATGGAGGTGCTGACGCGCCTTTGGCTTTCAGGCAAAACGGCCCGCATGATTGCGGAGAAGCTAGGTGGGGGCGTCACGCGCAATGCCGTGATCGGAAAGGCTCACCGTCTCGGGCTCACGGGTAAGCATGGCAGTAAGAGCGCAGCTCTCAAGCGGGCTCGGGCCTTCCGTCCGAAAGGGAGTGATCAGCAACGTCAACGGGTGTCCAAGACTCGGGCATACTCATGAGTACGAGCACAATGGTTCGAAGCGAGCCCTGCGGACGCCGACCGTCGGGCACCGTTGCATTAACCTCGGCCGTATAGCGAGGAGCGGTTCATCAAGGATCTGCTCCCGTGCCTCTGTTCGAGCGCCGTCGCTTCCCGGTTGAGATCATCTTGCTGTGCGTGCGCTGGTACTGCAAGTATGGGATCAGCTATCGCGATCTGGCTGAAATGATGTCCGAGCGCGGTGTCACCGTCAGTCCAAGCACGATCTTTCGTTGGGTGCAACGCTATGCTCCGGAGATCGAGAAGCGGGTGCGACCATACCAGGGACATCGTTCAGGCTCATGGCGAGCGCATGAGACCTGTGTACGAGTGGGCGGACGCTGGCGGTACTTGTTTCGAGCGGTCGATAAACATGGTCGGCTGATTGCCTCCATGCTGTCCGGTCGGCGTGATCCCGGAGCGGCTTATCGCTTCCTGCGCAAGGCCCTGCGGGCGATGAGAGGCTCTCCTCCTTTATCCATCACGACCGACAATTGGCTTCGTATCCGAAGGCAATCCGACGCTTGCAGAACGAAGGGCTGCTGCCGCAGGATGTCGAACACCGCACCTCGAAATATATGAATAACATCCTTGAGGCGGATCATGGCGCGCTCACGTGTGATCCGTCCAACGCGCGGCTTCCGGACCATGAAAACCGCCGCCGCGACCCTGAAGAGTTTTGAAATCATGCGCATGATCCGCCGCGGTCATTTCCTCCAGCGGGAACGTCGAGTGACTGGTGAAATCCGTCTCATCAATCAGCTCTTCAGTCTTGCTGCCTGAGCGGCCTGTTCGACGGGGTCCGTTATGCCCTTTTCAAGTTACTGCAACAGTGCCTTTTCAACAGCATCGGTCCGGAGCGGACCTCCAGCGGTCAGCAGGCGCTCCGATCAGAGGATCCTAACAGGCTGCTTGCATCACGCGGAGCGGTTCCAACCCATTCAGCCCGATGGCAAGGACGGGGACCGGGGAGGCTGTGAACAGCGACAAACGTGAAGACTGCTTCGGTCACCTTGATCTGCTGTCGCCATCGTGGGAGCGGGCCAGGCTTCCACGTGAAACCTCATCGGCGCTCGCACCGTCGCGGTCAGCTTGGCGAGAGATGTGTTGGGCGCCATCTCGTGTGCAATTAAGGATGTTCGCAGAATGGCGTACCGCTCCGTCACAGGTGCTGCCTACACTCGCCTGAGCCTTTCAGAGGGGTCCTGGCATGAAGAGGTTGGTCACGGTCACCGGTCCTGTAGCAGCCGCCCAGATGGACGGGTATCTCATCGAGGAACGGCTCCTCGATCGCATCATGATCCAGGTCATCGACAAGGGCGACGGGAACCTGGAGATCGTGTTTGATGAGAGGGACCAACGCTATCTCTCGCAGTTTTCTGCGGCGCAATTGGCCGAATGGCTGCAGGAGACGATGCTCCACGTCGAGGCGGCATGTCCGCTGGAGACGCGCGAGGGGAAACCCGCCTGGATCGCGGACGAGGCGCCACCGAGAGCGAGATCGTCCATCAAGGCCATGCGACCGGCGCGGCAGGAACACGATCTTCCGGCTGGCCTCGAGTTCTTGAGACGGACCTAATCCGCCTTCGGCTCATCGACGCGAACGAACCGAACGGCCACGCCGTCATTGTCATCGCGGAGGAACACTGTTCCTCGGTACGGCCGACTTGCGGCCTCAGCAGATGAAAGAATGACAATGGCTCGAACCAAAAAGGACGACACGTCCCAACCCAGCAGAAGCCGGAACACGCCGAAGAGGTCCGCATCGAAATCCGCCTCCCGGTCTGCCACGAAGAAGGGGGCTGGCGCTTCCAAGCGTGCCCAGCCCAAAGCGATGGCTGGCTCCCGGTCTGCCACGAAGTCCCAGGCTGTTCCCGCGAAGGCCCGTTCCTCCGCAGGATCGCGCACAGCAACACGCTCGACCTCCGGCACATCGCGATCGCGGTCCGCGACGCAGACCCGCTCCGCATCCCGCTCACAGGGCAGCCTGCTGAACCCGATGGCCTGGCTCTCGACCCTTGAGACAACGCTCACCTCCCAGCAGGCGCGCGCGGTGATGGCGGAGGCCCTCAGGGCCGTTGCGAATGTGCTTGAGAAGCCGCAAAGCAGCGAGCAGGGCCAAGGCGGCGGAACACAGGAAGGCCGGAACGCCGTGTCGGCCGCCGGCAGTCTCGGTGCCGAGATCGTTGCAGCTCCGCTCGAGGTTGCCGCGGCTGCCATCGGAGCTGCAGGGGAGGTCGTGACGAGCGCCCTTGGCGGATCGCCGGGCGAGGGCGGTGGCAACGGCGCCAGCCGGAAGGGCAGCCGGCGGTCCTCCGCGCAGAAGAAATCCTCGAAGGTTAGCGACGAGACGAGCCGATGATCGGTCGGACGGACAGCAGATCCTCCAGGACGAGCCGTCCGGCCGGCGTCAACATCAGCAGACTTTCGTCAGGGGCAGAGATCCTTGGAGCGATGCAACGGAGCCTCTCGCGATCACTCACTCTCGTTTGGTCCCGGTCATTTGGGACATGAAGATCTCCTGCATCTGCTCGAACCCTTTCAGGGACGCCGGAAGCCAGGTTCTCAGCATGGCTTCAGGCTCCATCGCCCGAATGTTCGCGGTCATGCGGTCCTGCACCTCTCGCATGAGTTGCTCCTGCATCGGCTTCACGTCCGGCAGTCCCAGAAAGGCCCGTGCCTCCTCGGGCGTGCACTCAACATCCATGGTGATCTTCATCTGACATCCTGCTCCAGCATCAGCCGATTGGCTCCCGGTTCCGAGTGAAGTGAATCAGGCAGGATCACGCGGCGCGATGTGTACTCGGATTAGCCTCAGCCGACCTATTTTTCCAAGACATAAGTGCCAGGCGCATCCTGCAGGGGTGGGTGCTTCGCGCTGCCCATCGGTGGTGGCGCACTCTTTCGGCCAGAGTGGGAAGAAAGCCACGCCGTCCAGTCCGGCCATCAGCTTCCCTCATGGCGGCTGGCGCTCTGCAGCCACTGCTCAGGGCTCCTCGCTGCTGCGTCGCTACTCTCCCGGGTCCAATAGGTGCCCTTACCACCCGGTGGATTGATGATGCCGGCGATATGGCCACTGGAGGCGCGCACGAACCGCACCTCACCGCCGAACAGTTGCGTGACGCGCCAAGCTGCATCCCAGGGCACGATGTGATCCTTTTCCGCCCCCACGGCATAGGTGTCCTGACGAATGCGGCCGAGATCAATCGCCTCGTCCTTGAGCGTGACCTTGCCCGGCTGGATCAGATTGTTCTCAACATAGGTATTGCGCAGGTACCAGCTATGGGCGGCCCGGGTCATGCGGGTGCCATCGCTGTTCCAGTACAGGAGATCAAAGGCCGGCGGCTTGTTGCCCAAGAGGTAGTTGTTGACCACATTGGCCCAGATCAGGTCATTCGAACGCAGCAGGTTGAACATGTTCGACATCTCACGGCTGTCGAGATAGCCGCGCTCCATCATCTGCTGCTCAATCAGATCAATGCCCGGCTCGTTCATGAAGACGGCGGTGTCGCCCACGCGTGAGAAATCCTGCAGCGAGACCATGAAGCTGGCCGCGTTAAACCGCTTGTCACCCTTGGCCGCGAGGGCCGCCAACGTCATTGTCAGCAGTGTCCCGCCGATGCAGTAGCCCATGGCATTCACCGTCGGGCTGCCGGTGATGTCGCGCACCACATCGCTGGCCTCCAGCGGGCCGAGTTCCATGTAGTCCTCGATGCCGATCTCATCCATGGACGCATCCGGGTTCTTCCAGGAGATCAGGAAAACCGTGAAGCCTTGCTCGACCAGGTAGCGCACCAGGCTGTTCTTGGGCTGCATGTCGAGGATGTAGTACTTGTTGATCCAGGGCGGCAGGATCAGCAGCGGTGTCTTGTGAACCGACTTGGTGGTTGGCGCATACTGGATCAGCTCCATCAGACGATTGCGGTGGACCACCTTTCCGGGCGTGAGAGCGAGGTTCCGGCCTGGCGTGAAGGCCTCGGTGTCGACCATGCTGAGGCGCCCGGCCTGGAGATCGGCAATCAGGTTGGCGGCTCCGGCTGCAATACTGGTCCCACCGGTCTCGATGGCTTTGCGAAGAGCGACAGGGTTCGACAGCAGGATCAGAGCGGGGCTCATTGCGTCCACGAACTGCCGCAAGTGGAAGGTGATGCGCTGCTGCTCGGCCTCGTCCATGCCCTCCACATCGCCCTGCTGCAGGAGCCAGTCCGACGCAAGCAGGTAGATCTGCTGAAGCGTGCGATAGACCGGGTTGGTGTGCCACTCGCGGGCAGCGAACCGCTTGTCTGTTGCGGGAGTAGATGGTCCATTCCCTGGCGCTGAACCTGCAATGCCGAGCCAGCGCTGCC
>NZ_VOSK01000217.1 GCF_009296175.1 Microvirga tunisiensis | reverse complement strand
CGAGACCAGCTCGCGCAGGGCTGTCGAGGACAGCGGCTTGTTGGAACGATCAGGCGAGGTCATGCCGGGATTGAATCATGAATGCCCGAAGGGAGGAATCCCTCGCCCCCTAAAATGCCCCAGTTACCCGCAGCTATCCGTCGCGTGGCAATACTAACCAACTGTTTTTACGCCAGTATCTACGACTTAGCATAGCTTTAACCGTCATATCTACGGTGATGTCGCATGGTGTCAAAAGCAGGTTCTCACACCCGATAACTACCTGTTATCAGGAGTGTTGCGCTTAGGCGAATTGCAGGCGACAAAATCAGCTTCGGCCGACCCGCTCTGAACGGCATCGTCACTTTAGTAATCGTGATCTTGGGTGCGGGTCTCCAACCGAACACCATTAGGGCAGACCACCCCTGCCCTATGTCTCGCACCGGAGCAAGATATGACTTCTGCCGGCCTAGAACATGCTGAGGATCAGCAACTTCGGCGCGAAAACGAACTTGACGCCCTCGCAGGCATCGTTCCGTCAAGCCAGCGAGAAGCCCTTGCTGCTCTTCTCACTGATGAGGACGTTGCCACTCTAAAACACTTGGCTGAAAAAGGTATGGGAGCAAACACCTTACGGGCTCTCGCCTCCGACCTCAGCTACCTTGAGGGATGGGCGCTGGCACCAACCGGACGAACTCTCCCATGGCCTGGACCGGAAGGACTCGTCCTCAAGTTCATCGCGCATCACCTCTGGGATCCCGCCAACCAGGCGCTCGCCGCCTGAGCGGCCGGAACCGATCCACTCAACCGATCCGCTCCTCGCGCGACCTCCTACGGGCCTTGCGGCTCAGGCTGCCTGCTGTCCGGTCGACCCGAGCGGAACCGCGATGGTGCAGCACACGCCCTCGCGCTCGAACCGGATGTCGAGCTGCCCGGCGAGTTCGCGGGTGATGGTCTGACGGAGCAGGCGCGAGCCGAAGCCCAGGCTTGGCTGCGCTGCGAGCGTAGGGCCGTCCAGCTCGCACCAATCGATGGCCAGGACGGCTTCGCCGCCGCGATTGTCAATCTTCCAGCCCACCTGCACCCGGCCCGATGCAACCGCCAGGGCGCCGTGCTTGACCGCGTTGGTGGTGAGTTCGTGGACGGCCATCCCCAGCACCACTGCCGGCCTGGCGTCCAGGTGCACCTCCGGCCCGTCGAGCCGGACACGCCCCGCCGCCGTCGCATAGGGTCCCAGCTCCGTTTCCAGGATGGTCTTGAGTGCGGCGCCCTCCCAGTGCGTCTCGTTGAGCAGGTTGTGCGTGCGCGACAGCGCCAGCAGCCGTTCCTGGAAGCGCTCCTGCGCCACCTGCGGCGGCACACCGGGACGGGCGGCCTGCCAGGCCAGCGACTGCACCGTGGCGAGCGTGTTCTTCACCCGATGATTGAGCTCATCAATCAGCAGCTTCTGGCGCTTGTCGGCCTGCCGGCGCTCGGTGATGTCCTCGATCACCCGCACGGCGTAGAGGAACGCTCCGGCAGCATCCCGCACCGCCGTGCTGGTCACGCGCGCCCAGCCGCGGCTGCCGTCCCTGCGCTGGAACTTGCTGTCGGTGGTGTAGGTGTCGAGCTCTCCGGCGACCTGCCGTCTGAACAGGTCGAGATCCTTCTCGAGGCTCTCGGAGTCAGTTGCGTGGCCAAAATGAAGCCCGATCAGCTCCTCACGGCTGTGGCCGGTGAGCTTGCAGCGGGCCTCGTTGACCGAGACGAAGCGCCCGTCGCGGTCGACCTCGGCGATGCCCACGGCGGCATTGTTCTGGGTCGCCCACAGGCGCGCCTCGCTCGCCCTCAAGGCGGCCTCCCGCTCGCGGAGGTCCTGCGAGGCGGAGGCCAGGGCGCCTCCGCCCCGGTCAATCTCCGCCAACCCGGTCGATGGCACCGCCACGGGCTCGCCCCGGGCGAGGTCATGGGCCAGGTTGACGAGGCCCTGCACCGGGGCAGCAATGCGCCGCGCGAAGGCCCGCGCCAGGAGCAGGGACAAAAGGATCAGGGCCGCGCCAAGCCCAAGCAGGGTCCAGAGGGAGCGGTGCAGCGGCGCCTGGACGATCTCGGCGGGCACGCCGACGAACGTCATCCAGCCTGAGACACCCGAGCGGGCAAAGGCGCCGAGCACCTCCGTCCCTTCGAGGTTATGCCCTTCCCAGATGCCGTCGGCCCCGCGGGCAGCTCTCAGGAACTCGTCCGGAGCGGGCTTGCTGACAAACGCCTCGTGCTGACGGGAACGGGCCACGACGCGGTCGGCCCGGTCGATCACGGTGGCAACCCATGACGCGGGCAGGTTCTGGGCCAGCAGGATCTCGGCAATGCGCCGGGGTTCGACGGCCATCGACAGCACGTGCGTGACGCTGCCGTCCTTGAGAACCGGGACCCGGATGCTGATGATCGGGCGTCCTGCGGTGGCCCCGGTGAAGAGATCCTGAATCACGGGTCGCTTGGTGGCGATTACCTGCTGGTCGATCGGCAGGTTGGCGCCCTTCGGCAACGGACTACCCCAGGGCAGACGGGTGTTCGCCACCTGCTGGCCCGTGATATCGCGAACGACGATGGCGTAGTCGTTAGGCTTGCGCTGCGCCCAGGACTGCAGGGTCATCTCGGCTTGGCGCTGAAAGGCCTCGAAGTTGCCCTCCAGCAGGGACGAGGAGGTGGCGAGCGCCTGCGCGACCGCCTGGATGCCGACGAGCTCGCGATCGGCTGCCGCCATGATGCGTTGGGCGGTGCCGAGCGCCTCCTCCTCGTACCGGCCGCGTTCCGCGCTCGCATAGCGCCACAGCAGGATGGCCGCGAAGACGAGGCCCGGCAGCACGAGGGCGGCGCCAAAGGCCATCAGGCACTGGCGGATCGTGTAACGTCGCAATGAGATCATGCGGCCAAAATACCGCTGGTCCCGTACAAGTCGAGAGATCACTTCGGGGATCTTGATGCCAAGGTGGCCTGGCGTCGACGGATGAAGCCGACCATTGACGGCATTGTCCCCAGGATCGGCCTCATCTCACGGCGCGGATCGTCCACCCTGGCCAGTGCCGGACCTTCCCACATCAAGAGCGATCATCACGCTGCCCGCTGCACCGGCGGCGGCGTCCATGATCCGTCGAGGATCGCGGCTTTCGGCCAATAGGCCCGCATGTACAGGGAGAAGTCGGCTCCCTTTGGCGCTGGCAGCCAGTTGCCGCGCCGGGCTTCCGGTGGCGGGTCGGCCTGCACGTAGATCGTCAGTGAACCGTCGGGATTGGATTGCAGCGACTTGTTCTTCGTGCCCAGCGAATAGCGTTTGATCTCGTTCGGCACGAAGAAGTGATGGTCGTCGTACAGGGTCAGCGACCAGAACCCATCCACCGGCGGCGTCTGGTCCCTGGCGAAGGTCACCGCGTAGCGGCGGGCGCCGTTGAGACGGGCGCCGGAGGCGTCGAGGTCCTGGTAGTAGTACTTCGTCTCGTTGGGCGCATTGACCAGGATGTTCGACTTCGCGACGGCTGTCCTTGTGAAGTAGTCGGTGCCGAACGCGGCGCTGTTCGAGATGGAGCTCCAATGGTGGGGCAGTTGCTGCCCCCAATTGCGGAACTGGAGCAGCGGGCCGATAAGATCCGTATCCGCCTTCTCCGCCTCGTCGCTCATGGCCTGCTTGAGGGTGGGATCCTTCTCGGCCGCGGCTATAGCGGCGAGAACCTGGGCGTAGCGTGCCTCCTCGCCCGGCAGCGGCGGTGTGTCCTTCAGGACCTGCGGCACCTGGTCGAAGAAGGTCTCGGGGAAGACCCAGCGTGTCTCGCCCTCTCCGCTGTCGCTCATGGGGGATCCGAGCCTGGGAAGTTGGCGCCAGTCGTGCCGCTTCATCGTCCCGTCGAACTCGGCCAGCGGGTAGACATCGATCCCGCCGATGAGGTCCTGCACCGCCTGACGGTCCTCTGCCGTGTCGTCCTGGAACACGCGCGGCACCACGAAGGCGGTTCCCGTCGGAGCCCGGAATACCTTGGTGATGCCTCGGGGCGTCTCGCCCTGCCAGTCCGCTCGCGCCAGCACGTAGAAGCCCGGCTGCGTGCCGTACATCGATCCGAGTTCCGCAAAGCCGTCCGTGCGCAGGTCCACCACCTGGTAGACCCAGAACCGCTCGCCGAAGTCCGGCACCTGCACCACCACCGGGGTCTCGTCGAGGGCCGCGATGGCGGCACCGTAGACCACGTCCTGGTTCGGGCACGCGACCCAGCGCTGCTTGGGCTCGATGTAGTCGTGCAGCATGGACAGTGCGTTGAGAGGCGCGAAGGGCAGCACGCCATTCATGAGGCCGACCCGTGGCGCCTGCCTGAAGGCGAGGCGGCGGTTATAGATGTTCACCAATGGCCAAGCCCAGAAATAGGCATCGCGGGCAACCATCCTGGCATAAGGCTCGGTGATCTTGACGCTGGTGTCGGGTCCGGCCGGCATGGCCTGCCAAGCTCGTTGGATCATCATGGCCCGACCCTCTTTTTGTGCCCTCGGCGTCATCGCCTACTCCCCGGTTGGGCTCAGTTCACGCGGCGCAGCGCCGGTGGCCAATAGGTGCCATTCGACACCCCGTCGATAGGGCCGTAGAAACGGAAGGTGAGACGATAGACCGAGCCTTTCGGCATCGGCAGCCAGTTGCCCTCCGGCACGTCCGCGGGCTTCTCGGCGGCGAAGTGGAAGGTCAACGAGCCATCCGGACCGTATTCGGGCTTCGACTGCTCGTTGATCAGGTACTTCTCCTTCGGATTGGGCAGGACGCGGAAGTGCCTGGTGTCCACCGCGATCACCGACCAGAAGTAGTTCGCGTAATGGGCCGGGAGCTGATCCTTGGAGAAGGTCATGGTGTAAGCATTGTCGCCGGACAGCGGAGCTCCGGTGCCGTCGGTGCTGGCGCGGTAGTACATGACCTCCGGGGCGATGTTGGCCCAGATGCCGCCGTAATTGATCAGGGTGCGGGCCAGGTAGTCGATGTTGTAGGCTCCGACCACCGCCGGGCGGGCCCAGCCGTTGCGGATCGTGCCATGACCGATGGGCGGTCCGGCCTTGGCGAAATCGGCAAACGCCACCGTGCGGATGGCCTTGTCGACCCGCGCCCGCTGCTCGGGATCCTTGACGGCCCTGGCGATGGCGCGAGCCTTCTCCTGCAACGGCTCCATGCCCGGGTTGAGGTCGCGCTCGCTGTCGAGGGCGATGTCCGCCGCATCGAAGGCCTCCACGCCGGGCAGGTTTTCCAGGTCGAAGATCGGCGTCGTTGGGATCTCCGGGAGTGTTGGGGTCCCAGTCGCTCTGACCGTGATCTGATGCTGCAACGCGACGGCTTGGTCCCAGTCGTCACCGAGGGCGACGCGGGCGAGGACGCGTGCAGACCTGACCGGCAGGTCGATGCGCTGGACATCGGCCGGCAGGGACACGGTCGCGCCCTGGAGGCAAACGGCGAAGTCCCCGTAAGGGCGTCTTGGGAAAACACGCTCGTTGATGTTGGCGAGCGTCTCACCCCAGCCGTTGAGGACCTGCACCGTGTAGTAGCGGCCCTCAATCTTGGGTACGGACACGATTGTGTAACTGTTCTCGTCCACGGCAACCCAGGCCTCGGAATACGCGACGTCGAGGTTGGGATTGGGCCAATCGACCGCGCCGGGCTTGCGGTGGAGGATCCCGTTCCACTTGAACCCGTCCTTGAAGTCGAGCTGCTGCTGGCGCGTCACCAGCAGGCGGCCGAGCAGGTAGTTGTAGGCGTCACTGATCTCCTGATCGGAGACGGAGGCCGGCTGAGGCTTCACAGGCATAGGAAGATCACCAGACACGCGCGTCATTCCGAACTTCCTTGCTTTGGGGGCTCAACGACAGGAAGCGTGGCAATGGCGCAAGTCGCTCCCGTGAGTGGACAACTCTCAGGATATCTAGCTGGCTCGCTTCACGATTGTATCGGGTGAACCCCTGAGATTTGGACAGGAAACCGCTGTACCCGGCACACCGTAAAGGGCAGCTATGGGTCAACCTGAGCCGTTGGGCGTGACCTTATAAAGGTCAGCTTACCCTATGACTACGGAAGTTCGGCCCTCGTCTGCCTCGTGCCGATTTCGTTGAAAAAGTCCTCGTGATGAGCGGCAGATCGTGATTCCCTGATGAGGCATTCTCAGCGGAGGATCGGGCCGTGATGGGCGAGCGTCTCGTGATGCAGGAGAGCCTGTTCTATGAGTTCCAGCTCGAGGATCACGTCCCCTCCGATCACCTGCTGAGGCGCATGGTGGACTTCAGCTATAACCCGGAGGCGGACACCTACACCTATACTGAGGGCAAGACCCTGACCACCAGCGGTACGGTTGTGAACGCGGGCACGACGCGCCTCTACCGAGGCAGCACGTTCGATTGCGGGCCCTGTCCGCTGAAGGAACAGTGCTGTCCTAACACGCCGGCCCGCAAGATCCCGCGCAGCATCTATGAGCATGCCCGGGAGGTCGTGCGCTCCTTGAGGGGCACGCCGGCCTTTGAGCGGTCACGTCAGGGTCGCAAGCGCATCGAGATGCTGTTTGCCCATCTCAAGCGGATCCTGAAGATGGGACGCCTGCGGCTGTGCGGCCCTTGCGGGGCTCAGGATGAGTTCCTGCTGGCAGCAACGGCTCAGAACCTGAGAAAGCTTGCCAAACTGGTCACTTCACCAGGGCCTCAGATGATCCAAGAAGCCTGAGAAGGCCCAAAGGATACACCTCACCACAGTCCTAACCTCAACAAGGCAAGCTGCATCGATGTCCCAGCCCGTCTGGATGCCGACTTTGTCAACGCAATCTGCCATTTCCAGACATTTGCCAAGGCGTGTGACGAACTCAGTGCAGCATCTCAGCCGAAAAGGACTTATGCGAGCTGGCACATGTCGATGGGCTTGTCGCAGTAGAGCACGTCGGCGCAGGCTTGGGGCAGACTCATGGCTCATAGGCGATCCAGGGCGGTAAGGCCTTAATATGTGGCAGATCAGCTTGAGAGTGGCTTGGCGAGCGTTGCCCGCACCAGCTTGTCCAACTCCTCAACTCGCTGCGTCTGATCCTGAAGCAAGCCTTCGAGATGCTCGACGCGAATGCGGTCAAGCTTGTCATGGAGGGCCATGATCTCAACCTCCGCCTTCAAGTTGACCTCGTAATCCAGGCTTGCCGCCAACCGATCCCTGGCGGCTTGTCGGTTCTGAGACATCAGGATCACAGGGGCTTGGAGCGCGGCAACCATCGACAGGATCAGGTTCAGGAAAATGTAGGGGTATGGATCAAAGCCTCCGCCGATGCGGACCAGGGCAACGCTGTTCAGGACGATCCAAGCCATGAGCATCCCCGTGAAGATCGTGATGAAGGTCCAGGAGCCGCCAAATTGAGCGACCCGATCCGCGAGGCGTTCGCCCAATGTCTGCTGTTCTTCCAGAACACTGTTCACATTTCGGGCGACATGCGAACGCTTGGCAATGTGGAGAATTACCCGCTGCTCGCGCTCAGACAGCCTTGTTACGCCGCTGTCCAGCAACTGCCGGGCGAGTTGAGCCACCTCGTCCATAAGCACCCTCCGCTGTCGCTCTGATCGGCGGTTGCAGTCTACTCTAGCCTTAGACGCCGGAGGAGGCTTGCCGTTCACGCTCACGGCGTGTCTCAGGGTGATCAAGACAACCTTCTCTGGACACCGAGGCCCGTGCCGCTCTTCAAATCCCGGGCGGCGGCTGCCTCATTGCCAAATGCATTAATCGGACTCTGCTGTACGCATGATCAAGACGAGATCCAGGAGGATCCGAGAAGCATAGTGATCGGATTTCCAAGTTTCTAAGCTCCTGGATTACGTCCATAGCTTGCCACTTCTCTCCGGCCCTATCGAATAGTTCATGCTTCAAGACGATCATATACTTAGGGTTAATAAGCGTGTATACTTCAATAAAGTTAGGAGGACATCATGGTTCAGAGAATCAGGTCCTACATATCTTACGAAAACGAAGCGCTCTTTGCTGCGGCTCTGGCCGTCCTGTTCTGCGGGGCCGTGATCTTGGGATTCATGTGATGCTGTCCCAAGCGTTGATTTCACTCCTCCTGATGGCTGGCATTCTCGCCGTTTGCACGCTCACGATCCGCTACCACTGGTGAGAGGACCCCGATCGGGAAGGCGGGTCCTTGCAATTTTGCCGGGGTCGCCTGCCTGTCAGGAGCGGGGCTCAGCACTGGTCGATTATCCTGTCGACTGAGAGGTTCGACTGATGCGACTTGGGCCTGGGCAGGCCCAGGAAGGGCGGTACCCGAGGATGAACAAGCGCGCCTCAGTCATACAACGCCGCCTCGCAGCGATCTTCTACGCTGACGTGGCAGGCTATGTGCGGCTGATGAATGCGGATGAGACCGGAACTCTGGCCCTGCTCGACTCCCGCCGCGAGATCATGGATCGGCACATCACCCAACACGGCGGTCGCACGGCCAACACCGCGGGCGACAGTATTCTCGCGGAGTTCCCAAGCGTCGTCGATGCGGTCCAATGTGCGGTCGGCATTCAGGAGAGGATTGCCGCGGCCAACGAGGAAACCCCCAAGGACCGTCGCCTCACCTTCCGGATCGGCGTCCATGTTGGAGAAGTCATGGTTCGGGACGGCGACATGTTTGGTGATGGGGTGAACATTGCCGCCCGCATGGAGAAGCTGGCACAGCCGGGATTGGTCTGCCTCTCAGGAACAGCCTATGACTACGTGTCCAGGGTGCTGCCACTGGCCTTTGACGACCTCGGGACGCAACTCGTCAAAAACCTGGATGCGCCCCTACGGGCTTATTTGGCCCGCCCGTCTGATCATCCGCTGTCTCGGGCGCTGCCCCCGGTTCACCGCCGCAGTGAGTTCAATCTGGGGCGACGCTTCCATACCATCCTGAACCGCGCGCTGGTGGATGTGACCAAGCCAGAGGGCCTGACACTGGTCGAACCTGCGGTTTTGGCCTCCCTCCACGATGCGCCGAACATCGACGAGCGGCGACTGGCCGAGCGGATCGGCATTGACCTCGCGAGTGCCCAGCGGATGGTCAGGCACCTTGAGCTTCTGGGGCTCGTCAGCCGGACACCGGGGAAACACGGACGCGACCTGCGCCTTCTCAGCCTCTCACCAGAAGGGCTCGAACTCTATGCACGATTATACCCGGCGATCGTTGCGGTGCGGGATCGGGTGATGGCTGCCCTGTCGGAACGGGAGCGGGAGACCCTGCAAGACCTCTTGGCGCGTGTGATCAACGCCAATGAAGTCACGAGCGATCGTCGCTCCGATTAATTTTGCCTAGACCACGCGGCTGAAGCCGGGGGCGCATCCTTCGGAGCGCTATGACGGATGGCTCCGGTGTGCTGTGATAGCGCAAGCCTTCAAGGAGGTATCCCATGGCCTATGTCATGTTTCAGTATGACCGCCCGACCGAGTCTCATCGCTGGAACAATTACAACCAGCATGTCCGGGATTGGATCGCACAGCTTCTGCAAATCCCAGGTGCAGTGTCCTTTATGGCCTATCGTACGACTGATGGAGCCAGCCCGGACACGATCACCATGCTGGAGTTCCGTACTGTTGAGGATGCCCGCAAGGCCCAGGAATCCGAGCAGATGCAGAGAATTCTCGATGGGCTCCGGTCAGTCGGCGTGGCCGCCAGGATCCTGCTGGTGGAGCGCTCGCCCTTCACGCCGGAGCCATTTCAAGCGTGAGATCAAACCGCGTTAGGAGGGCAAGCGCGCGCGAGCAATCAACCAACCTCGCGATCTAACCGATCGTATTCACCTGCGCTGGTTGCGATGACCTGACTTGCGGCTTGGGCGAGCCAATCTGTTGCGCCTTTTTCATCGCGGCGAGGTTTGGAACGTCGGAACGCGTTGGCGGAGAAGACATGGGGTGACCGGGGCGACAGCAGCCCCGTCGCTCAGGGTGAGGCCGCCCGGGGCTGGGGTGCAAGCGTCCCCGCAAGGCGGCGGAAGAGGTCGGCGTCCGGGCAACAGGAGGCAAAGGCCAGCCGGATGCGACTGGTGGTTTCCTGCACCCGCACGGCGATCTTGAGCAGGCGCAACCGCAGCGTTGCGAACTCCGCCCGGGCGAGATCGCGCACAGCCGGGATGGCCTCCCGCACCGCCAGCATCAGCCAATAGGCGGCCGTATGCAGCACCAGCCGAACCTGGTTGGCCACGGCGCGCCGGCACGAGGTCCGGTCGGAGGCGAGTTGCGCCTTGTGGAACTTGATCCAGTTCTCTGCCTGGCCGCGGGCACAATACAGGTTCTCGTAGATGACGCGCGGGCTGGTCCCGGTCAGGTTGGTGACGACAAAGCGGATGTCGAGCCCCAAACGGGTCGCCTCGATCCGAGCCACCACCCGGCGCTCGCACGACCAGCTCTTGGCCCGGTGCGTCGTCTCGGCAAAGCCGCGTACCACCTTACTGTCTTCCACCGCCCGCTGGGTGCGCACCGCATCCGCCTCATTCTGGACTTTGGCGGTGAGTGGCCGGGTGCCGGCCAGTCCGAAGATGTAGCTGAGGCCGTTCTGCTCGCAGAACTCCATGGCCTCGGGACGGGCATAATGACTGTCGCCCCGGATCGTGATGCGCGTGAGAGGCCAGCGCCTGCGGATGCGCCGCACCAGCCGACGCAGATGCGCCCGCACTTCGACGCCCGAGGGTGTTTTGCCCGGCCGCAGCACGATGGCGACGGGGCGGCCGGTGGCGCTGTCGTAGACATGGATCGGCAGAAAGCAGCGCTCGTCATAGTGGGCGTTGAACAGCGACAGCTGCTGATGCCCATGCACCACGTCGCAGGTGTCATCGACGTCCAGCACGACCCCATCCGGCGCGGTAGCGTAGCTGGCCATCCACTGATCCACCAGAGCATAGGTCAGGCGGATCGCATCACGGATTGTCGGAGTGTTCTCCAGGCGCGAGAGGGTCGGCTGCGAGGCGAGGTCAGCCCCGCTCTCCGGCCAGTGTCCGCAGGCGAGCTTGAACGCCGGGTCAGCGCGCAGCGGGCCGAAGTCGTTGCAGTCCTCATAGCCGCA
>NZ_VOSK01000216.1 GCF_009296175.1 Microvirga tunisiensis | reverse complement strand
CGTGTGGCAGACGCCCGTCGCCATCACCTCCACGAGCACCTCACCCGCCTTCGGGCCGTCGATGCGGATGGTCTCGATGGTGAGCGGCTTGCCAGCCTCCCACGCGACTGCGGCCCTCGTTTCCATGGCGTTACCCCTTCCGTTAGTTTGCTCCAGATGTTCGTGCAGGGAATGCCCAAGTTTAGCGGAAAGTGATGGATCGAACCACAGCGATGATGCCTCCTGGCGCGACGCCGGAACTACTAAAAAGGATCATCGGGTTCAGGGAAAGCATTCCACTTCGGCCTCTGCCTGCGCGCGGCGAAGATCGGCGATGAGGTCCCGCATGAACGGATTGCTGCGAAAGAGCTCTGCACCTTCGCCGGGCCGCTGGCCTACGCTGAGGGCAGTTTCAGCCTGGACATAGCGCTCATAGGGAAAAATCGACGCGATGACGTCGATGGAGCACGAGCAGCGCTCCAGCGCCAGCCGCGTTCCTCCGTTGGCTGCCATGCAGGCAAAGACATAGTCGGCGCGGGCTGGCGTGGGATAGTCATTGATGCCCTCATCCTGGGCACCGGCTGGATAGGTCGTCATCAGCCCCAGAACGAGACTGCACCTCGAGACAACGTTCGCCCAAGACATGCGCCACTTCCCCGTGGGATTTAGGCGCAGCATATCAAAAACTTCATTGCTGGTGAATGCCGTCGATGGTGGCGGCCCGCACGCATCAAGTCGCCGTGGGGTGCTCTCCCTGCCTTAGATCGTGTGTATCTCTTCCAGTTCCGCAGGAACGCACTTCCAGCGGGCAACGCGCCACCCGGGATGCGTATTCGTCCACTCCGCCATCCTGGGCTGCGCCCCCATCATACAGCCAAGATCGCTGACAGGCTCGAACGCAAAGCTGAACCGCTCCTCCTTGCAGGTGTCGGGAGCTGAGATCAAGCAGACGAGGAAGACTAACGCCATATTTGATAGCCCTCCTGCTAGGCAGCAAATCCTCGGATCCAAACCACCTGTCCGGCTGGAAACATAAGCAAGGCCGAGAGAGATAGTTCAACCCGAATATTTGGATCTGACTGAGATTGCACTCATAAGGCAGCCAGAATTCGGCAAAGTGCTTGGTCATAGCCCGCATCAGGCCGCCGCCTTACCCCGAGGCTGGCCTTTGATACGGGTTCAGATGCCGCCATACGCACATCCAGGGACTGGCTCCGTTGGAGTTGTTCCATTATGTCCCGTTCCGCCAACAACGCAGTCTCGCTTGGGCAGGACCAGGTCTGATCCGTTGTCCGGTATCACCGGCCGGCTCGACCCCTTAGGCGCTGGTGGCTGAGAGGGACGTCTGCTCCCGCCTGCAAGACTGAGGAGCGCCACCATGTCCGACACTCCCAATCTATTCACGTATGCCGATCACGCGGCGTGGCCGGCTCAAGGCTCGTGAGAGGCCATGCCGCGCTTTTACTTCCACATCCGGTGCCACGGCGAGACCTTGAGCAAAGACGAGTTGGGCCTCCACTTCCCCGATGTGGTGAGCGCAAACAACGCAGCATTGCACGCTGCCTAAGACCTTGATTTTGAGTACACAGCCAGAGGCCGAAAACCCACGACTGCACCATTGAGGTCGAGAGTGCATCAGGTGATGCTTCTTTTGAGCCTCTCGGTCGATCCCTAAGCATGGACTCGAATAGATATTTGTTTCTTCTCATGCGTGCGATTGGTTCCGATAGAAGTCAGGCGCGGCACTACGCGTCCTCTGGGTGATGCTCATTATTGGGCCAGAAAGCGGCCCCGGAACGCCTCGACCGCCCCCTTGTCCAGGCGTTCGTCAAGGTTCATTCCGACGCTGACATCCTTGACGGCATGGGCAGGCGAGCCGGAAAGAACGAGAATTCGCTCCGCCATCCGGATGGCGTCCCGGCTGTCATGCGTGACGAAGAGGACGGTAGCGGGCCTCTGCGCCAGCATCGCAATCAGGAGATCGCGTAACCTATCTGCTGTCGACTCATCCAGCGATGTGAAAGGCTCATCCATCAGCAAGACATCCGGGCCGATGGCAAATGCCCGCGCGAGCGCAACGCGACGCTGCATGCCGAGGGAGAGCCGTTCCGGATAGACATCCTGGGTGTCCGATATTCCCATGCCGGCGAGAAGATCGAGCGCTGTCTCCCGTGCGGACTCCGTTGACGGTAGGGGGAGCAGGATATTCTCAAGCACGGTCCGCCACGGCAGCAGGCGCGGCGTCTGGAAGACGTAACCCATGCGCGGCTTCGGCTCGCCGTGAAACTCGATCCGGCCGGAGTAATCCGTGTCCAGCCCCGAGATCATGTTCAGCAACGTCGTCTTGCCGATACCAGATTGACCGAGAAGGCAGACGAATGCCCCTGGATCGACCGACAGATGAAATCCCTCGAAGATCCGACGCATCGGGGCGCCGCCCAGCGGAGGATAGCTCTTGCAGTCGATCTCGATCTTGAGTCCGGTCATCGCCGCCATTGGTTCAGCCTCCGCTCCCATGGCTGGAGGATGAACAGTTCGATCATCTGGATGA
The DNA here is from genome assembly GCF_009296175.1 of Microvirga tunisiensis. Taxonomy (GTDB): domain Bacteria; phylum Pseudomonadota; class Alphaproteobacteria; order Rhizobiales; family Beijerinckiaceae; genus Microvirga; species Microvirga tunisiensis. The sequence continues at coordinate 8,528 of NZ_VOSK01000216.1, read as the reverse complement.
CGGCGACGAACGCGAGGGCGTAGGCCAGGATGGTGGAGACATCGAAGAGTTGGAACGCCGAGCCGATGACGAAGCCCACTCCATTGCTGCGGCCGAGGAGTTCGACAACAAGCACGATCTTCCACACCAGTGCCAAGCCCGAGCGGATGGCACCCATGAAGTAAGGGGACAGTTGGGGCAGGATCACGTGGCGCAAGGTCCGCCACCGGCCGATCCTGTATGCGGAAGCCATTTCAAGAAGGTCACGGTCCAGCGCCCTGCCGCCTTCCCGCAAGGTCACTGCCACGTTTGGGATCTTGTTGATCGCAACCGCGGTAATGGCAGCCGCCTCGGTCAGGCCCAGCCAGATGTAACAGAGAACGACGACAACCAGGGCCGGTAGGTTCAGGAAGAGGATCAGCCAGGGATCGAAGAAGCGGTTCAGCCGCAGCACGCGTCCGAGTGCGATGCCAATGGCCGTCCCTATCGTCATCGCCAGGATGAAGCTCGCGAGAACCCGCGCCAGCGTGATGCCGATATTGGTGAAGAGGGAGCCTTCGAGCCCGGCCTCGACAAGCGTTGCTCCGACCCGACCCGGCCCCGGCAGCAGGCGCGGGTCGGAGAAGGACGCTGCGATCTGCCAGGCACCCACCAAAACGGCGATTGACAGTGCCGACCAAGCAAGATGTGTTAAGCGCTTGGCCAGTTGGTACTTCATGCTAGGCCTTCGGCACCCAGAACAGGGTGGGGTCGAAGCGCGTCCTGGGGCCGACCAACTCCGGTCCGCCGAGTTCGCTGAGAATGCCGAACAGCCGTTCGGCGGCCTGGGTCTCGGCTGCGCCCCATGGTGTGGGGATGCCCGCCCTGAAATAGTCCTTCAACCGGCCGAATTCGGCATCCGACCCGATGCCCATTGCGGGTCTGAGACGTTCCCATGCGGTTTCGTCGTTCTTGAGGATCTGGTTGGCACCACTCACTGCACGGAAGAACGCCGTCATTTGATCCGGCTTCGTCCGCAAGAGTTCCTCACGCCAGACGAACCCGACGAGTGGAGGTGAAGGAGTTACTCCGAGCTCCGTCATGACATCGATCATATCGATCAAGGGCTGATATCCTGCTGCATCGAGCCGGGCTGCGAAATTCCAGAACGTCAGCACACCGTCCAGGCGTCCGAGCCTCAGTTGCTCGGACAGCAGCGGTGGGGCGCCGTAGACGGGTTCCACGATTTCCGTGAGATCGGCATTGAGCTTGTTGCGAGAGAAGGCCCGCAGCAGGAGCCAGCTCTTGTCGAGCGCGCTGCCGGCTACCCCGATCCGCTTTCCCTTGAGATCCGCCAGGGACGTGAACCCCTTGTCCCTTGGTACCATCAGCGCGCCCAGGGCGTTCGAGTACGGCCAGAAAAGTAGGCTGTCGCCCTCGGCCCGCTGGCGCATGGCCCAGAGCCAGTCGCTGACGATCAAGTCGACGGCGCCCGCTTGCAGAGCGACAGTCGTTGCCTGATTGGAAGCGAGTTCGAGCCGCTCGATCCGCACCCCTTCCCTGATGTCGACCTTGTCCCCGGCAATCGTGTCGAGGAGCCAGTTGACAGTCCCGAACTTGAGCGACCCTACCTTTAGGGGTTCAGGGGTCTGTGCCGCCCCCGGCGATGCACGGGGCATGACGGCCAGGGCTGCAAAACCTCCAAGGAGCACACGCCGAAGTGGATCCATAGAAATCTCCTAGCTTTTGGCGAGCTCGCAGTTTCCAATTCGGGAGATTACGACGAGCCGTGCGCCATCTCAAGCTCAACCCATTCGACGGCCTTGGGCACTTCCCGACTTCATCCTGATGCCGTCCATTTGCAAGTCGCAAACCTATCCTTGCGAGACTTAACACCTATATGACGTCACCAGGCTCGGAATGTTAGAATCCTCCCGGCTGGGAGGCGACCGCGGGACATCATGTATTGTCTATCACAGGACCAGGAACGGGTTTGATGGCACAGCCCGCACTCCGCATCGATGACGTGAGCCACGCCTTCGGCGCACGCACGGCGCTCGACCGCGTGAGTTTGACGGTGCCTGCCGGCTCGTTCACCGCCCTGCTGGGTTTGAACGGCGCAGGCAAGACAACCCTCTTTTCGCTGGTAACCCGCCTCCACGACAGTACGTCCGGCACGATTCAGATCTTCGACTTTGACGTGCGGCGGGAGGCTCCAGCGGCTCTTTCCCGTCTCGGCATCGTGTTTCAGGCGCGTACCCTCGACCTCGATCTGTCCGTGCGCCAGAGCCTGCTCTACCACGCCGCCCTGCACGGCATAGGCCGACGCCTGGCACATGAGCGGGCTGCCCAAGTCCTGAAACAGTTCGCCCTCGCCGATCGGATCGACGACAAGGTCCGCAATCTTTCCGGCGGGCAGATGCGCCGGCTCGAGATCGCGCGTGCGCTGCTCCACGATCCCGCGCTCCTCCTTCTCGATGAGCCGACGGTCGGTCTCGACGTCGAAGCGCGCCAGGGACTCATCAGGGAGGTGCGACGCCTCGTGGCCGAGGAAGGACGCGGCATTCTGTGGGCGACCCATCTGCTGGACGAGATTGAAATGTCAGATCGCCTTGTCGTGCTCCACAAGGGGCGGGTCCTCACACAGGGATCCGTTCAGGATGTGCTTGCCCAAACGGGCACTCCCGATTTGCAGACGGCCTTCCTGAACCTGGTCAATGCCTCCGGAGCGACCGCCGTTGGGCAAGAGCCTGCTGAATGAGCGCCATGGAAAGGACGAGCCCTCTTTCACCGAGCGGCTACGCGATTTGCTTCACCGGGATCGTGTCGCGCGAAGCCCTGCGGTTTCTCAGCCAGAGAGGGCGCTTCCTCTCGGCGCTCGTCAGGCCGCTCGTCTGGCTGTTCATCTTCGCGGCCGGGTTCCGGTCCGTCCTTGGCGTCTCGATCATTCCGCCTTACGAGACATACGTGCTGTATGAGGTCTACGTGACGCCCGGCCTCGTCGCGATGATCCAACTCTTCAACGGCCTGCAATCCTCGCTGTCGATGGTCTATGACCGCGAGGTCGGCGCCATGCGGATCCTGCTGGTCAGCCCCTATCCGCGCTGGTTCCTCCTCGTCGCGAAGCTCATCGCCGGCGTCCTTACCTCCCTACTGCAAGTCTATGCCTTTCTCTTCATTGCTTATCTCTGGGAGGTTGAGGCACCCTTAGTGGGCTATCTCACGCTTCTCCCGGTTCTGGTGGTGACAGGCCTGATGTTTGGGGTAATGGGGCTCCTTCTCTCCTCCCTGTTCCGGCAGCTCGAGAACTTCGCCAGCGTCATGAACTTCGTGATCTTTCCCATGTTCTTCGCCTCCTCGGCGCTCTACCCGCTTTGGCGCATTCAGGAATCGAGCCCCCCCCTCTATGAGATATGCCGGCTCAACCCTTTCACCTACGCCGTGGAAGCCATCCGATTTGCGCTCTATGCACGCTTCGATGGAACCTCACTCGCGGTCGTGATCGGGGTAACGGCGGTCTTTCTCATCCTGTCCCTGTTCGTGTATAATCCCTCCAAGGGCCTCATCGCCCGGCGCGGTGCGCCAGCGATGGCTGATTGATTGCGGAGAAGCCCATGCCCTCACGCTGGCACGGCAGGTTGGGGCTCATTTTCATCGGTATGCTTTCGGCGCAGGCAGCTTTATCTTCCGAGATGGACTGGCCCTGTGTCCAGCGCCGGGTCGCGGAACTGAGCGTCGCCCAGATGTGGGCTGGCCCACCGGTCGACCCAGCGACGAGCCATTGGCGTGACGATCAGGACATCGCAGCCCTTGCCCGATCGCTCGCCTCGCGCCGGACGAGCCTCGTGGAAGCGAGCATCGCGATCGAGCGCCTCGGCAATGCTTCAGGACAGGAGAAGGAGACGAAGCTGACATTGCTCTTCGCTGGTGTCTTCGACCTCATCAATTCGGAGAGGCGTCGCATCATCAACGGCATTGAGCGGTATGCCCGCAAACAGAGATCGCTAGCCGACCAGATCAGCGAAGCAAGCCGCAATCTCAAGCAGGACAGCAAAACCGCCACGGAGCGGACGGCACTTGAGCAGAAGCTTCAGTGGGATACGCGCATCTATGATGACCGCAATCAGGCCCTGACGTATGTTTGCGAAAGTCCGGTCCTTCTGGAACAGCGGGTTTACGCTCTTGCCCAGGAGATTTCACGCCATCTCAACTGATTATGAGTTTATGGGGCAGTGATAGCGTTGTCCTGCTCATCGAGAAGTGGCACCCCGTATTGCAGGAGAATGGACTGGATCTCCACCCGATAGACATCGAGGAAATCGTTGAGGCGATGCTTCCACTCGGTCTCGCCATGTCTCAGGCCAAGGGTGATCCTGTATGTCATCGGAACGGTTTTGGTCTCGTGCAGGAGTGGAACGACTGCGAGCGGCATGCCGGATTTCTTCACGTAGTATCCCGCTATCGGTCCCCATAGAATGCCGGCTTCGATCTCACCTGCCTTGATGTCCCGGAGCATTTCCTCGGCCGGCGACTCGTAGCGTCGGTCGACCATGAGGGCGTAGGGCTTTGCATGCGCCATCAGCCCGTTCGTAGCCATGACCGTGGCCGGTGGGGCTCCTGCAACGATGCCGAGGCGTTTGCCCTTTAGACGGGCATCGTCGAGCGCCTCGATACCATCGAGACCACGGTCCTTCGGAAGAACCAGCACCCAGGCCGACCTATAGTAGGGATTGGTGTTCTGGATGACCTCGCCCGCAGCAACGTAACCCATCACGAGATCGCAACGCTTGGCACCCAGCGTGTTGCGCACGAAACCCGTCACCTGCGGGAACCACGTGTATTCGAGCGGCAGTTTCAGATCGGCGGCAAGCAGTTCGGCGATCTTGTTTTCGAACCCCTCACCTGCCTCGTTCGAGAACGGCATGTTCGCAGGGTCAGCGCAGACGCGCAAAGCTGTTCTCGACACCAGATCCGCCGGTTGTGCCGTGGCCGAGCCCGTCGTCATGAGAAGGGCAGCCAGCGAGATGCCGGCTGCTGCGATCAGATCAGCCGCCGCGTCCGAGACATGAATCTTCATTTTGCGTAGCTACCTTTGGTTTGTCTTCCCGCTTCGCTGGACGTCCACGAGGGACAGCGTCGTCCGCCCGTGCTTTCAGGTAGACGTAAAGGTCATCGATGTAGCACATGACGTTCACGTTCTGGGCGAATGCCGGCATGACCTGGTTCTCCGCGACGCCGACCTTCTGGCGTCCGTTGACCACCACGTCCATGAACTGCTCGTAGGTGAGGGTCTTGAGCGAGTGCGCCAATGCCGGCGCATAGCTGCTTCCTTGCCCATCCGGACCATGGCACGTGTGGCAGTCGGCATGATATCGCCGATACCCGCTGTAGGTGTACCAGTCCACGGTACCATCCGACCCGACGTTATAGGTCGGCATGCCTTCGGTGGTCATGTACTTTCCGTCCTCTCCCTTCACCGCCGTCTCGGCGGAGTGAAGGGTTAGGGGGGAGAACACGGCAACTGTCACCACTGCGAAAGCTGCAACCCTGCCCCAACTGCGATTCTTCGCCATCGCTTCGTCTCTTTCGTTCCAGCCTTCGGTTTCTTCTAGCGGCCGTTCAGTTGAGAACGCCTAGCATCGCGGGTCGATGCTAGGCGCCTCATTCTCAGCCGTGCTTCACCTTCATTGCGTCGGTAACGCGAACACCGTCAGCGTGCCGCCGAGCGTGGTGTAGTTGGAAAGCGCCGCATAACCACCGACGGCGCCGAGACCGGCTGTTTCGATGGCCCTGTTGCCAGTCTCCTCGCGACCGGGATTGACGGCGGTCTGCCAGGCTCCAGCTCCCTGCTCACCCATCAGGCCAGCGGCAAGACCGATACCGGCCCAACCACCGACGCCGGACAGAACGGCGATATACTGCCTTCCGCCGTGCTCATAGGTCGTGACGTTGCCGATGATGCCGGACGGTGTCTTGAACTTGTAAAGCTCCTTGCCCGTCTGGGCGTCGACGGCCTTCAGGTAGCCTTCGAGCGTCCCGTAGAAGACGACATCTCCTGCCGTCGTTAAGGCGCCTGACCAGACCGAGAACGGCTCCTTGTTCGTCCAGGCGATCTTGCCTGTCCTGGCATCCCACGCGATGAAGTTGCCCATGTTGGTCTCGCCCTGAGGCGGGAACATGGATAGGATCGCGCCGACATAGGGCTGACCAGCCGTGTAGTTCACGCGGAAGGGCTCGTAGTCCATGCAGACGTGATTGGTCGGAACGTAGAACAATCCCGTCCGGGGCGAGAACGCTGCCGGCTGCTGGTCTTTCGTGCCGAGCGCGGCGGGACAGACATGCTTCGTGTTGGTGTCCTCTCCCTGCTGCTCGGTCGAGAACTGCGACACGACCTGGGGACGGCCATAGGTCGGACTGTTCTTGTCCATATCGACCTTGGAGACCCAGTTGACGGCTGGATCGTACTTCTCCGCGACAAGGAGCTCACCATTGGTACGGTCCAAGGTGTATGCAAGGCCGTTGCGGTCGAAGTGGACCAGGAGCTTGCGCGGACGTCCGCCGATTTCCTGATCGACCAGGATCATCTCGTTGACGCCGTCATAGTCCCACTCGTCATGCGGCGTCATCTGGTAGAACCAGCGGGCCATGCCCGTGTCCGCGTCGCGGGCCATGATGGTCATCGACCATCTGTTGTCGCCGGGGCGCTGCTTCGGATTCCAGGTCGAGGGGTTGGCGGTCCCGTAGTACACGAGGTTCGACTCGGGATCGTAGGAGTACCATCCCCAGGTCGTCGACCCGCCGACCTTCCACTGCTCGCCCTGCCAGGTCTTAAGGCTGGAGTCCTTGCCGATCGGCTTGCCGAGATGGGTCGTCTTTTCCGGATCGACCAGCATTTCGCTGTCCGGTCCGGTCGAGTAGGCCCGCCAGGCCTGCTTGCCCGTCTTCATGTCATAGGCAGTGACGTGCCCGCGCACGCCGAATTCGCCGCCCGAGATGCCGACGAGCACCTTGTCCTTCACGGGCATGACGGTCGCCGTGTTGGTCTCGCCCTTCTTCGGGTCGCCGTTCTTGACGGACCAGGCCACCGCACCCGTCTTCGCGTCAAGCGCCACGAGTGTCGTGTCGGCCTGATGCAGAAAGATCTTGCCGTCTGCATAGGCGAGGCCACGATAGACGGTGTCACAGCACATCACCGGGATGACGGTAGGATCCTGCTTCGGCTCGTATTTCCACAGGATCTTGCCGTCATTGTTGAGGTCGAGGGCAAAGACGTTGTTGGGGAACGGGGTGTGCACATACATCACGTCCCCGATCACGAGCGGTCCGCCCTCATGTCCGCGAAGGACGCCTGTCGAGAACGTCCAGACAGGCTGGAGCTTGCTGGCATTGTCCTTTGTGATCTGATTGAGCTTGGAAAAACGGGTGTTGGCGTAGTCACCCGTTTGGATGGCCCATTGCTTCGAGTCTTGGGTCATCTTGATTAGGTCTTCGTTTGCAACAACCGGCGCAAGTGCCGACGCCGTGCCAAGCAGCACGGTCGCAAGTACGACTCTCCGCATTTGTTTCCTCCCAATGCACGCATTTTTGCCAAGACGCGGCCAACACCTGCTGGCCACTCACGCGGCGCACTTATGGGATCATTCGGCTTCGGTGGCGTCTGGCTGCCACATGCGGCGTCGGGCCAAGGGGAGTATGGTCTCGGCTTGGCTGGCGTCGGACGGCGCAGCTAACGCCAGCCCGGTTTGACCGAAGATTTGCCTAATGTAGAATACTTTGCCGTATTAATCAATTTTCCGCTTCCGGTCATCACATGGCGAATTTGCAAGTTCCGCATGCGACTACCGTCCGAGGAATTCTTCTCATTCGACCGTGATCACTTCATACCGAATAGCCGGTCGGCTTCCTGCACCGCACTCATGCAGTCGGCCTCCTTGCCCTCGCGGTCAAAGGTGCGAGCCCGGTCGAGGGACGCCATCGCCTGACGCACGTTGTCCGACGCAGCAGTTTCTGCCCCTTGCGCCACCTGCGCACTCGTCGGCTGGCCCTGCGTCTGGGCGCGGGCGTCTGCAGGTGACGTTGCCCGTCCCTGAGTGACAGCATTCATCGCTGGCGTTGCCTCGGTTTTGGGCGTCTCTCCAGCCTTCGGCACCTGGATAGCGCCGGTTGAGCTGACATTCCCTCCCTGCCCTGCCTGAGCGCCGCCTGGATGGATCGGTCCGGAGCCAGCATCATGACTGGCCATTTGCTTCGAGACAGCATCGATCCGGCCGGTGCAGGATCCGGCCCACGCTGTCGCGACACTCGTTACTAAGGAAATCACACCCATAATTAAGAAAGTCTTCGTCCTCATGTGCGCACCTCCCTCTAAGGAATTGCACGCCATGACAATAGCCTCCCGCCAGGACGGTTCCATCAAGGCTTTGCGCATGCCTCAAAAACGGTTCTAGAGCACCGGACTCGAAATAAGACTCTTGGGCTTCTGTGCGAGGGCAAGCTGTGATTCACTGCCTGGACCGGGAGGTGGATTATGGGTCATTGCTATTCCCTGGATCTTCGGGTGCGCGTCGCCG
>NZ_VOSK01000215.1 GCF_009296175.1 Microvirga tunisiensis | reverse complement strand
GCTGGCCATCCTGGGCGAGGGTGGCGGCCCAGCGCGAAACACTGGCCCGGCTGGCCCCCAGCTGTCGGGCGATCTCGGCTTGGGAGAGCCGCCCCTGCCGCAACAGCCGCGCGGCCTCCAGACGGCGTTCCTCCATTTGCCCCGGCGTCAGATGCGCCGGCCGCCACACATTGCCATCCATCGCGCACCTCCTCACGAGGACCGACACCGCCCTATGTTACACCACCTTCGTGAAGATCATTAGGTGCTTTGGAGGCAATATCGCCAATTACCCAGGATTCGCGGATGAACATGGCGGTCTGGCCGCGCTCAAAAGCCTCTGCGTCGGCCGGCATCTCGGGCGTGACAGTCTTGAGAACATGTACATTCTGCAGGTATTGCTTGAGCGTCGCGCGGCCGGCCTCGTTGGCGTAATTGGCGCGCCACTTGCCGTCGGATGTAGGCTCCAGCACCGAGCCGCCATATTGGAATAGATTGATCCAGAACTTCTCAGCGATGCCTTGCCCGCCGCCGGTAAGGCGCAGACTCCAGCCGGAAATTGTCGGATTGCCGTCGGGACCTCGCTTGGTCAGTTTCTCGGCATACTGGGTGTACTCGTCCATGGTCTTGGGGGGCGTGCTTAGCCCGGCCGCCTTGAACATATCGATGTTGTAGAACAGCGCAGCCTGCCCGCGGAACAGGGGCACGCCGTAGACTGCACCTTCATAGCTTGCGTTCGACGTGAAGAACTCGTCGAAATTGGCCTTGTCCTTGACGAAGCTGGCCACTGCATCCGGAGCCTTTGGCAGGAGGTCGTTCTCGAGATAGCGGCGAACAGTAGAGCCTTGGAGCTCAATCACGGTTGCACCGGCAACGCCGGAGGTAAGGCCCAGTGCGATGCGTTTCTCATGCTCGCGAAGAGCGATGGCTTCGACCTTGACGTTGAGGTTCGGGTGCTTGGCCTTGAGGCCCTGGGCCACGTGCTCGTAGAACGGCGCCATTTCTGGATAGCCGCTCCAGACGGTGACGGTCTGCGCTGACGCGGCAGAAAGCCCGCCTAGCATGAACGCTCCCAAGGCCGAGCCGAGCAAAGCCGCGCGGCCGAGACGCCGCTCCAGTGATGTTGTGATGGCAGAATTCAGCGCGTCGATCATCCCGTTCCCCTGGTTTATGGTGTCGAAGCTGGCAAACGGAAGGTTCTCATGCAACCGGTTGCGGGTCAAGCAGCCAACCTGCGGGCCGGCAGGCGCTTATCCCGCTCCGGTCAGAGAGTTCTCCGAGTCAGAAGAGCAATAGCCGCTTCGGCCAAAGCTTCGGCCGATCCGGCGGCGAAGGTGGCTGGCAGGCCATAGTAGCGATGTGCCTCGTCAACCTCATATCCACCGAACGCATACTCGGACTCTGGAGGGATGTAGCCGGGATTGTCTTCCGCAAATCCAATTATGAAACTCGGTTTGCATGGTATGCTCTGGCGAATCTGCAGCGCCGTCTCTGCAAAGATCTCTCCCGGAAGGGCAACGATCGGTACTCCTCCCCAGTTCAACACGGAGACGCGCGCCTCAACTGGTTCCAGAGAGCGCCCTGCCATTTCTGTTGCCCAGGCAATCCAGTGGGTGAGCAACGCTGCACGGGCGGGATCCGCGGTCCCCCGCTCGCGATACCAACGCTCCGCCAAGGCCTCTGGGGCCTCCGTCTCGCGTCGCTCAAATCCGAGGTGTAGGATGTGGTTCGCCACTGAGACGTGTTCTCCCAGGGGGACCTCGCCGGCTTGGCAAGCCGCGTCCGCAATCCGCTCGCCATAAGCCTGTGCAGACTCGAAGCTGCGATATGTACTGGATGCGAGGCTGATGGAAGCGTGTGCCGAGTGACCTGTATTGGCGTCTCCCGCGCATCCAGTGAGAAACAATGCCATGGCGTCTGGATTGGCGGCCTCAAGGCGCTCGCGCACATAGTGCGGGTAATCGGCCGTCCAAAGCCGGTTGTCGGCGCCGAGCACCACTGGGTGACAGGCATAGGCCGTGATCATTGCGATGAGGCCGCCGTCAGTGTCCCGGATGCGCAGAACTGGCAAGCAAGAGTCGATCGTGCCATCGGCACGGCGACGGTTTCGGGTCACTCCGGGGTCCGTACCCCATCCGGCGGTCAGACGGGCGGGCCGGGTGGACGCCGCCGCTTGGTCGATCGCGTGCACACATGCAGCTTCCAGGCGCTCAAGATAGGCTGTGTCAGCCTGATGGCTCAGGCGACCTATCATGGAGACGGGGCCACCATGCGTATGCAGTGCCGCGACGACCACATTGTCGGCAGGCAGCACGCACTTTTCTCGGACGCGCCGTGCCATGTCGCCATGAAGGCCGATCACGTCGGCGACCACGAGGGCGGTATCCTCCACGACGATTGCACGTACTGTCAGCGGATCATGCGCGCCGAGCGCAGGCTCACTGCGAGCCGCAAATCCCGAGAGGGCAAGACCTGCTGGAGGCGTGATGTCCACAAGGGCGGTTCCGGCACGGATCATTGCGAGAAAACCTGCTCGCCTCGCAGCCAGACGGCCAAGACCTCGAGCCGGGGCTTTCCCTCCTGCCAGGCGAATTGCATCAGATCAGCCGGAGCACCAACGGCGAGACGGCCTCGGCCGCCTACAATGTGACCGGGATTCTCCGTCGCGAGCCTGAGACCGTCGCCGAGCGTCAGCCCTGCCATCTGTATGGCGATGGCGACATTGGCGCAAAGCGGCAACCCGGCGCCGGCGAGATATGGGGTGCCGGCAATACCGACACGTCCGTCGGCAGTGACCTCGACATTGCCGCCAACAGGCTGCTCGTAAAGACCAGGTGGCATGCCAGCGAGGGCGACCGCGTCCGAAACCAGGATGGCTCCCTCGAGACCCTTTGCTCGAACCATCGCCTTGAACGTGTCGGCCGGGAGATGATGACCGTCAGCGATGAAGGTTGCGGTCAGACGGTCATCTGCGAGTTGGCTCCATAAAAAGTTGGGGTGTCGGGGCAGGGTGGCCGCGGCGCCGTTGCCCAGATGTGTGGACAGGCTCGCTCCTGCCGCGGCGGCTTCATGGATCTCCTCAGGCGAGGCGGCTGTGTGGCCGAGAGCCACACGGACGCCACGCTGCACGAGAGCCGAGATATAATCGATTGCTCCGGGCTGCTCAGGGGCTAGCGTGACAAGTCCGACGAGGCCCGAGCTTGCCGCCTGCCAACGCTCAAACTCGGCAAGGGAGGGCGCTCTCACATGGGCGATTGGATGAGCGCCGCGCGGCCCGTCAATCGCTGAAATGGACGGGCCCTCCACGTGAACGAACGGAACCATCCTGGCCACCGATGGAAAGCGGCGGCGGGCTTCCGCAATGACTGTCAACGCACGGATGATGTCTGCCTCCGGCGCGGTGATCAGGGTCGGCAGAAAGGTCGTGACGCCTGCCGAGAGCATATGGTCCGCCAGCGTCTTCACCCGCTCTGGCGTAAGGTGGCCGTCATTCAGATCAAGGCCCGCGAAGCCGTTCACCTGCAGGTCGATCAAGCCGGGTGCAACATAATCATGACCGGCGCCATCCACAGTCTGGATCGAGGCGATGACGCCGTCCTCGACCGTAATGGCGATGGCCTCACCGGTCGCGGGATTGCGTCCGACAATATCGCCGGACGAGTTCACAGAGCTCTGACCCGATTGTGGAAATTCGCAATGAAGCGCGCATTGGCTTCGTCGCCACCTGGGGCGTTGCCGCTCCTCCACACAGGCGGTTCAATGCCGCGCTCGATGAGCTTTGATACGGTGCGGATTACCAGGCAGTTGAGTGCGAAGGCATTGGCAAATGTTGAAATCGCAGCAATGTCCTGGCTCATGCCGGGAACGCGCACGACCGCATCACCAATGGGGACCTTAGTATCCACGGCGATATCGACCAGTTCGTGCAGGTTCTGACGGGTGGGATGTCGAGCCGGATGCTCGGGTGAGGTGTTGCTGGCGTGCTCACGCGAACTGATGCCGATGAGAAACACGCCGCGCGCCTTGGCTTCCATGGCGGCATCGATGAGAGCCGCGTTGATCCCATAGGCGTTGACAAGAACGAGAAGGTCACCTTGGCCGAGCCGCTGGTTCGCAATCACGACCTTGCCGTAGCCGGGCGTGTGCTCGATCGCCATGGAGCGCAGAGCCCCATTGGAGAGCAGCGTTCCCTCGTCAAGAATGGCGCTGACATGCATCAGGCCTCCCGCGCGGAAGAACACTTCCTGCGCAGCGAGGTTCGAATGTCCGCCCGGGCCGAAGATATGAATCAGGCGATCGGCTGCAATCTGATCGGCGAGACGAGCGGCGGCCTTGTCTGTCGCGGTGCGCTCCTCGGTCAGGATGCGCTGCATCAGGTCCGTTGTGGACGCGAGATAGGAGGCACAGAGGGCATCGGCATCGGTGAGCTCACCGTTCAGCATCGGGATCGGACTCCGCATCGAGATAAAGGGCGCAGTGGGCCTGCTGACGCAGGATGCTGGCCGGGCAGTTGGTCGCTACGGGCCCATAGAGGCTCCGACGTACGGCATCCCGCTTAACGGAACCCGGGACGATGCAGAACAGGCGATCAGCTCGCAAGAGGCGCGGGATCGTCAGCGTCAATGCTTGGTCAGGAACATCTTCGTAACGCGCGAAGCACTGATCATCGACCTGCTGCTGGCGGCAGGTCTCATCAAGAGCGACAATCTTGACGTCGAGCGGGTCATGGAAATCCGCTACGGGAGGGTCATTGAAAGCAATATGGCCGTTTACGCCGATCCCGAGGCAGACGACGTCGATGGGCGCCTCGGCAAGGCGAGCCGCATAGGCCTCCGCCGCCGCGGCAGGATCCGGTTCGGGGACAATGTGATGTACCGCCGCGAAGGGGAGATGAGCAAAGAGGGCTTCATCAAGCCAATGCGCGAAACGCTGCGGTGCATCAGCCGGAAGACCTATGTATTCATCCATATGAAAGGCCGTTACCCGGTCCCATGCAATGCCCGGCTCCTCCCGAAGGCGACGAAGGGTTTCAGTTTGGCTAGGCGCGGCAGCAAAAATCATTCGCACTTGCGATTGTCGGCTTAGCCGCTCTCGGAGTTCTGTCGCAATCGCGCTGGCGCTGGCGGCCCCCATCTCTGCCCGCGTGCGGTAGCTCTGGACACGAAGCCGATCGACGGTGCGATGGCTCACTGGGGTAGGGGGCTGGGCATGAGTATCCGTCACAATAGCCTCTTAATGCGGCCTGCCTAGCTATGAGGTGAACTCTTGTACTCTGACTCTGTCGATGGCATGAACTAAACCTTGCAACCGGTTGCATGTCAACGGGTAGACTAGCGCGATTTCATCCTGAAGAGAGGGTTGGGCATTGAACTCGAATGAGATGGCCGGTACTGCCTGCCGGCGTTTGGTATTAAAGGGACAACGGTGAGTGGGCAGAAAGAGAAGCTGACCATCAAGCACGTGGCGGAGGCAGCGGGCGTCGCCCGCTCCAGCGTCTCTCGTGCCTTCACTCGCCCGGAGATGCTAAGCCCTGAGACGGTCAGGCGCGTCCTGGATGCTGCCGAGAAGCTTGGATATGTGCCCAACCAGACGGCCCGCGCCCTGAGTACAGGACGCCATGGGAATGTTGCGCTGATTGTTCCTGATATTGCCAATCCATTCTTCCCGCCTTTGATCCGGGCTGCTCAAATGGAGGCTGACCGGTCGGACTTCTGTGTGTTTCTCGGCAATTCGGATGAAGACCCAAAACAGGAAGACAAACTTGTGGGTCGTTTCGTAGGTCAGGTTGAGGGGCTTATCCTCGCTTCATCGCGCTTGTCAGACGAACGCATCCGAGCCCATGCTGCTCAGCGGCCCTTGGTTCTGATCAATCGGGATGTCGATGGTATTCCTCGTGTTCTGATCGATAGCGGCTCTGGTGTGCGCGAGGCGGTGGCCCATCTGGCGGAGCTCGGACACCAGCACATCGTCTATGTCGCGGGACCGGCGACATCATGGTCGAATAAGCAGCGCCGCCTCGCGGTGCGTAAATCGGCCGAGCGCCTCCGATTGAAAGTCGACATAGTAGCCGCCGTCGTACCGAGCTATGACGCAGGGCGTGAGGCTGTAGCGGCAATCATGGCTACGGGAGCCACGGCTGCGATCGCATTCGATGATCTAACGGCGCAGGGGATTCTCGCTGGACTGGCGGATCGGAAGATCAGTGTCCCTGGCAATTTCGGCGTTATCGGGTGCGACGATGTGCTAGGCGCCGCTACATATCCGTCTCTGACAACGGTCTCGAACCGGTCTGTGGAGGCTGGCAAGGCGGCGTTGTCACTGCTCGTCGAGTTGCTTCAAAGCCAGTCAGCCCGTGACATCCGGTATGTGTTGGACACCCACTTAGTCGTCCGCAATACAACCATCGGCCACAATGAGTGATGGGAAAGGTACTGCCACTTGAACCTCGTAGGGAAGGCACTGATTATAACGATATAAAATTTCGCATAATTAGTGTTTTGACAAGAAGTTTGTAACCTATGCCGTGGCAGGGTCCTCTCACAGGAGGATCCCATGCGGACCAATCAGCGGCTGGCCCAGCTCTGGCTCGATGCCTTGGCAACAGAGCTCGGGGCCTCGGCCGGTACCATCGACACCTACACCGATGATCTGAACTGTTATCTCGCCTGGCTCGACGAGAACGGGCTTAGACTGGATGACGTCGGCTTGGAGCAAATCCGAGATTACATCTCCGCTCTCGATCAGCGCGGCTATGCCGGATCGACCATGGCCCGAAGGATCACAGTGGCGCGCGGCTTGCACAAGTTCCTGATCGCGGAAGAACTCGGTTCCCGTGATCCCACGAGCAATTTGTCTACCATGCGCCGGCCCCGGAAGCTGCCCTTCGTCCTGTCGATTACCGAGACCGAGGCGCTCCTGGAGACGGCCCACACGCTCGCTGCCGATCCCTCGGTCGGTTTCTACCGTCAGGCCGGCTATCCCCGACGGGCCGCCCTGTTCGAGACCCTGTATGCCTCTGGCATGCGCATCAGCGAGGCCCTGTCCCTGCCGTCAGACGCGGCACCACCCGGGACCCGGATGCTGCTGGTGCGCGGCAAGGGCGACAAGCAGCGGCTCGTGCCTCTGCACGATCGTGCCATCGAGGCCATTGCCCAATGGCAGAAGCTCGCCAGCGCGTATTCTGGAGGCAAGCCGAGCCAGTGGCTGTTCCACTCGGTGCGCAACGGATCCAAGGCCCTGACGCGGCAGGCCGCCCTGCTCGAGATCAAGGAAGCTGCCGTGGCGGTGGGGCTAGCGAACCCGGAGCGGGTGTCGCCGCACGTGCTGCGGCATGCCTTTGCCACCCACATGCACTCGGGCGGCACCGATCTGCGCGTGCTGCAGGAGCTGCTGGGACACGCCGGCATCGAGACCACCCAGATCTATACCCATCTCGACACCTCCCGCCTCCACCAGATGGTCCGCGATCTCCACCCGCTCAATGAAGATGAACGGGACGAGCGCACGACTGCCGCGTGAACAGCGTGCTGCGGCATTCCGAGGATCACCAGACCCAAAGTGGATCAACGCGCCAGATCAGACTCAACGATCGTCCCGTCAATCTGTCTTGGCCGCGGCTAAGTAGTTCACCGTCACGGCAGCCAAGGCCCTGACACCTACGACCAGGGCTTTGTCGTCGACGTAGAAATTCGGGCTGTGGTTCGGAGCGGCTTTGCTCGGGTCCTGATCCTTCGGCACGATGCCGAGATTGAAGAACAGGCCAGGCACCTCGTTCAGGAAGAACGAGAAATCCTCGGAAGCTCCGGAGCGCTCAGTAACAACGACATCGCCGTCCGCAGCTCGCTCGAGCACCGGCGCCATGCGGGCTGTGATTTTGTCGTGGTTCACGAGCGGGTCATACAGCTCGATCACCTCGACCTCTGCCTTGGCGTTTGCGCTCTCTGCAATGTTCTCGGATATCTGACGGATATCGTTATGAACCTGAGCCCGCCCGCCGGCATCATAGGTGCGGATGGTGCCGCTCATTTCCACCGTTTCCGGCACGATGTTGAACCGCGAGCCTCCGTTGATGGTCGAGACACTCACGACCGTCGGCGACTTCATCAGGTCAGTGCGGCGACTGACGACTGTCTGTAGCCCCAGCACGATCTGGGAGGCTGTTGTCACAGGATCGACGGCGCGCCATGGATAGCCCGCGTGGCCTTGCTTTCCCGTGACCTTGATCCGCAGCTCGTCCGCACTCGCGTTAGCCGCCCCGGCCCGGTAGCCGATCCGGCCGCTAGGCAGACCGGATGTGACATGTAGACCGAACACCGCATCAGGCTTTGGATCCTGCAGCACGCCTTCCTTGATCATCGCCTTGGCGCCCCAGATCTTGCCGGTGAAGGCGGCATAGAGGCTGGGCCCCTTCTCCGCAGGCTGGAAGATGAACTTCACCGTTCCGGGCAGCTGGTCCTTCATGCCAGCAAGCACTTCGGCAGCGGCCATCAGGATGGCCGTATGGGCGTCGTGGCCGCAGGCGTGCATGACATCGACGTCACGGCCGAGATATCTCCCTTTGGCCTTGGAGGCAAAGGGCAGCCCCTCGGGTTCCTTGACCGGCAGAGCGTCCATATCGGCCCGGAGCGCCACCACTGGGCCGGGCTTCGCCCCCTTGAGCACAGCCACCACCCCGGTGCGCGCGACACCGGTCTTTACCTCAAGCCCGAGCTTTGAGAGGTGCTCGGCCACAAGGCCGGCTGTCCGGGTCTCCTGCTCGCCGAGTTCGGGATTCTGGTGGATATCGCGCCGCCAAGCAATCAGTTTGTCCTCAATCTGTGCCGCCCGGGAGCGGATCTGCTGCTCGAGGTCAGGAACAGGAGCTTGAGCCCGGGACGGGGTGGTTGTTAGCGCTGTAAGAGCGACCAGCGAGGTGGCAAACGCAAATGACCGAAGAGGATGCGGCATGGCTCTGTCTCCCTGTTCGCATCAGCGTGCCGAAAAACCGCAGGCCTGGATAGGGTTATGTTGTCGGCGCAATCCGCAGATCTGGCATGCCGGAGAGGCCTCTTGAAGGTTGCGACCTTTGCGCTAAGCAGCCCCACGCCGACTTGGGCTTTCTGGATCAGACACGTCCGACCTCCTGGCAGCCGATCGGCTTCGCGCTGTCTCCTTGCCGCTGGTCGTAGAGGTCCGCACTGGTCCCCTTGGTCCACCAGAAGTAAGGGCCTGCCGCATACCGGGCTCCAGACCCGGACAGCACGCCGGCAAACACCAGCGCCTCTCCGGAGACGGGTACAACGGCAAGGGCGTTGGAGCCCGCGGTGATGTACTCGACCCTGATCTGCGGCAGGCCCTGGCACGCATAGGTAACGATATCCATCCGAACCGACGGGGCTTGCGGCAGGCGGATCACGACATCAGCCGCAACGCAGATCGTGGGAAGCGAACACAGCAGTCCCGTCAGACAGCTTCTGTTCATGGCTCACGCTCCTCCCAAAGGAAGCTCAGATCAGCCTAATGACGCTGGTTGGCTCAGCCCCGACAGCGAACGCAACAGCGACAAGGATGTTCTCTACCGCACCGGCGCCTCCGCTGACTTCGCCAGCTGGCGCAGGGTTGCTGTATCCAGCTCACTGATAACGGTTAGTGCTTTACCGCTCTGGGGTTTCTCAGCTAGTTTTTGTCCACTCAGTGCCGCGATCCCGACCGCCACAATCTGCTGATTGCGATGCTGTTTCTCCGGCGGTTTCGCTGAGACTGCTTTGTCCTGTTGGGTCTTGTTGGTCTTCTCTCCAATGGACCCAGTCCTGGATACGTCATCGTTGGCGTCATTCGACCGGAGGTTCGCACCCTTGGCATCAGGCCTGACAGGAGGAAGATCCGCCAGGGTTGGATCGCGTGCCTGAGAAAGCCGATTGACCTCACTTCGTGCCGTTGCGAGCTCTCGACGGAGCTGTGGTATCTCCGAGAGTGAAGCTTGGGTCTTCGTCCTTTCGGCAAGAAGCTGACTTTGAGTTGCTTGCACGCCTGCAACCTGGTTGCGAAGCTGGCGATCCATCTCGACCGACGCGTGCCTTGACAGAGCAAAGGAGGCCCATCCTGCGGCGGCTGACAGGCTAAGAGCCACAATAAGACCGCGGTGTACGTTCGATAAACGCGATGCAGACTCTCGGAACATGGGCAACTCCCCCATACGCAACATGGTCGAAATCCAGCGCTGCTCATTCGGACGGGTGAGTTTGGGCGACAAAGAGGCTGAAATGGACTGGCTCAGGCAGGCGGCCGCCACAATGCAGGTGTTTTTGTGCTCTTGGTTAATGCCCAGTAAAAACAGGAGCTGATAAGTGGTAATGTCCTGCCTTGAACGGATCACGTTACAACTGCGGGGACACGTAACGGGTCCCAATGCTTGTCGAGGTCGCTAGGCGCGGGTGTGTCCATTGCGGAGTGCTATTTGAATTCCCCAAGCGGCTTCGCAAACCACCATAGGATGTTTCTTGTAGAGAGTGCGAGAAACGCCGCATCCCCAGGGATGCTTGGTCAACCTCAGATCCGTGAACATCCACGCCTTGGCTCAAACCGTCAGGGGATAAGCTCTCGGCTCCGGGGACTCCTCAGATCGGACTAGGGTATAACAGGGGCAGGAATGGACCACAGGACAGGGCCATGGCTCGCGCACCTAGTGGATGGCACCCTTGTGTTACCGGCATTAAGGACGGGGCCAACGACAATGAGGTTCCGATCCGTCACACCAACGATGCCAACCAGGAATTGCCCGGGGAACTGATCGAGGGCGGCCATGTGACCGATGAAAACATGGTGATCGTTCGTGATCCGATCTCGAGTGATTGGCTTGTCGAGGACTACGCCGGCGAGACGGTGCTTTTTCACATGCCGCGGGATTGCTCACTTGATGAGGTCAGGCGAGCCGCGGCTGTCTATGCAGCAGCCTTCAAAAGCGGCTTTGAGCAGGCAAGGTTCGTCGCTTGCTCTACGCGTATTCTCCGCTAGCCGTTCCTATTCACCAGAGTTTGTTTCGGGGCCTATTTGGTAGCGCGGACGTGCCGATCCGCTGCGTTTCTTTCACCGCGGCAAGGTCTGGAACGTGGGGAACGCGTTGGCAGGGACGGGATG
>NZ_VOSK01000214.1 GCF_009296175.1 Microvirga tunisiensis | reverse complement strand
GATCAGCTCATTGCGTGTTGTCATGCTCACCTGCCTCATCATCGCCCCCGCAGCTCGCCAGAGCTCGGGAGCAAATCAGATGAGGCAACGATCCAAAATCAGGGAGCAATTCAGGCGATGCAATGCGCGCTTGAGCAACTTGAATGACTTTCCATCCTCCAAGCAGATGATTGCATCCGGAGTGACGGACTTCCGCACCGAAACCGCAGGCACCAACTCAGCCTTGGGCTCCTCTTTCTGACCCTGCGCAGTCTTGGTCAGGGCGGCATAGACAGAGTTGAGCAGCGACGGTAGGTCGGCGGCGGGAACGGAGTTGTTGCTGACGTAAGCCGAGACGATGTCAGCACAGAGTTCGATGTAGTTCGGAGAGGTAACGCTCTCGCTCATAATGTTCTTGTCCTCGGCCACACGGGAACTGTTTGTGAAGGTGTGTAGAACAGATGCTGCTCTGACAGGATCAGCAGGAACGACCGTGCAGCACAACAGATGCCTGTGATCTTGGCCTCACCTATGCCCCTTGCTTAACTTTGGCAAGATACTTCAACCGGAGCGCTCCGCTGCATTGGATGCTAATGTTCTGCTCACTTGTCGCCTATTTAAGCATCATTATTGCTGAAATATCTTGCTATTCGTATTTTAATTGCTGAATTGTCATGTTTCTAACAGAAGAATGTGCCTTCCTCTGGTAGATCATCATCACCCAAGGTGAGAATAGGGTTGGAATATGACCGTTCAGGCACTGGGTAGAACTTCAAGCACTGAGGCTGAGTCCAGCTACACAGGCCCCTTAGAGCTTCAGCCGCTTATGAAATCCCTTCAGTCTATTCTGAAACAGATCGACGATGAGTATGAGCGCGAGCGCGACCATCTCATGAGGACCTTGCCAGAAGCGAGCGTGAAAGACCGAGCGCTGGCGATGCTCAAATCCCGTTACCTTGAACGGCGGGAGAACTATGTGCGGGAACTTTCGGCTCTGCTTGGGCATCCGTAATGATAGGAACCGTCATTAAGCTGCTTAATGCTGATACTTGTGCCTTTTCTCAGGTGGAAGCTGAGGTCCTGCGGCGTGTCAGCGAAGGGGGCAAAGTGAGTTCGATTGCCTCTGATCTCCGCTTAGCGGAGCCAATCGTGAAGGAGTATATCAGGTCGATCTTGCGGAAGGTCCGGACAAGAGACACCGAGAGAATGACTGGACTGGCAGAAGTAAGGACATTGCTGGAGAAGGGATTATTCAAAGAGGGATGGCACGGGTGAGAGCCGCGAACAGCACCTCCACGATCTCAATCGTGACCCTCGGCACGTCCGTGAGAATGTTTAGGTGAGACCTCGGGCCGTTGCCGCTGCGGTAAACCGCTCACGAAGTTCCTGTCGCAGTGCCTCGGGCTGAGGCTCTCTCAGACTTGGAACGTGAGCCATGGCTCCTGACCGAAGCGCGCCCTCGCAATAACTTCTCATCGCACCAGGAGCGTGAAAGTGAACGCGGACCTGATCTCCTACCGCGATCTTCACCTCAGCCATTCACTGATGCTCCATCTCTTTGCTTCACGCGCTGAGACGCCCAGATGGCTGCTTGGGTGCGATTGGAGGCCCCGATCTTGCGCAGGATAGCTTTGACATGGACCTTGATGGTGGCTTCCGTGATGTCGAGCTTGCGCGCGATGACCTTGTTCGGCTCGCCTTGCGTCAAGCATCCCAGGATTTCCTTTTCTCGCGCCGAGAGTTTGCAAGCATTCAAGTCAGACTGCTTCGGCTCTGTCGTGCTGCCCTGGAGCGGTTGCTCCTGGTTCTGGGAAGCCCCGCCCATGAAAGTGCGCAGGACCTCGAAGGGCAGTAGGGTCTCCCCGAGCATCACCAGTTCAAGCGACTTGATTAGAACCTCGGGGGCACTGCCTGCTAAACAGAAGCCGTTCACGCCTGCCTCATGCCCTGATCGTACAAAGCTGAGGTCGAACTGATCCGCCAGAGCCACGATCCGCGCCTGAGGGAAGTGTTCTCTGGTCTGCCTGATCACCTCAAGCACATGACCGGTGGTCTGATGGGCATCGACGATGACTAGGGCAGGCTTCGAAAGTGCGTGTTGGAGCCCTCTTTGCCCTGTGGCAGACGCTGCCTCGACAAGAGCAAACGACGTTCCCCGGAGGATGTTTTGAAGCCCTGAGCGCAAGAGGAAGTTGTCACAGATCAGGGCCGTTGGGATAGCTGCGGGATGAATGGTGGACGAGGTGTCCGCGTCCGATGAGCGATCATGTACAAGCGTCAGCGTTTGCGCAGTCATCCGTGCCCCCTGCTTAATCTCTTCCGTTAAGAGAAGGTAAACAAGTTACGAGGGTTGCGTCTGTCGGATTCCAGACAATGATCCAGTTAGAACAAGACTCCTAACCGTGGCATGGAGTCACATCTCTGTGAAGACGCACAGTAAGGCCGAGATGTCTTACGAGTGGCGAGTATTGGCTGAGGAACTTCGTAGCAGAAGATACAATGGAACACTCGCGTCAACATCTGCATTCAGTAATGGAGGATCAGCACATACAAGAAAAAGCGCCCGTCGAGGGCGCTTGAGGTTCCGGCTCGTAGGGGCAAATAAGCCGATGGAACTAAAAAGCTGATCAGCCTGCCGCCTGGAGATCGTCCGACACGGCTGACGAGAGGTGCTTCTGGAGTTCGGCAATCAGCATCACGTAGGGCTGACGGCGCTCACGGTGCCTTCGCTGAAGGTTCTCTACAATCTGCATCTTCAGCATCAGATCGGTTCTGCTGCGCTCCACGCGCTGTATCTCGTGCTGGTGCTCAAAGTCGAGATTCGATAGGGTGCGCGATGTGCTCTGCCACAGACCATGCAAATCGAAGCTTCGGTTCGTGCCGATGATCAGGCGGTTCAGCGTAGAAGAGACATGCTGCTGGTTCTGCATTGCGGCCCCCGATGGGCCGTGCTGAGCCGCACCCTTATTCAGGTGCTTAAGCTCAGCACGGCCCATTTTCAAGAAACGTTCATCCCTAAACTGTCTTATTTCAGCAGACATGGTCATGCTTCGAATTTCGGCCACCTCTGCATGAGAATGCAGGTGAGCGTCGGGCTGTGCTGACCAAATGTTTGCTGAAGGCGCGACGGGAAATACTGGAAAGACACGCCTTGTGTCTGTATGAAACCCGACAATCACGATCACTCTTTCGTATAAGCCACCTTGCCGCAGAGGGATTACCTCACCCCTGAAGTTGATCGTAAGACAATAGCTTTGCTGTTCTAACCTTCTTAATTGATCAAGATCAAGGCACGAATTGATGACCTGTGAAATCTTCGCTCGCTAAAACTTTCAGAGTAATCAGGATTGCTGTGCGTCGGCTTGCGACGCGATGGCAATCCTGCCCTGGCTTTGAGGAAGAGCCCATGCAGCCTACATTCCAGATCGGTCAGCTTGTCCGTCTTCAGTCGCCCCATGGTCAGGGAGAGAGTCGGACCTATTGTGTCACCCGGATTCTTCCCGCCCGAGATGAACACACCTCTGCTTACCTCATCAAGACCATGACCGGAGCCGAGCGGGTGGTGAAGCCACAGGACATCAAAGCCGCTTCCGCCAACGCAGTGCCATAAGCGACCTGCCACTGGTTGGATGGAGGAGTAGGTCTAACTGCCCGCGCGCGCTCTTCTCGCCTGATTGTGTAGCGCCATCCTCACACCGTTAGTGGTGATCGGCGTCGGAGGGTTGATCAGCGAGCCTCTTGATCTCGAACACCACTGCCGTGACAAAGGCAGAGAGCAGAAGAAAGCCCAGAACGGTCGCAAAGGTGCCTTCTTGGACTCCGGGGTTCATCCCGATCAGCGGGATCAACAGCAAAGCCGGAATGCCAAGGGTGATGGCCGCAAGGATGTAGATGGGGTTTGCTGGCTCCTTAGTCGGCTGACTCATCTGAGCCCTGCGCGCTGCTCTCTCGTGCGTCCAGACCTTCACACGTCCCGCGACATTCCTCATCCGATCCGATGCAGTCTGAAGACGTGGGCTCCACACCCGGATCGCTCGTTGAACTGTACCTTCAGGAGCACTGCGGGATGAGCTTTGACCATCCTCACGGCTGTCCGACTGGAGGTCATGGGCCATAGGGTGATGCTGAGTTGATCCTCGCCTCTCTTTGAGTTGCATTTCTGCCTCTTCGCTGGGCCGGGGCAGATCGCTTGCAATGCCCTGATTGGGCTCTGTTGGAGCAAGTCCATCCGTTAATGCGACCGGCTTCACTGGTTGCTCGACCTCGTCTCTGATCCTGCTGTGTGGGCCTTGCCGATCCGGCTCGTTCTGATTGCCTTCGGCGACCAAGCTGCCGTCTCTGGCGAGAGTATCGCCCCGTTCGGACGGGAGGCTGGAGACAGTGTTCCCGTCTGGACCTTCCATTATCCCGTTGGGTATCTCAGCGCTCACGGAGTCCAGAACCGTGTCTGCCTTGCGCTTCGCAGCGGCGCGCGGCTTACGGGTGGAGGATTTTGGCGGATGCGCACCAGCCTCGTCATCCTGCCGTCTGAGGTCATCACGTTGGCTCGGGCGCTTCGGGGCTTTGCTCATCATGAGATCAAGAGCAGATACCTTGGCTTTTTGATGACAGTGATGCTGAGGCTCCATGCACAAAGAGCGTCTGGAGTGATGCTTGGTGCCTCAAAGGCAAGATTCCACCGACAATGCGTTCGCTGACAGCGATCCTTGCTATCGAACTGTGAAGTCACACATGGGAACTCTGATCCCGCACCGCTGTTGGCCTGACACGCCCCGTCACCAGAGAGGTCGGTCCGATGATCTGTCCATTCTGCAAGCAAGAGGTCGATGAACCCTGCCACAATACCGTTGAGATGCAACGGCGGGCTCGCGATCACATTGAGCGGTGCAATAAGGCTCTCAAAAGCGTGAAAGGAGTCAAGTACAGCTAACCGTGGCGGTTGGCGCAGTGACGCTAAGACTGCTCGCGGCCATGTACCTGAGCAGGAGGAGCGGTCGCTTCGACTGCGGTGAACGTCTCCAGAATACGATAGGTATGCTCAGACCCGGCGGGCACCACCCAGGAGTCTCCCGGCTCCAGCCGTACGGTCTGCCCCGCGATCTCCAGTTCAGCCCGTCCGGAGATGACGTAGCCAACCACCTCGTACTCGTGCTTATGCGAGGGCTTGTCCTGGGTCGGTTCCTCATCCCGCCACAGCCGCATGGAGACCCGTTTGCCTGATGCGAGGTAGACCTCGCCCTGGTCGCCAGTCGGTGAGTAGGCACTGCTCACCTTTGTCACGGTCGTGTCGGTCATCTCACGCTCCTAATTCAGCCTGCGAAGGATTACGGCAGTGATCAACATCGAGGCTGACGGGTTGCAACAAAACCCCGTCTGAGGACGGGGATTAGAGTTTCAGGAGAAATCATGCGGTGTAAGGCAATGTCGCCCCACCTGGGTCAGTTCCTGCCGCTGAAGAAAGAAAGTTGAGCCGAACGAAGGGGCTTGGCCTCCCGTTGTTATGGTATGCGCCGCGTGGCGCAAGAACGACTGATGGAGGAACACATGTTTGCGAAGCATCTTGCGTTAGCTCTACTTGGTACAACTCTGATTGCCGCCCCGGCTCTGGCCCAAACCAGCCCGCCCGCAGGCTCGGCCACGGCTCCTCCTGCCGGTTCAACGGCAGCCCCCGCGCAGATGAACGCGGGCAACTGGATGACCCAGGAGCAGCCCGGACAATGGCGGGCCTCCAAGCTCGAAGGCTTGGATGTCTATAACCAGAACAACGAGAAGATCGGCGACATCAGCGAACTGCTCGTGGACAGCAGCGGCAAAATCCAAGCCGTGGTCGTGGGCGTCGGCGGCTTCCTGGGGATCGGCGAGCGTGACGTGGCCATTCCCTTCGACCAGGTCAAACTCGTGAACGAGCCACGGGCTGTGGCCACCGCGACCACCACGGATGGCACGGCGGCCACCACTCCGAATGCCCCGGCCACTCCACGGGCCACCGCAACGGCTCCGGGGGCGGCCAGCCCAACTGCGCCAACCACCACCGGCACGGTCGCCACAGACCGGACCGCTGATACGGCTGCCCGTTCGGCTCCGGATCATGCGATGCTGACAACGAACATGACCAAGGATCAGCTAAAGGCGGCTCCCGAGTTCAAATACGCTCGGTAGGTATGAATCTAACAAGAAGGGGCCTCATGGCCCCTTCGGCATTTTGCTGCTGTCTCGGAGGCGCAGAGAGCCGTGTTCTCCGATGCCTATTTGACGAGACGCTTAGTTGATGATCTCCACAATCCGACCGGTGCGCGGATCAACCAACACGGCTCGGTCATTTACAATGGTGTAGCGGTAGGGATTGCGGAGACCGACACTGGCCGGGAGTGGGGCAAGGCGTGCGCGAGGTGGCACGGGCTGACCCACTGTCACCGGTTCAGCAATTTGGATAGAGGGGCTTCGTTGCGCAGCCACATACGTGCGGACCCGTCGCGCCTCCTCGGCACTGAGAACCCCGCCTGTGGCTGCCCCGGCGACTCCGCCGACAGCAGCCCCGACTGGACCACCCACCACCGCGCCGATGACAGCACCGCCCGCAGCCCCGGTCGCGAACCCTGCTCCAGGGTCCGTCTGGCAAGCCCCAAGGGGAAGAGCCAGAACACTAAAAGCCAGCGCAGACTTGAGAACATGAGCATTCATGGAGCTTCCTTTCGGCTCACTTGGAGTCAAGGTCTCGATCCGGTGCCGGAATATCGCTGTCGCCATAGCCTCGCCGCCCGTGCAGCTTGCCTTTCGGAGTCGGCGCGGGGCGCTCTTCCAGCATCCGCACGGCCTTCCAGACCGAGTTGACAACTCTCTGGATCGGACTCAGCGGCGTCTTGCTCATGATAAGCTCGCCTTCTCCACGATGGTGGCACTGACAATTAGCCTGCCCCACTTTGGCTGGTCAGCTTCGCGTCAGAGATTTCTGAAAACGCGACCGTCAGGACATGTTGATTGGCACGGTCCCTGATCTCAAAATGCCAGTCATGCCGATCCTCGCCCTTCTGATCACCTTCCGTGATCATGGCGCGAGCTTTGGCGAGTGCGTCCTTTCGGGCGATCTGGAGGCTAGGATACGTCTCTCCTTCCGGGTCTTCAATGATGCCGATCTGCGTCCTGATATTGAAGTAGTATAGAGCCGGTTCCGTCTCGTACTTGGGTGTGAGATGTGGCTCGTGAGAGGAATGCCCGGAGCGTGGCGCACCGCCCTCATTGTCCCACCGTCTGAGGTCGTCACGCTGGCTCGGTCGTTTCGGAGCCTTGCTCATGCTGAGATTAGACGACCGAGCGCAGGCTTTTTGATGTCAGTCGAAACTCAGATAATCTGAGTTGTTGCAAGGCCCTTGCCGCATCCTCAGCACCAACGCGACGCTTGTTCTCGGGCATGTCCAAGCTGAAAACGAACATACCCTTGCTGTCGAGGACGACGTATACTTCCATGAAGTTAGGAGGGCATGATGTTCAGGAGAATTAAGTCTTACATTTCTTTCGAGAACGAAGCGCTCGTTGTTGCTGGTCTGGCATTCTTGTTTTGCGGGGCTGTGATCTTGGGCTTCATGTAATGCTCTCCCAAACCTTGATCGCGGTGCTCCTGATCGCCGCTATTGTTGTGATCTACGTGCTCGCGATCAAGTCTGGGTCGTGAGAAAGCTCTGATAGGGGCGATGGAGCCTCACAGAAACGCTGACCTGGAGGTGGCTCATGGCTTACCTGATGTTGCAGTATGACCGTCCAACCGACACCCGGAACTGGAACAACTACAACCGGCACGTTCACGACTGGATCGCCCAGCTTCTGAAGATGCCTGGAGCCGTGTCCTTCATGGCCTATCGCGCCGCTCCTCAGAACAGCCCTGATACGTTCACCCTGCTGGAGTTCCACACTATGGAGGAGGCGCGGCAAGCCGTACTGTCAGAACCGATGAAGCATGTTCTCGACGAGTTGCGCGCCTTTGGCGCGATGGCCAAGGTGCTGCCGGTTGAGCGCTCGCCGTTCACGCCCGAGCCCATCCTGGCGGAAATCCAGCATTCAGCAAGCGACCCAGCCACACCAGTTTGACGTTGTTGCCTTTGTGCTGCTCGGCCTCACCCTACCGCTGATGCAGGTCAATTCCATTCGATGGAGTCATGCCTGCTTCCTCCAAATGGCCAATGGCCTGAAGCCGAGTGCCCATCGTGAACCGATCAAGGCTGACCAGCGGCAGGTGGAGGAACGTGCCAATCCGGCTCTTCAGGAACTCGAAGGCGCGAAGGAAGGCTTGTTCCTTGTTCGCGTCAGAACCTCCAACAGCGGCTGGGTCCTCGATGCTCCAATGCGCGATGGAAGGGTGTCCTGGCCACACCGGACAGACTTCACCAGCCGCGCTGTCGCAGACGGTGAGCACGAAGTCCATCACAGGCGCTCCCGGAGCCACGAACTCGTCCCAGCTTTTCGAGCGATATCCGTCTGTCGGATAGCCGTGGTCGCCCAGCACTTTCAGCGCCAGCGGATTGACCATGCCTTTCGGCTGGCTGCCTGCCGAGTAGGCTGCGAAGCGGCCCTGCCCGTCCCTGCGCAGGATGCCTTCGGCCAGGATTGAGCGGGCTGAGTTGCCGGTGCAGAGAAACAGGACATTGTAGGTTCGTTCGGTCATGGGCGCCCTCCCCGTGCCAGTCATTGCACCTCAGCCTCGTGCTCTGAAGCACCAAGCTCCTCCAGTCGGCGGCGTTGTCTCTTCTACAAAGCAGGCGGATGCTCCCGCTTGGTGCCGAAGGAGCGTGAGGGAGTGCCAGGGAACAGCGACACGTGGGTGTGCTGGGCGATCCATTCCTCGCCGATGACCTGCCGCCCGAGCACCACCGTCGCTCGTCCGGGCCGATCAAACGCTTTGCCGCCTTCGGTGTAGCCAGTGGACTCGAACACCGCCATGCCCACTGCCGTGAGCCGGTCACCAGAGATGATGGTGCGCAGATCATCCAACCGCCAGCGGAACTGGTCGATATGGCCCCAGACTTGACGCCACTGCTCGTGTTCGGTGGCCTCGCGCCCCATCGTGAACGCTGTGAAGGAGCCAAAGGTGATGATGTCGTCGGCGAAGAGCGGGCGCGAGCCCGCGAAATCCACCGTCTGGACGCAGAGTTGGAGCTTCTGGAACCAGCGGCGGATCAGGGCAACATCGTCATCGTGTTCAGCCATGACAGCCTCCGCAGACTGAGGCTAGGTGACAGGCATGGTGCGCTTGCCCCCGCAGAGCGTCAAGCCGCCCGCAGGCTCTACTGTCTTCCCTGAATTAGCTGGCTGACGGGCAACCGTAGGTGTATGGTGAAGCTGTAGCCAAGGTGGAGCACGGCCATGACCCAAGCCGCTCGCCGACACAGCCATCGCGCTCCCAAAGCGACCAATCACAGTCGGTCTGCACGACGCAAGCAGGCACGGCTCCGTCACATCCATCCGCTCTCGCACATTGAGCACCTCGCGCTGGTTGAGGAAGCCCGCGCGGGTCGCCGCTCGCAATACATGCGCGACCAGCTTGCCGCCTTTCTGCCCCACCTGCGAGCCTTTGCGCTGCATCTGACCCGCGATCCGGTCCGGAGTGACGATCTCGTGCAGAGTACCCTCCTGCGGGCGTGGACGAACCTGGATCATTTCCAGCACGGCACCAACCTGGAGGCGTGGCTGTTCACGATCCTGCGCAACGGCTTCTACTCGGAGCATCGTAAGTACAGACAGGAGGTCGAAGACCCGGACAGCGGCTTCGCCAGACGCCTGATGGTTCAGCCCGAGCAGGAATCCAGGCTGATGTTGCAAGACCTTCGAAAGGCGCTGGCGCACCTGTCGCCAGAACAGCATCAGGCCCTCCTCTTGGTAGCGGAGCAAGGCAAGTCCTACGAGGATGCGGCGGCCCTGTGTGGTGTCGCGGTGGGCACGCTTAAAAGCCGGGTCAACCGGGCTCGCACGCAGCTTGCCGAGATGTTGCAGATGGAAAACCGGCACGATCTTGGTCCGGATCGGCTGATGCAAGCCGCCCTCCAACACTCGAAGGTCGTGGCCGCCATCTAAATCCGTTCTCGGTTCCACCCAGAGGGGGATTACATGCCGCCTTCAACACCGGAGAAACCCGAGCCGGGAAAGGCAGACCCGAGCGAAGGCAACAAGGAAACTTCGGCTTTCCTCAAGCCGTCACAGCCCTCGCCGGAATTGGCGGCCATTGTGGGCTCGGCTCCCCTGCCGCGCCCGGAGGTGGTGAGCAGGGTGTGGGAGTACACCAAGAAGCACAAGCTCCAGAACCCGCAGAACAAGCGCGAGATCATGGCCGACGAGAAGCTTCAGGCGGTGTTCGGAGGCAAGCACAAGCTCAGCATGTTCGAGATGAACAAGCACCTCGCCTAGCACCTCAAGTGAAATGCGGTCAACGGCAACCTATGCAAGCTGGGATAGCGAACCGGAAGGTGCGTTATCGCTGAGCCGCTTCTCTCAAGGCGGCGGCGTGCAGATGCTCGCGGAGCGCTGCGTGGCGCAGGTAACGGCCTGCGCAGCGAAGACGTGCAGCCTGCTCCACTCGCTTCTGATCAAGCAAGCGCTCGACCTTACGCTCCAGCCTCGCAACAGCATGCTCGCGACACTCAGCCCAGTGCTCAAGGACCTGAGCCTGCTGGAGGAGGTCTGGCTGATGGCAGAGTTCGATCATCTGCACACCACACATGATGCTTTCCGAAGAGAAGCAATCTCGCAGAACATCACGTCGGAACCGAGGTTGCCGAGACTTTTGTCTCCTGAATGGGAGTGCCGCAGGAGGTCCGGATTTTAGCGAAGCTGTTTACATGGGTTACAAAAAGTGGGAACGTCGCCGCCACATGGTGGTCAAGCATCTCTGCGGCTGTGAGCCCTTGTAGAAGCTCCAATAGCTTTCGGCCATCATGGGTTCAGTCCGAGCACGAGTACCGGTGAGGTTTCGAGGCGAGGTGTCCCATGACGCACAAGTTCCAGGTTGGACAGACGGTTCTTCCAGCCCATCCCAGGGGAGCCAATCCCGGCACCTACGTGATCATCCAGGTATTGCCCAAGACCTCGCACGAGCGCCAGTACCGGATCAAATCGCTTTCAAGTGCATCTGAGTGCATCGTCGGCGAGACACAGATCAAGGCGATGGAGACCGAGCCAAGTCTCCGGTGAAGCTCCCACCCCAGGAAGGGGTGGAGCTATGGCGGAAACTGGGTGATGACGGTGTGAGAAGGGCGGCGTATCGAGGCGGGTGTCGAGCCTGCCAGAACCTCTTCGAGAGAGCGATACGCCATGAACGAGACTACCAACATTGTCCGCTTT
>NZ_VOSK01000213.1 GCF_009296175.1 Microvirga tunisiensis | reverse complement strand
CAGGCGCCCACCGTCGAAAGCAGCGGTGATCTTCTTGCGGCCAACGGCTGGAAACGGGAAGGTGGCAGGTGTATCGTCCGGCATGGCGAGTGTGGCACAGGGCAATTGGTGGCAGGGATTAGTCTCAACAACCAAATCCTACGCTGCTTCAAGTGCTTAAGCTACACTCGCCAGCCTTCATCAACCTTCCCATGCATAAGAACGGCTAGTCGCAGAACCTTCCAGTGCGACAGCGTTCGATGACATCAGGCTTGGAATTCTTGCGTCATTCATCGCGCTGGAGATCATGAAGGACGTGTCCAACGCGGACTTCGTGAACAAGAAGAAGCAGCATCTGTTCAGCGAATTACTGGCCGGATCCGGAGACAGCCTTGCCTCATCGCTGATGCGCTATCGGTTCACGATCAAACAATACTGCCAAATCGCAGTCATTCGAGTTGCAGAGACGAACTCACACTCCAACCCAGATGTGCTTCTGCAAATGGAGATCTCCCGTTTATCGGCCCGGCTTGGAACGATCAATCACTACAGCTTCTATTCTGATGATGATCTTGTCTTCCTGTTCTCAGCTCAGACGATGGCCAGCATGGAAGCGAGTGTAGCTCGCCTGAGACAGGCGATAGAAGGACAGAGAGTATTTTGTGGCGTGAGTTCCGTCTATGAAAGCAGCATGGCTCACGCTTTGCATTATCAGAATGCGGTCGAAAGCCTGAACCTGCTCTCATCGAAGGGAAGCTTTGGATATCTTCAGTATGATCGGATTGGCATCGAGCGATTGCTCATCAACCAGCCAAAGCAGCAGATCGTACGATTTGCTGATGACATACTCAGACCGATCCTGGAATATGGAAACAAAGGTCCGAGTTTGTATAGTACGTTGGTAACTTACATTGGCACTGGGAAGTCAGTTGCCGATAGCGCAAGATGCCTGAAGATCCACCCCAATACGCTTTATCAGCGACTCAGCAAAATTGAAGATCTTACTGGCTTGAGCTTGTCCAACGCGGAAGACTTCATGATGCTTAGTTTGGCTTGCCATCTACGGAAAGCGTATGTCGATGACTCTAGGAGCCGTACTTTGGTCCGAGGCTCCGACATTCTTTCTGCGCGATCGAGGGAATAGCGTAAATCTCATGCTCGTTGCTATCGGAAGCGGCTCGCCCGTCTGCCATCTGACTCGAAGTTGGCCGTTCCACCTGCTGATCACTAAAGGTCTGCTGCGGGTCACGCACTGAAATTCCTGGTTCCTTCGGAACGTCCGGTTACGTGAGGATTGCTGCCCTCGGACTGACGTCTCAGGTGTACCAGTACCCGATCTTAGGGGTTTGGTAGGGCTCCGTTACTTTCCGCGTGCGTCAGGGAGGACGAGCGGGCTGCGGCTTGCGCGAGGTCCGAACCACTGACCTTGGCCAAGGGTAATGCAATCTTGACGGCCTGAGTCTTCTGGCCGGGGCGCATGATCAGGATCACGGTCTCGATGTCAGGGCAGCCGGGGTCCGGGCAGGCGATTTCGTTGACGGCGACGGTATCCGTCTCGCCCAAGCCGAACGCGGTCCGGATCCGTGGTTTGATCTCTGCGATCAGGATGGCTCGCTCCTCCGCTTGGCTCCGCCGTTCCCGCCACCACTGAAGCATTGCCGTGGCCCCCAATCACGAACTCGCCCAGATCCCCGCCAGCAGCGAGGCCCCGAGCACGAGCACGAAGGCCGCCGCGAGAAGCTCGATCCCCGCCATCGCGATCGCCCCCGAAGCGCCACGCCCGCCGGCCACCTTGAGGGCAAGAGCCTTGGCGAACACCGCAACCGCCGCGATGGCGCTCGTGGTGAGCGCGGTGCCCAGTGACATGGCGAAAGTCGCGGCGATGCCGGCCGCAAAGAGACCTTGGGCCAGGGAGAAGACGAGAACGATCAGCGCCCCCGCGCACGGCCGAAGCCCGGCCGCCAGCGCCACGCCCGCCATGTCCCGCCAGTGAGTGAGACGGTCGAGTTCCTCGGGCGGCGGCATGTGCACGTGATCGCAGCCTGCCTCGGGCATGGTGCCCAGCGGATTGCGTGCCAGCGCCATGACCCCCAGGACCTTGCCGCTCTTGCGCCAGGTGATCACGAGACCCATCAGCGCGACAATGATGAAGCTCAGAAGCTCCACGTTCATGGCAAGCCTGTTCATGGTGGACGCCGTGGCGCGCAGCACGACGCTGACCGTGCCGACGATGAGAATGGCCACGCAGGCCTGCACGAGGGCTGCGGCGAAGCTCAAGATCAAGCCTTTCCGGAGCGCCTTCTCGTCCGCGACCAGATAGGCCGAGATCACGCTCTTGCCGTGTCCGGGACCTGCCGCATGAAAGACCCCATAGGCAAAGCCAATGAGGAGAAGAGGCCCGAGAGCTGCACCGCTCTCCTTCATGGCGCGCACGCTCGCCTGGAGGCTGGCATAGAATCCCGATTGGATGGAGAGGATCCACGCCCCGATATTGCCGGACGGCGCCGCTTCCCGAATGCCCATGCCAAACGGCGCTTTCGGTGCGGGCGCACTGATGGGACCGAGCCAGAACGCGAGCAGGCCGAGCGCTGAGGCCACCATGGCGACCGCCATGAGCATGAGGCCAAGCCTCTGCCAGAATTGCGCTTGGCTGGTGATCGAAGGGGCGAGCGGAGCGGAGGTCACGGACATGCGACAATGGCCTTGTTGGAATATTCGACGCTGAAATTCGCCCCGGGCGGCGCGGCCTGGATCGCGCCCTCGTCCTGGAGGATCTGCTGCATGGCGGTATCGAGCGCCTTGGCCTTGGCGACGTTCGTCACGCAGCCCTGAGGCGCGCTGGCCAGGGTCACGGCGGATTGATCGGCGAGGCTGAAATAGACGAAGAAGGTGGGATCATCGATCTCCACCGCCAGGAGACCCGCGATGGGGGTTGCGGCCTTCAGGGGCAGCAGGAACGACATGGTGACCCGATCCTTGTCCATGATCATCCGAGCCTCCCGCGGGTCCGTGAAGGCTTGAGGCTTGCCCTTCACCTTCAGGGTCGTGAAGTAGTTGAACTCGGCAAGCCCGGCGGCATTCTCGTCCGCGAGGCCCTGGAGCTCCTCCGGGGTCAGCTTGCCGTCGTTGTTCTTGTCCAGCCCTTGCGTGACATAGGCCGTGTAGGCCTCGTCGAAGGTCCATTGGTGACGCACGCCCGTCACCTTACCGTCAGGCGCAAAGACGATCTCCGCCTTGGCGGTGATCCAGATATGCGGATGAGCGAGGGCGGGCGAGGCCAGCCCGATCAGGCCGAGGGCCAGAAGAAGTTTCAGTCCTGGAAGGGCCATTGGATCGCTCTTGCAGAGCCGTGCTTCCGGCGAGCCTCGAAGGCAGTGGTTCGAACCATGACGCTTCATGGTTAAGAGAGGCGAAACCATGGCGCATGGTCACGGGGACCACGGCACGGCCGAGGCGGACCCGAGACGACGGCCCGAGGGCTGAACGGAAAGAAAGCGACCGTCAGGGACATGAGACCCGCACCCGGTTGGCGAATTGCCCGCCGACGTTCGAGGTTGATGTCAGTGCCTGGAAGAAGGCTTCCGAGAGCTGCTGCGGCTTTTGGGCCGTCAGGGGTTTCGGTGACGCTGGGCCGGTCACCGCGACGGCACACCCCTTGGGAGCTCCCTTGAGCGTGACGGGGTCCTTGGCCGCCATGCTGACGGACACGAAGTAGGTCGGATCGTAAATCTCGACCGAGAAGGCCTTGCCGGGATCGGTCGGGGTCTTGAGCGGCAGGACAAAGGTGAGGGTTAGGACCTCGTCGGCCAGGCTCATGCCGGATTCGGTCGGCTCGCTGAACTCCTGCCCGGAGCCGTTCGCCTTCAGGATGGTGAAGTAGTCGAACTCGGCAAGGGATCGGGTGTTCTCCCGCGCCAGGTCCCGGAGTTCGTCCGGGGTGGGCTTGCCGTCATGATTGGCGCCGAGGCCCTGGGTCATGAAAGTCGAGTTGCCTGGATCGAAGGTCCAGGCGTGGCGTATGCCCGAGACCCGGCCGTCCGCGGTGAACAGGATCTCGGCCCGGGCCGTCACCCAGACATGCGGATGGGCGCAGGCCGGACCCACCATCACGAGCATGGCGATAGCGGGAACGAGATGACAAAGGCCGAAGCGTGCCATGGGGTCACCCGGGGGAAGACATCCACCGCACGGTGGAGGGTGGTCGCGAAGCTTCCCCGCGTGGCTCTGGATCGACGACAAATGCGGCAGCAGAGAGGCTGAGCCTTCCGGGTGGCTCGGCCCGCTCACGCGCCGTTCCCTAATTCATCAGGGCCGCACCGAAGACCCGGACGTTGTTCCGGATCATGTCGATGTAGGTGCCGGCCGGCCCGTTCGGCTCCGACAGGGCATCGGAGTAGATCTTGTCGCCGATGCGGGCTCCCGTCTCCTTGGCGATCCGCTGCATCAGGCGATCATCCGAGATGTTCTCGATGAACACCGCCGGGATTTTCTGCGCCTTGATCTGGCGGATGATCCTGGCGACATCCCCGGCCGAGGCCTCGGCTTCGGTGGAGACGCCCTGGGGAGCAATGACCTGGATACCGTAAGCGGCGGCGAAGTACCCCAGGGCATCATGCGTGGTGATGATCCGTCGCCGGTCGGCCGGGACCTTCGCGATGGCGGCTTTGACCTCGGCATCGAGCGCGTCCAGCTTCGACAGGTACTGGGCGGCGTTGCCCTCATAGGTCTCCTTGCCGCCTGGATCAGCCTGGATCAGGGCGTCACGGATATTGGCTACGTAGAGCTTCACATTGGCGACATTCTGCCAGGCATGCGGATCGAGGCGATGGTCGCTATGCCCTTTGTGCGTGTCGTGATCGTCTTCGTGCCCCTCAATCGGCTTCACACTGGTCGAGGCCACGATCATTGGAGCGGTTGAGCCTGAGGCCTTGAAGAAGCGGTCGATCCATCCTTCCAGCCCGAGACCATTCACGAACAACACCCGAGCGGCCTTGACCCTCATGGCGTCAGCCGGGGACGGCGAGAAGACGTGTGCGTCGCCGTTGGGGCCGACCAGGGTTGTCACCTCAACCCGATCCCCGCCGACCTGCCGGACGAGATCGCCCAGGATGCTGAAGGAGGCGACTGCCTTGACCTTCCCGGCGGCGTGAGCAGGCCAGGTGGACACGGCCAGGGCTGCCCCGACGAGCAGGGCCAACGTGGATCGTCTGGACGGGCGCATGAGGATCTCCCAATGCGAGGGTGGGACGGGCTATGGCCTACGTATAGTATACTATACGTCCTGGCAATCTCCAGGATGATCTCGGCGTCGAAGGAGACCGGCCGGAGGAAGGCCACTCGTTCGCCTGTGGGCGCAGCGGGGTCAGGACGGCGATCCTGCATTCCCAAACGCCGCATGGTGCCTTCGAGCGCGACCCGCACATTCGGATATGCGTGGGCACGGGGCGGAGCTACCATAGGCAAGTTGGACTGCTCATCCCCCGCTCGGTCAGTCAGTCATGCCGCGATACATCTCTTGGTGGCTTTCGCTTCTCTCGGTCCTTCTTCTCAGCACGGCGGCCCTGGCGCAGGACAAAGGGAGCCTCGACCCACAACCGCTCCCGCCGCTCTCCAACCCGGATGATCCTGCAACGCCAGCAAAGGAGCTGTTTGGGCGGCGCACCGCCCCCGTGCCTCTCTCGGCGCGTTCCATTGGCAGTTACGCCAAAGGATGCCTCGCGGGCGCGATGGCCCTCCCGATTGATGGCGAGACCTGGCAGGTGATGCGCGTTTCGCGAAACCGGATGTGGGGCCATCCGCGCTTGATTGCCTTCCTTGAGCGGCTGTCAAAGCAGATGCCCGACATCAATGGCTGGCCGGGTCTCCTCGTCGGCGACATCGCGCAGCCTCGCGGCGGGCCGATGCTGACCGGGCACGCGTCGCACCAGGTCGGGCTGGACGCCGATGTGTGGCTGACGCCCATGCCGGATCGCCGCCTCTCGCATGAAGAGCGTGAGGACATGTCAGCAACGAACATGGTGCGGCCGGATCGCCTCGACATCGATCCGACGGTCTGGACGCCAGCGCACATCGCGTTGCTGAAAGCCGTGTCGCAGCAGCCTGAGGTGACGCGGATCTTCGTCAACGCAGCGATCAAGAAGGCCTTGTGCCGTGACGCCGGGGCCGAGCGCGGCTGGCTCACCAAAATTCGCCCGCTGTTCGGCCATGACTACCATTTCCACATTCGCATCGCGTGTCCGCCTGGCGATGGTAGCTGCCGTGGCCAGGAGCCTCCCCCCTCGGGGGATGGCTGCGGGGCGGAGCTTGCTCGCTGGTTCACGCCGCAAATGCTCTTCCCGACGCCCGGGCGGCCGCGGCCGCCGATGACCCTCGCGGCCCTTCCGCCGGAATGCCGTCGCGTGCTCGTCGCACCATAGGTCGATTCGTGGAGAGTCATTGCCTGTGCATCGCGCACTGCTGCTCGGTGCACGGGCGAGCGTCCGAACCGTGGCCATCGCGATCAGACCCCGGGTTCAATGGCCGCGCTGCCGTTCCGGCGGCTGCGGTGCACCTCTCCAAGAGTGAACCGGAGCCGCAATGATTGCGTTCCTCCCGAAGCCAAGGGTGGGACTCATGCTGCGGTCTGGACTTCTCCTTGCGGCGATCGTTGCCTTGGGGATGGGCACGGGCACGGCGCAGCCGATGCCGCCCTTGCCCCCGCCCCGGGAGGCGCCCTCGCCCACTCCGCCCTCCGCGGCTCCCGCCGAGCCGGCGCGGCCAGCCCCGCAGGGGCAAGGTCCCGCGCCGCCCGTGGCGGAACCCGAGTCCTGTCTGACCCGGCTCAGGGCCGCCGGGTTCATGGTCGAGGTCGCGGAACAGCCCTCCGCGTCGAACGAACTCTGCCGGATCGAGGATCCCGTCCGGCTGAAGGCGGTTCCGGTGCGCTCCCGGCCGGGGACGATGGTCCGCCTTGGCGCCCAACCCGTTCTGGCCTGTCGCTTTGCCGGTCCCTTCGGCCATTGGTTGGGGGACTTGGTGGCACCGATGGTGGCCGGGAGCCTGAACACCGAATTGAGGAGCGTCCAAACGGGACCGGGCTTCGAGTGCCGCAATCGCAACCGGGCTGAGACCGGCAAGCTGTCGGCACATGCCGAAGGGCTGGCCATCGACATCGCGGGCTTCGAGCTCGCGAATGGATCGACCCTGCCCATCAAGCCAAAGGGCGAGGCGCCGCCAGACCCGACCCTCGCGGCTGTCCGCACGGCCGCTTGCGGCTGGTTCACCACCATCTTGGGTCCGGGATCGGATCCGGCCCATGCCGATCATCTGCACGTGGACATCCAGCAGCACGGATCCAGCGACCGCTACCGCATCTGCCAGTGACCTCCGCTCTTAAGGCCCGACAGTACAAAGGGATGTTCCGCTTGGGGTCAAACCAGGAAATCCCGCTACCTTCAGGAGCGTCAGGTGTTCTCGGCCTGAGCAGACATTCGGCCTCCTTCCGGGTAGTGGCCACCGGACATTCATTGATGCGTAGGGTAGAGCCGGCACGACACCGGTGTTCGTGGGTCTGTACCGCGCGGCCAATGCCGCATGAGACCCTCGCATCCAAGGACGAGGGCCCCAACGACAAGCTAAGGAGCACAGCCTAGGGGTTATGACCGCAAAGGACTATCGCGATTGCTTCGGCCCTTTGTTGAAGCGCCGGCGGGCAGGGTGTGGTAGTGTTGTTCTCCAGTCAGTGACCATGGCTGTTACACCAGGCAGGCAAGAGCGGCCTGGGACGATTGGATGGAGACATGGCATGTTCTCCAAGACTACCACGGCGATCATGCCGGCCTGCGGCCTCCTGATCCTTGCGGGCGCCATTGCTGCCGTTTCCGACCCGCTGCCGCCGGACGCGACCTACAGGCCGCTGCCCACGCTTCCCTTCTCGGCCGTGAAGACAGCTGACGAGGCCCAGAAGCCCCAAGTCATGCAGCGGCAGACCGATCTGCTCAATGAGCGCTACGACCTCTCTGACCGGCCTGTTCCAGGTGTGATGATGTCGGGCGGCCGCAAGCCCGTTCAGGGCGGTGTCAGGGTCAAGTTGCCTGCGGGTGCGACATGGGACAGCCTTTCAACCATGCGCCCGGACGAGATCCGCCAAAGAGGGCTTCTCCCGGCTGGTTTCATGCCGCTGCCCCACGTCAAGCAAGCCACCGGCGGCCAGGTCTTTCCCAACAACCAGATCGACGAGATCGGCCGGCAGGAAGGGCGCAACCTGCGGCGCTTCGACATCGACTTCGACCTGCCGGACCGCTTTACGCCCGAATTCCCGCCGCCGATCTTCCTCACCACGCATCCCGAACTGGGCGACGTGTCCCGTGGACAGCTTCTGACGATCAAGAACTTCTACGAGCTGATGGTGGGTGTGTTGACCCCGGTGCAGATCGAAGGCCTGCGTCTCCTGCTCACGCCCTTTCCCCAGGAGGAGTTCAACCAGACCGAGGACCGCAAGAGCGCCGACCAGAGCCTTGGCGTGACCTGTCTCGACTGCCACTCCAATTTCCATTCCAACGCGGCCTTCCACCTCACGCCTGACGTGCGCCCGCAGGCGGCCCGCTTCCGGCTTGATACCGTCAGCCTGCGCGGCGTGTTCAACCAGCAGATCCATGGATCGAAGCGGTCGCTGCGCTCGATCGAGGACTTCACCCAGTTCGAGCAGCGCACGGCCTATTTCAATGGCGATCACGTCAGCGCCCAGCGCAAAGGAGTCAACCGACCCGACCGGGTCGATCAGGTGCCGATGATGGCGCAGATGCAGAACATCATCGACTTTCCGCCGGCTCCAAAGCTGGATCCTTTCGGACGCCTCGATCCAGCCAAGGCAACACAGCAGGAACTCGCGGGCGAGCGGGTCTTCTTCGGCAAGGGGCGCTGCGCCGAGTGCCATGTCGCCCAGACGTCCTTCATGGACAACAACATGCACGACCTCAAACTGGAGCGGTTCTACCAGATCGGGCAGACGGTCAACGGCCTGGTGATGCTCCCGGACGGACCGATCAAGACGCTGACGCTGCGGGGCATCAAGGATTCCCCGCCGTATCTCCACGACGGGCGTCTGCCGACGCTCGCCGATACGGTGGAGTTCTTCAATCTGGTGCTTGGGGTCAAGCTGACCCAAGACGAGAGGGATGCCCTGGTTTCGTATCTGATGACCCTGTGAGATGCCGGCGGCGATGGCTGCCATCAGTCGGCCGCCCGCAACGTGCTCTTGCATGACCGAACCAGGAAGGATGCCCGATGCGCCGTCTTGTCTCCCTCCCCGTCCTGATCCTTCTGTCCGCCGGTCCGGTTTGTGCTCAGTCCGGCAATCCAGCCGGCATGCTGCCGGGCACCTCCCAGACGGCCCCGGGAACTCCGGCTCCCCATCAAACCAACCCGCAGGATCGGCTGTTCGTCGACCAGGCGTCCATTGGGGGCATGGCGGAGGTCGAGTTCGGCCGACTGGCGGAGCGGAAGAGCCAGAACAACGCCGTCAAGGAGTTCGCCCGGCGGATGGTTCAGGATCATACCAAGGCCAATGATCAGTTGGCGGATCTGGCCAAGCAGAACGGCACCCCGCAGGCGGGCTCACTGGATGACGAGCACCGGGCGGTGCAGATGAACCTCGAGAAGGTGACAGGCCACCAATTCGATCTCGCGTATGCCGACAGTCAGCTCCAGGATCATCAGAAGACGGCCCAGCTTCTGGAGTGGGAGATCGGATCGGGGCAGGAGATGTCGCTGAAGCAGTTCGCCTCCGAGACCCTGCCGATCGTCCTGCGCCATCTCCAGATGGTGCAGGATCTCAAGGCGCAGTTGGCCGGGACCGGGGCACAGGGGGTTTCCGCGAGCACCATCGATACGGGGGCAGGACCAGCTCAGCTGGGACCAAAGCCGGCAGCCAAGTGACAGGGCAGAGCAGCGATCGCCTGGGCCAGCACGGGCACCGGGTCGGCACTTCCTCTCTTCGTTCCGCACAGGAGACCGCAAGACGTGAGCCATAATCGATCCGATGATCGCCGAAGTTCCGACAAAGGGCAGGTCTGGGTCAGGTTCTGATGATCCCGTGCGTTCTAGTGACGTCCGGTGTTCTCCGCTTGAGGGGACATTCGGGCTACTTCAGCTCAGTGCCAGAGAACGAACCCGCTCGCGCGGGAGGGCACTGCGGCTGGGGCGATGCCATGGCTGTAAATAGGCTCGGAAACATTGACCCCCGTCAGAGCAGGCGCAATCGGCTGAACATTCGCAACAAACAGCAATAACAGAGGGTCATAATCGGCGCCGGTCGTGACCCCCTCATTCTTTGCAAAGACCGTAAGCCACTCAGAAGCTTGCGCCTAGTGAGAGACGGGGTCTTCGTCCGACGCCGAATAACAAACAGGTTGCCGCCGGAGGAGCGCATCGCCGTCTTCATAACGATGGAATGTAAATTAGCGCGGAATTCCTGCCACCCTGCCGGGCCGACGCAAACAGCTGAACATTCGGAACAATTTGCCAGAGTGAAGGGGGCACAATCGGCGCCGCTCGTGCCCCCTACTTTGAGCAGAGAATGGAATTCACTCAGGAGGTTGCGTCTCACCAGTGGTGGGGGAGACAGTTCGGTGCTGAATGACAATCGGCTTCCTCCGCCGTTTGCCACCCTGCTTGATCGTTTGGAGACGTGTTCCATCGCCCAGCCTGGAGCAGCCGGCACGGCACAGGCGGCACCGGCCGACAATAGCCCTGGCGGCAATTCTTACAACAAGGCACCGCTGGAGACAGCGGAAAACGCTCTATTGATAGCCGGCATTCCTACTGGGTTTTCGGATTGCTGAGCGATTGGGCCATCTGCAGGTGGTTCTGCAGCGTCGGCAAGGTCTGGCTGGCATAATTGGCGGCCGGATCGTTCTGCCGCTTGGCCTCCTGCTGGTACTCCGCAATGTCCTTCTTGTGATCCGCAACCATGTCCTTCACGAATTCACGGTCGAAGGCTTCGCCCGAGAGCTTCGAAAGCTTCTGGTAGACGGCCTTCTGCTGCTTGCCGGGCTCGGTTGGTGGTGTTACTCCGATGGAATTCGCCACAGAGATCGCCTGCTGATTGGCAGTGGAGTGATCGGTTTCGAGCTGGCGCCCGAAATTCCTCACTCCGTCGCTGCTTCCTTTCTGTTGCGCCAGTTGTCCCACGGACACTTCAGACAGGTTGCCTTCGATAGCCTTCTTGATGAAGGCTTGGCCCGCCGAATCCTTGGCCCATGCCCCCGTCGCGGGGGCCGACAAGACTGTGGCAACGACAAAGCTCAGGACTAGAGCGCGTTGACATTCATTTGGTCCAGATGAACGCGCTGACGAGGCAAAGGATTGACATAAACGCCCGTGGGGTCTGTTCGTAGCGCGTGGCGATGCGTCTGAAGTGCTTGATTTTCAGGAAGAAG